>JANQLT010000030.1 GCA_028280455.1 Kiloniellales bacterium
AGGATCTTGCGGAACTCGTTCTGCGCCGCCGCGCCGAGCACGCCGGTCACCATGGTCAAGCCGGCGATCACCAGAAGCAGGCCGTGGGTGTAGTCGACGTCGTGGGTGAAGATCAGCGTGAAGGCGCGGATCAGCGCATAGACGCCGACCTTGGTGAGCAGCCCGGCGAAGACCGCGGAGACGGCGACCGGCGGCGTGTGATAGGAGGCCGGCAGCCAGAAGAACAGCGGGAAGATGGCCGCCTTGACGCCGAAGGCGACGATGAAGACGACGGCGACGACGGTCAGCAGCGCCTTGTTCTCCAGCGCCGCCACGGCGACGTGCAGGTCGGCCATGTTCAGCGTGCCGGTCATGCCGTAGAGCAGGCCGATGCCGGTCAGGAACAGCACGGTCGAGACCAGGTTGAGGGCGACGTACTTGATGCCGCCGTCGATCTGCGCCCGGTCGCCGCCGAGCACCAGCAGGCCGAAGGAGGCGATCAGCATGACCTCGAACCAGACGTAGAGGTTGAAGAGGTCGCCGGTCAGGAAGGCACCGCAGACGCCGGCCAGCAGCACCTGGAAGAGCGCGTGGTAGCCGAGCGATTCGCGGCGCGCGTCGATGTCCGAGAGGGCGTAGACCGCGACCGCCAGGCCGGTGATGGCGGTGATCAGCAGCATGACCGCGCTCAGCAGGTCGGCGACCAGGGTGATTCCGAAGGGCGCGGGCCAGGCGCCCATCTGGGCGGCGACCACGCCCTCCGACCAGACCCGGGCCATCAAGGCCGCCGCCGCCAGCAAGAGCAGCAGGCAGGCGACGAGGCTCAAGTATCGCGCCAGCGCGCCCCGGTCGCGCAGCAGGAAGACCAAGACGGCGCTGGCCAGGGGCAGCAGGATCGGGGCGGCGAGCAGCCAGCTCATGACGGCTCGCTCCGCGTCTCCGACGGCACCTCGAGGGGCTCGGCCGTGCGCATGGCGTCGCTGTCGAGCGTGCCGAGCGTCTGATAGCCGCGAAATACCAGGACCAGGGCGAAGGACAGCAGCCCGAAGCCGATGACGATGGCCGTCAAGATCAGCGCCTGCGGCAGGGCGTTGGCGACCTCTGCCACCGGCCCCTCCAGGCCCGGCGGCACCAGGGGCGGCGCGGTCGAGGTCTGCCGGCCGGCGGCGAAGATGGTCATGTTCGCGGCGTTGCTCAGCAGCACCAGGCCGAAGAGGAAGCGCAGGACGTTGCGCGCCAGCATCAGATAGACGCTGGTCGCCACGAGCAGGCCGACGAGGATCGCCAGGACGGGCTCCATGCTCAGACCGACTCCTCGAGGGTGAAGACCAGCGTCAGGACCGAGCCGACGACGACCAGATAGACCCCGATGTCGAACAGCAGGACCGTGCTGAGCGGCAGGCCCTTGCTCTCCGCGTCGCCGCCGATGAACCACCACTGCCCCGTGAAGGGCTCCGCGCCGGCGAGGGCCGCGACCAGGCCGGAGAACAGGGCGATGCCGAGGCCGGCCATGGCGATCGTCGCCGGCTCGAGGCGCAGGGCGCGGCGGGCCGTCTCGGTGCCCTGGGCGATGGCATAGAGCACGAAGCCGATGCTGGCGATCAGGCCGCCGATGAAGCCGCCGCCGGGCTCGTTGTGACCGCGCAGCAGCATGTAGATCGAGAACAGCAGCATCAGGGCGACCAGCAGGCGGGTCGCCGCGCCGAGGATCAGCGAGCTCATGGGCTGCGCCTCCTCAGCGTGCCGCGCAGCAGGGCGTAGGCGCCGAGCGCGGCGACCGCGACCACGGCGACCTCGCCGAAGGTGTCGAGGGCGCGGAAGTCGACCAGGATCACGTTGACGATGTTGCGCCCGAAGGCCTCGGGCACGCTCGTCTGCTCGAAGTAGGCGGTGACCCGGTTGTCCATCGGCGTCTCGACCACGGCCAACACCAGCAGGGCGACGACCAGGCCGACGCTGCCGGCGAGCAGGGCATCCAGGTGCCGGCCGGCGGCGGCGCGGCGCCCCTGCTCGAGGCCGGGCAGGCGCAGCATGGCCACGGCGACCAGCACGACGACGAGCGTCTCGACCAGGAGCTGGGTGATCGCCACGTCGGGCGCGCCGAACATGACGAAGAGCATGGCGATGCCGACACCGACGACGCCGAGGGCGCAGACCGCCACCAGCCGCGAGCGGGCGCGCGCCGTGGTGACGGCGCCGGCGGCGATCAGGGCGACGACGACCCAGTGCTTGAACAGCAGGTCGGGCCAGGTCAGCGCCGCCGGCAGCGCCGCCGTGATCAGCAGCGTCGCGCCGACCAGCAGGGCGAAGCTGGCGAAGACGGTGAAGAGGTAGCGGCGCAGCAGGCCGCCCTGCAGCAGCCGGGTCTGCCAGGCGGCCAGCCGCTTGATGCCGTCCATCAGGCCGTCCCAGGCGCGGTCGGCGTTCGTCGGCAGGCGCGTTTCCGCGGTCGCCAGCGCGCGCCGCAGCGCGCCATGGCCGGCGTAGATCGCCAGGCCGAGAGCGAAGGTCAGGAGGCTGAGCAGCAGCGGCAGGTTGATGCCGTGCCACAGCGCCAGCTTGATGCTCTCCGGCCGGCCGAGGATCGCGGCGACCGCCGGCTGCACGAGGCTGTCGGCGATCAAGGAGGGGGCGAGGCCGAACAGCAGTCCCAGGCTGGCCAGGACGGCGGGGCCGATCCAGAGGCGCAGAGGCGCCTCGCTCGGCGTCTTCGGCGTCGCCCGCGCGCGGCCGAAGAAGGGGCGGAAGGCGACGATGCCGGCGACGGCGACCATCAGGGCGTTGGCGAGCACGGCGGCGCCGGCCACCAGGAGCGGCTCGGAGGCGATGGCGAGGGCGCCTTCGTACTTCAGCTCCTTGCCGATGAAGCCGAGGAACGGCGGGAAGCCGGCCATCGAGAAGGCCGCGGCGGCGGCCGCCGCCGTGGTGATCGGCATGGCCCGGGCGAGGCCGCCGAGATGGTCGACATCGCGGGTACCGAGCTGCCGGTCGAGGATGCCGACCACCAGGAACAGCGATGCCTTGTAGAAGGAGTGCACGATCAGGAAGGTGATGGCCGCGGCCACGGCCACGGTCGCCTCGGCGCCGAGGAACATGGTCAAGGTGCCGAGCGCCATGACCGTGGTGTAGGCCAGCGCCATCTTCAGGTCGGTCTGCCGCAGGGCGACCACGGCGGCGAACAGCGCGGTCGCCGCGCCGAACAGCGTCAGGCTCCAGATCCAGGCATCGGTGCCGCTGAAGGCCGGGTGCAGCCGCGCCAGCAGGTAGATGCCGGCTTTCACCATGGTCGCGGAGTGCAGATAGGCGCTGACCGGCGTCGGCGCGGCCATGGCGTTGGGCAGCCAGAAGTGGAAAGGCACCTGGGCCGACTTCGTGAAGGCGCCGAGCAGCAGCAGGATGAAGATCGGCAGGTAGAGCGCGTGCTCGCGGATCAGCTCGCCCCGGGTCAGGATCTCGGTCAGCTCGAAGCTGCCGGCGATCGAGCCCAGCAGGATCAGGCCGGCGAGCAGCGCCAGGCCGCCGGCGCCGGTCAGCAGCAGGGCCTGCAGCGCCGCGCGCCGGGCTTTCGGCGAGTCGTGGTCGAAGCCGACCAGGAAGAAGGAGGCGAGCGTCGTCAGCTCCCAGAACACGAAGAGCGTGATCACGTTGTCGGCCAGGACCAGGCCGAGCATCGCCACCATGAAGAGCTGCAAGGTCAGCATGAAGCGGCCGAGCTGCGGGTTGCCGGCGAGGTAGAGGCTGGCGTAGAGGGTGACGAAAGCGCCGATGCCGCTGATCAGCAGCGCGAAGGTCAGGCTGAGACCGTCGACCAGGAAGGTCAGGCCGATGCCGAGGCTCGGCACCCAGGCGGCGGCGAAACGCAGGCTCTCGCCGGCGGCGACCGCCGGCAGCAGCGTCGCGAAGTAGAGCGTCAGCGCCGCCGGCAGCAGGGCGACGAGCCAGGCCAGGCCGTCGCCGGGCCGGCGCCGGTCCCGGCCGACGCCGGACCCGTCCCCATCCGCGGGCACTACAGAGGCAGTCATATCGGTCTTGCTCGCTTCGGGAGGGAATGGGCCGTGGGCAGGCTCACCGGGGCCGCCGCTCCGCATGGCCTTGCGGAACGTTGGCGGCGACCAGGGCGTCGTCGAGGCGTCGAGCGTCTAGAGGCTGACGCTCCTCATTTGCGGTGCCGCGGAGTCCTCCAGGCGCACCGGCGTTTCGAATCCGGGCGGCTTCACGGCGAGGACGGAGCAGTCGACCTGGTTCAGGATGGCCTCGGCCGTATTGCCGATGATCAGGCCCCGGATCCCGGTGCGGGCGACGGTTCCCATGACGATCAATTCCGCCCTGAGCTTCTTCGCCAGCTCCGGCACCAGCTCGCGCGCCGAGCCCTTCAGGAGATGCACCTCGCGGTCCGAGCCGTCGGCCGGATAGCTGACCAGCAGCTCCTGGAGACCGCGTTCGCTGCTCTTGCGCCGCTCGTCGACCAGCAGATCGACCTCCGACTTGGCGACCCGGCCGATGCCGCTGTGGCGGAGCGTCTCCTCCTCCTCCAGCTTCCAGGTGTGGACGACGTGCAGCGCGCTGCCGTCCGCCGCCGAGAGGGAGGTGGCCAGGTCCATGATCAAGATGTTCAGGTCGATCCTCTGCTGCTCGCGCAGGTCGGGATCGACCGCCGCCAGAATGCGGGCGTACTGGCGCTCCTGGCTCCGTTTCATCACCCAGACCGGGCAAGGGCACTTGCGCATGAGGTGCATGTCGGTGCTGGCGAAGAGCAGGGACTGGCCTTCGGATTCGCCCGCGGCCCCCTTCATGACCAGGTCGTGGCCATGGCTCAGGACGCGGCGAATGATCTCGACGAAGGGAACGCCTTGGAGCACGACCTCCGAGGTCTCGATGCCCTCCGACTTGATGGGCGCGGCCAGTTGCGCGAGGCGGTCGCGATGGAATTTCACGACCTCGAACTCGACATCCCGGGCCCGGGGGCCGGGCAGGGCGCCGAACAGCTTGGCAAGCTCGCCCGGCTCGGCTTCCACGACATCGGCCAGGGTGATGCTGGCGCCGTTGGCCTTGGCGAGCCTGATGGCGCGGTTGATCAGAGCGTCGTGGACGCTCCGCTCGTCGCAGACTAGGAGGATGCTCTTGAAGCGCTTCATGGTGATACCTCGTCCGCCGGGTTCCTGTTGGCCTGTCGCAGCGGAGTGTAGCCCCCCGCATGCCTTCACTTATCGAAATGGGGACGCTTGTTGATAGCTCAAGTCGAAAAGCAATGCGGCTTTGATCGAATTTAGCTATCAAATAGCGGCCGATTCTTGTGTTCACCGGCTTGCTTCCCCTTGCATTCGCCCGCATCGGGATGAATCGGGCACTATCGGGATTTTCTATCAAACTGCAGCACCTTAGCGTCTGGCGCCCGACTCGTCGCTGCCCATATCACGCTCAGGAGCCAGGGGGCGGCGCGCCTGCCGCCCGCCGGGCACGGCCCGAGGCGCGGGAGTGAGCGAGATGGCGAATAGCATGACTCTGGGAGGCCTGGTCCTCTCGGCCTTTCTCTCGTCCGGGGCCGGCATCGCGGCTGCGGCCGTCGAGGAAGGCCGGCAGGCCGCGGGTCCGGCACAGCAATACCTGGGCTCGGCCTCGGAGGCGCGCTGCCTCGGCGAGCCGGAAACCTGGTTGCCGGGCGCGCTGCAGGTCGAGGAGGCCACCGGCACGGGCCCGGGAGAATTCCCCGAGCCGGGCGGCCGAGAGTCCGCCGGGGCGCATGACTGCGCCCTAGCCTAGCCGCGCCGGCTCGACGGCGCGCTCCGCGCCGTTCCAGAGCCGTTCCACGAAAATATCCTGCCGCCCCGTCGCGCTCGCTACCGCTGACGGGGGTGCTTCGGCCGGTGACGGCCGCTGCCGCAACCCGTCTTGCGGAAGGGAAGAGCCTTGGCCGACTACGAACCGGAAACGCCCTACGCGATACGGCAGTTCGAGCCGCAGGTCCTGGTTCCCATCGACATCTTCGGCCTGAACCTCTCCCTGACGACCTCGGCGCAGGCGATGATCACGACCACGCTGCTGGTCTCCGCCTACCTCTACTACGCCGCGCGGCAGGGCTCGATGGTGCCGAGCCGGCTGCAAGCCAGCGCGGAGCTGGTCTACGGCTTCGTGGCGCGTACCGTGGTCAAGACGGCCGGAGAGGAAGCGCGACACGCCATACCCTTCGTCTTCACGCTCTTCGTCTTCATCCTCTTCGGCAGCCTGTTCGGCCTGACGCCGGTCAAGTTCACCTTCACCAGCCACCTGATCGTGACCTTGGCGCTGGCGCTGACCGTCTTCGCCTACGTCAACATACTGGCGGTCCACAAGCAGGGCCTCGGCTTCTTCAGGTTCTTCCTGCCGGCCGGCACGCCGCTCTACCTGGCGCCCGTGCTGGTGGTGATCGAGACCATCTCCTACCTGTTCCGGCCGATCACGCTCGGCGTGCGGATCTTCGCCAACATCCTGGCCGGGCACATCATGATCAAGCTCTTCGCGGACTTCTGCGTGATGATGATCGAGGGCCTCGGCGTTGCGGGCTTCGCCGCGGCGCTCGCGCCCATCGTCATGATGACGGTGCTCTACGGCTTCGAGACCATGATCTTCGTGGTGCAGTCCTACATCTTCATCCTGATCACTTCGCTCTACATCCGAGACGCGCTGCATGCCCACTAGCGTGCCTCGCCAGACGATCCTCAACCCAAACGGAGACGAGAAATGACCGATGACGGCATAAGACTCCTGGCCGCCGCCGTGGCCGTGCTTCCCTTGCTCGGCGTGGCGCTGGCCCTGGGCAAGATCTTCTCCGACTGGATATCGTCGGTGGCCCGCAACCCGGGCGCCAGCGAAAGCGTGCAGCCGGTCGGTCTGCTCGGTTTCGCCCTCACCGAAGCCATCGCGCTCTTCGCGATGATCATCGCCTTCATCATCCTCTTCGTCGGATGACCCGCACCACCCCAACGAAACCCGACCTCACCGCATCGGTCCCCGCGCAATACGGAAAACGCCCCGGCTCGAAAGAGCCGGGGCGTTTTCGGCAGTGAGTCTCAGCTCATCGACGATCAATCGTCGTCGTCGCGATCCCCGTCGTCATCATCATCGTCGTCATCGTCATCGTCCCGGTCGTCGAGCTTCTTCTTGACGGCCAGGTCGAGCCAGACGAGGCGGTGATCGGAGCTGGGCGAGGGGAAATCGCCGATCAGCCGCTCGAACAGCGGGTCGTCCTCGGTCAGCCAGAAGACGCCGGAATCCAGGATTCGCAGGCGCTTGGACGGCAGCACGTAGTCGACCCGCAGGTTGCCGGGCCCGGCATCGTTGAAGTCGCCGGTGTCGAAGGCCGGATCGCCCCGGTGGTCCGGGTTGACGCCGCCCTGGCGGACGGCGGCGTCGGCGCCGCCCTCGCTGGCCGGCGTCTTGTCGGTCCGGATCCGCCGGTTGTCGAGGAGCTGCAGGATGGCGTTGTCGGTGCTGTCGCCGTCGAAGGGATCGGCGTTCTGGTCGCCCATGATGACGAAGTGGGCACGCCGCTTCAGGCCGCCGCGCTTGCCCTTGTCGTCGCGGATGTAGCGGCTCTTGCGCGGCTTGATGTAGTCGGCCCAGAAGCGGATCTCGTCGTGGTTGCGCCGGCCGTTGGCGTCCTCCGCGCCGTCGAAGACCGGCGGCGTCGGGTGGCTCGCCAGGACATGCACGGTCTCGCCGTAGATCTTGACCGGCACGTCCCAGTGGCTCTTGGAGGAGAGCCGGAAGACCTCCAGCTCCTCCGGCGCGTACCAGTCGGCCGGCTCCGGCGTGGCCGGGTCGTCGGGCAGCAGGGCGCCGGGCATGTCGGCCCAGAGGAAGCTCTGGAAGGTCCGGGCCTTGCGGGTGTCGAGCGGGTATTTGGACAGCAGCACCATGGCGAACTGGCCGGGGAACAGGCCGAAGCCGAAGGCGTCGTTCGGATCGCCGACGTTGCCGTTGTTGTTCAGGTCGAAGCCGGAGGGGATGCCGGTGTTCGAGGGCGCCAGGAAGACATAGGGGTACTCCACCGGCGCCACGCCGTTCTGCGAGACCTCGAGGTAGTTCCGGCGGAACAGCTCGATGGCGACGCCGCCCTCGTCGAAGTCGAACTCGTTGAGCAGCAGGACGTCCGGGTTCACCCGCTGGATGATCTCCGCGATCACCTTGGGCTGCGCGCTGTCCGGCGTCGAGAGCTCGGCGATCAGGTCGCCCTGGTCGCTGCGATTGAGCGAGGCGTTGAAGGTGGCGAAACGGACGCGCTCGTAGGCGCGGGCCTCCGCTTCGCCGGACTCGACCAGCGGCATGGCCAGCAGCGCGAGCGCCAGCAGCAACGTCAGGCTTCGACCGAGGCTCATGTTCCCCTCCCTGCTGAATATAGGGGCTGAATGGATGGGCGTCCCGCCCGCCCGAAACAGGCGGGAGCTCCAGGCGGCCAATTGGACCGGTGGCGACTCTAGGGACGTCCCAAGTCAGATCGGTTGCAGTCCCGTGATGGTCCTGAAGCGCAGGCCCTCGAGCGCGGCGATTGAGCTCTTTCTGCAACGGTATCTGCTCTAGACTGCGCTCGACCGGAGAGGAGCAGCGAGATGATTTCGAGACCCATGACGACCGCCGCCCTGTTCGGGCTCGCCGCGACGGCCTTGGCGGCCTGCGCGCCGCCCTCCCTGGTCGCGCCGGCGGGGCCGCGGTCCTATCAGCTCGGCTACGTCGACGGCTGCAACGCCGGCTACAACGTCTCGGGCAGCCCGCTCTTCGCGCTCGACCGCCTCGAGACGGCCGCGCCGCCCAGCCTCGAGGAGCCCTACCGAAGCGGCTGGCAGCGCGGCTACGTCACCTGCCGGCGCAGCTTCGACCGTCAGCAGAAGGTCCTGTACACGATCTTCGGGCCGTCCTGACGGCCCGGCGCGGGGCTCAGCGGGGCTCAGCGAGGCTCTTCCGGGGCCGCCGCGGCCCGCTCCTGCCGGCCCTGGCGCCAGCGCAGGATCGTGAAGGCGCCGTTGCGGCCTTCCTCGAGGATCACCACGGCTTCGCGCACGAAGCGGCCGCCGCCTTCGGTCGGCACCTCCGCCCGCAGCGCGTAGATGACGCCGCGGTCGCCGGTCGAGATGTAGTCGGCGGCCCGGTCGAGCGAGGGCATGGTGACCAGCTCGTACGCCGCCTCGGTCTCGGCTTCGGCGCGCTCGATCAGATAGGCCTCGACCTCCTCCGCCTCGACGCCGGGCAGGGCGAGTAGCACTGCGCGCGGCGCGACCAGGGGCTCGACGCTGTCGATCTGGCTGTAGACCGTCACGGCGCCGGCGACCCGCTCGTAGATCGCCTCGGTCATGCCGAAGACCTGGCGCAGCTCGGAGATCAGCTCGAAGCGCGCGTCCTTGGCGCCATGCGGGTAGCCGGCCAGGCGATAGTCCCGGTCCTCGGCGCCGTTCAAGCGCTTCAGGTCGTTGCCGTCGCGGAAGTCCGCCACGGCGTCGGCCAGGGCGGCGGCGCCCTCGGGGCTGACGCCGGCGACCTCGAAGAGCCCGCGCAGCAGCGCGACGGGCGCCTCGTTCAGGTCGATCTTGCCGGCCTCGTCGCGCAGCGAGATGCGCACCCGGCCACCGCCGAAGCGCCAGTCGTAGACCCGGCCGTCGGCCCGCCAGCGCTCCTCGAAGGCCTCCTGGCTGAGGGCCAGCACGGCCCGGTGGATGCCGGCCTCGGCGAGCGCCCGCGCCTGGGCGCCTTCGACGGCGTTGCGGGCCAGGACCATCTCCGTGCGGGTCTCGCGGACGAAGCCGCCGGCCATGACCGACAGCAGCACCAGCGCCCAGAGCACGGCAACCAGCGCGATCCCGCGCCGGCCCGTCAGGTTCCGCCGGCGTCGGTCACTCGATGCGCAAGGGGAGCGGCTCAATGGTCTGCATGCGCCGGCGCAGCTCGTTGGTCACGTCGCGCGCATCGCGTTGGTTGCGGACGACCCGCGGCGTGATCAGGACCAGCAGCTCGGTGCGGTCCTGATCGTTGATGCGGCTGCCGAACAGGAAGCCGAGCACCGGGATGTCCGAGAGATAGGGGATGCCCGAGGAGCCCCGTGTCGCCTCCTCGCGGATCAAGCCGCCGAGGGCCACGGTCTCGCCGCCCTGGATCGCCACGGAGCTGGTGATGCGCCGCTGGCGGATCGTCGGCGAGTCGATCCCCGAGGTCGTCGTGGCGACGACGCTGCTGACCTCCTGCTCGATCTCCAGGACCACCAGCCCGCCCTTGTTGACCCGCGGCGTCACGCGGAGGATCACGCCGGTGTCGCGGAACTCGATGGAGTTGACGATCGGCGCCTCGGGGTCGGTCACGCTGACCGCCTGCTGCGTGGCGATCGGCACCTCGTCGCCGACCTGCAGCTCGGCCGACTGGTTGTCCAGGACCAGGAGCTGCGGCGAGGAGACGACGTTGACGTCGGTGATCTCCGAGAGCGCGTTGACCACGAAGCGGACGTCGGGCGCCTCCTGGAAGATGTAGGAGAAGCCCGGGAACACCCGGCTGACCCCGCCGTCCGCGAACTCGCTCAGCCGGAACTCGGACTGCCCCGAGTCGAAGAACCACTGGACGCCGAACTCGAGATCGTCGTTCAGGGTGACTTCCAGGATGGTCGCCTCGATCAGCACCTGCAGCGGCAGCACGTCGAGCTGGTCGATGGCATCCTCGACCATGCGGTAGTCCTGCGGCGTCGCCAGCACGACCAGCGAGTTGGTCGCGTCGACGGCGATGATGCGGATGTCCTTCTCGCCGCGCACCAGGATGCCGTCGCTCGGCGGCGGCAGGGCCAGGCTGCCCGACGGCGTCGTCGAGATGCCTTCGCCCTCGCCGGGGATGCCGGGCGCCAGCGACGCGGGCTCCAGGTCCGGCGTCAGCGCGCGCGAGGCCACGGTCCGGGTCTGCGCCCCGAAGACCTGGCCGAGCACCTCGGCCAGCTCGGAGGCGCGCTGGTTCTCGATGAAGCGGACGAAGACCCGCGGCGTGGCGCCGCCGGCGCTCTTGTCCAGCTCGGCGATCCATTCGCGCGCTTCCTGCAGGTAGCGCGGCTGCAGGGAGATCACCAGGACCGCGTTGAGCCGCTCGACGGGCACGAAGCGGATGATGTCCTGCAGGGACTCGTTCTGGGCGCTGCCGAAGATGATGCCTAGCTCCTGGGCCATGGTCTCGGCCCTTGCGTTCTCCAGGGGGAAGACGCCGAAGGAGGTGCCGGAGAGCCAGTTGACGTCGAAGACCTCGACGGCGGCGACCAGGGCCGCGCGCTCCTCCGGCGTGCCGGAGACGAGCAGCAGGTTGCGCGAGGCATCGACGCTGAGGATGCTGCCTTCCGCGGCGAAGGGCTCCAGGATCTTGGCCATCTCGCGGGCCGCCACGAAGCGCAGCGGGATCGCCTCGACGCCGTAGCCGGGCAGCGCCTTGATGCCGCCCGGGGTCAGGTAGAGCGGGGCCGGCTGGCCGGCCGTGCCCTCGAAGGCGATGACCTTGTAGAGGCCGCCTTCGACCACCAGCGCGGCGCCGTTCAGGCGCAGCAGGCTCTCCAGGGTCGGGATCAGGTCGCTGGTCGCCAGCGGGCTGCTCGACTGCAGGGTGACCTGGCCCGAGACCTCGGGCGCCACGGTGTAGTTGAGCTGCAGGATGTCGCCGAGGATGGCGCGCACGACCTCGCGAATATCCGCGTTGGCGAAGTTGAGGATGACGCCTTCCTCATCAAGCAGGTCGGGCGCCGCGCTGCCCTGCATGCCGCGGCTGTAGAGCGCGTTGTTGAGGAAGCGCCCGGAGCCGAGCCGGAAGACGGGGCGGACGGCGGCGGCCGCGTCGCGCGCGCGCCGCTCTCGGGTCGTGGTGGGGGTCACGGCCGGCGGCTGTACAGCACTCGGCGAGCGGCCCCGGATCACCTTGAAGCTGCCCAGGCTCGAGCCGTCGCCGGCCTGCGCCACGCCTTGTCGCGCTTCGGGTGCCGGGGGCGCCGTCGCGACGCCGGTCAGCGGTCGTGCTGCGGCTCGGTCGCTTTGCGGCGGGTATTGCGGTGCCTCGCAGCCGGCGACCAAGGCACCGAGTGCCAAGGCGAGAGGCAGCACCGTCGTGGCTGAAGCCAGGCGCACGTGTCTTCCCCGTTGTTGTTGGCCCCGTGAGGGGCGGTTGGTCTCCCCGGTCCGGACAACATCGCCCATATGTCCGTTCGGGCAAAGCGACAGAACCGGGACTCATGAGTCGCGTACATTGCATCTATCCGGAACGACGCGTCGCAGAACATGAAGAATTGATGACAGTGCGAGCCCGCCCGGTCTTTGCGCGGGGCATTTCGCGCCGACCTTCGCCGTGCTTGAGTGGCGGGCGCCTTCGACGATTCCGATCAGGACACCGGCTTGCCCGACTGGCTCCTCCCGCTGCTCTTCGCGCCCTTCGTCGGCAGCTTCCTCGGCGTGGTCGCCATCCGCTGGCCCGAGGGGCGGCCGATCGCCGTCGCGCGCTCCCGCTGCCCGCATTGCGACCGGGCGCTGTCGCCGCTCGAGCTGCTGCCGCTGGTATCCTGGATCCTGGCCGGCGGCCGCTGCCGCCGCTGCAAGGCGGCGCTCGGCCTGTTCTATCCGGCGATCGAGCTGGCCGCGCTGGTGCTGGCGCTCTGGGCGGCGAGCCAGACCGGCGGCTGGCTGTTCTGGGTCTCCTGCCTGTTCGGCTGGGCCCTGCTGCTGGCGGCGGTGATCGATCTGCGGGCGATGATCCTGCCGGATTTCATCACCCTGCCGCTGATCCCCCTGGGCCTCGCGCTGGCCTACGGGCTGGAGCCGGGCAAGCTGGCGGACCACGCGCTCGGCGCCCTGGCGGGCTTCCTGGTCTTCGCGGCGCTGCGCTGGGGCTATCGGGCGCTCAGGGGCCGCGAGGGTCTCGGCTTCGGCGACGTCAAGCTGGCCGCCGCCATGGGCGCCTGGGTCTCCTGGAGCGGCCTGCCGTCCGCCATCTTGCTGGGAACCTTGGCGGCGCTGCTCTGGGTGGCCGTCGCGGCGCGCCGCGGGGCGGGCTTGAGCGCCGACCGGAAAGTGCCCTTCGGCGCCTTTCTCGCCTTCGGCCTCTGGGTTGTTTGGCTGCATGGGCCTATTCTGGCGGTGGCACCCGGATGACCGTCATCAAGGCGTCATAGATCCAGGACAGAACTGCGGTCGCGGTACGCCATGCCCGAGCGACGAACAGATCCTTCCGGCTTCATCGAGGGCCTCGGTGCCTTCCTGGTGCGGCGCGGCACGCTGAACGAGTCCGGCCTGGACCGGGCACGGCGCGTGCAGGAAGAGACCGGCGACCGGCTCGACCACATCCTGACCAAGATCGGCCTGGTCTCGGAGAAGGACATGGCCGAGGCCTTCGCCGAGGGCCTGGCCCTGCCGCTGGTCGCGGCGTCGGATTTCCCCGGCGAGGCGGTGCGGCCGGAGCAGGTCAGCGCCAGCTTCCTCAAGGCCTCGCGGGTGCTGCCCCTGGCCGAGACCGGCGAGGGCCTGGCGCTGGCCATGGCCGACCCCCTGGACGACTACCCCAAGCAGGCGATCGCCTTGAGCGTCGGCCAGCCGGTGCTGCCCTGCGTCGCCGTGCCCTCCGACCTCGATGCGGCCATCGAGCGGCTCTACAGCCAGGACGGCTCGGCGCTCGGCAGCCTGCTCAAGGAGCACGGCGAGGCCAGCGACGAGGATACCCTGCAGGACATCGAGCGCCTGCGCGATTCCGCCAGCGAGGCGCCGGTCATCCGCCTGGTCACCCACATCATCAACCGGGCGGTCGAGGCCCGCGCCTCGGACATCCACATCGAGCCCTTCGAGGGCCGCCTGCGCGTGCGCTACCGCGTCGACGGCGTGCTGCGCGAGCAGGACTCGCCGCCCAACGCGCTGCGCCAGGCGGTGGTCTCGCGGATCAAGATCATGGCCCGGCTCAACATCGCCGAGACCCGGCTGCCCCAGGACGGCCGGATCAAGACGGCGATCCGCGGCCGCGACATCGACTTCCGCGTCTCCACGGTGCCGACCATGCACGGCGAGAGCGTCGTGCTGCGCGTGCTCGACCGCGACGCCGTGAAGCTCGACCTCGCCGGGCTCGGCCTCGACCCGGAGACGCTGGAGGCCTACCTGCAGATCCTCGAGCGGCCCCACGGCATCGTCCTGGTCACCGGCCCGACCGGCAGCGGCAAGACCACGACCCTCTACGCCTCGCTGGTCCGGCTCAACGACGGCCGCCGCAAGATGCTGACCGTCGAGGACCCCATCGAGTACCAGCTCGACGGCATCAACCAGGTCCAGGTGCAGCCGCAGATCGGCCTGAGCTTCGCCAACAGCCTGCGCGCCTTCCTGCGCCAGGACCCCGACATCATGATGATCGGCGAGATCCGCGACCTGGAGACCGCCGAGATCGCCGTGCAGGCGGCGCTGACCGGTCACCTGGTGCTCTCGACCCTGCACACCAACGACGCCGCCGGCACGGTCTCGCGGCTGCTCGACATGGGCGTCGAGGACTTCCTGCTGGCCTCGACCCTGAACGGCGTGACCGCGCAGCGCCTGGTGCGCCGGCTTTGCCCGCACTGCCGGGAGGTCTACGAAGCCTTGCCGGAGGTCGCCGAGCAGCTCGACCTGAGGCGCTTCACCAACGGCGCCGAGCCGCGGCTCTACCGCGCCATGGGCTGCGCGCGCTGCATCCAGACCGGCTATCTCGGTCGTACTGCCATTCAGGAGACCTTGGTCATGTCCGACGAGGTCCGCCGGCTGCTGCTCAAGCATGCCGACGCCCAGGACCTGCGGCGCGTCGCCGTCGCCGAGGGCATGCGCAGCATGTTCCAGGACGGCTTGCGCAAGGCCGTGCAGGGGATCACCTCGATCGAGGAGGTCATGCGAGTGACGCGAGAGGTCTGAGGTGCCGCGCTATCGCTACAAGGCGGTGACCGCCAGCGGCGAGGTGGTCGAGGGCGACATGGAGGCCGGCGATGCCTTCGCGGTCGCCCGCCGGCTGCAGGACAGCGGCCAGGTGCCGATCCGGGCCGAGGAGCTTCGCGGCGGCCTCGCGCCGGACTGGCTGTCGCGCGACCTCTTCTCCGGGCGCGCCCTCTCGGCCAAGGCGCTGGTGCAGGTCACCCGCGAGCTCGCGACCCTGCTCGGCGCCGGGCTGACGCTCGAGCGGTCTTTGGAGATCCTGATCGACGTCTTCGACCGCAAGACCGTCTGCGCGCTGCTCGCCGAGGTGCTGGAGAGCATCCGCGGCGGGGCGGCCTTCTCGGAGGCGCTGGCCGAGCACGAGGCCGACTTCCCGCGCTTCTACGTCAGCCTGGTGCGGGCCGGCGAGGCCGGCGGCCAGCTCGCCTCGGTGCTGCGCGGCCTCGCCGACTATCTGGAGAAATCCCAGGCCGTCGCCGGCGAGGTCCGCTCGGCCCTGCTCTATCCGATCATCCTGCTGGTCATGGCCGGCGGCTCGGTGGCGATCCTGATGACCGTGGTGATCCCGGAGTTCCGGCCGCTGTTCGAGGACGCCGGCGACGCCCTGCCGCTCGCCACGCAGGTCATGCTGGTCGTGGCCGGCCTGATCGAGCGCTACTGGTGGCTGTTCGGCCTGGTCGTGCTCCTGGCGGTCGCGGTCCTGCGCTGGCAGCTCCGCAAGCCCGGCTTCCGCACGCTCTGGGACGGCGCCATGCTGCGCCTGCCGCTGTTCGGCGCGCTGTTCCGCAAGATCCAGGTCTCGCGCTTCAGCCGCACCCTCGGCACCTTGCTGGGCAGCGGCGTGAGCCTGCTCAACGCCCTGCGCCTGGTGCGCGACACCATCGACAACCGGGCGCTGGTGCGGGCCATCGACGAGGTCGGCGCCCGCCTCAAGGAGGGCGCGCGCCTGGCGGACCTGCTGGCCGCCAGCCAGGTCTTCCCGAGCCTCGCCGTCCATCTCGTGCGGGTCGGCGAGGAGACCGGCCAGCTCGACCCCATGCTGCTGAAGATCGCGGACATCTACGACGCCGAGGTGAAGACCAGTGTCGAGCGCTTGCTGGCGCTCCTCGTGCCGCTGCTGACCATCGGCCTCGGTGTCCTGATTGCCGCCATCATCGCATCCGTGTTACTGGCGCTCCTGAGCCTCAACCAGCTCGCCCTGTGAGGCAGCGCGCATGCCGAATGCCCATCAAACCGTAAAGACCGGAGAGTCAGGCAGGCCCATGAGACAACACGAGAAGCTTCGGCGCCGGCGCGACAGACAAGCGGGTTTCACCCTGCTGGAGCTGCTCGTCGTGCTGGTCATCCTCGGGCTCCTGGCGGCGGTCGCCGTGCCCCAGGTGCTCAACTATCTGGGCGGTGCCAAGACCGACGCCGCGCGCCTGCAGGTGCAGCAGCTCGGCTCGACCCTCGACCTCTACCGCCTCGATGCCGGGCGCTACCCGACCCAGGAAGAGGGGCTGGGCGTGCTGGTCGAGCGCCCGAGCGACGCCGAGAGCTGGAACGGCCCCTACGTCAAGAAGCAGGACATGCTGATCGATCCCTGGGGCCGGCCCTTCGTCTACCGCTTCCCCGGGGAGCATGGCGCCTACGACCTCTATTCGCTGGGGGCCGACGGCGAGGACGGCGGCGAGGACGAGGACCAGGACGTGGTGAGCTGGTAGCGGGCCATGGCGCAGCGCGGCTTCACCCTGCTCGAGCTGCTGGTGGTGATCGCCATCGCCGCCCTGCTCTTCGGCCTGGCCGCGCCGCGCCTGACCCTGGCCCTGCCCGGAGTCGAGCTGCGCGGCGACGCCCTGCAGCTCGCCAGCGGCCTGCGCGCCGCGCGCGGCGAGGCGATCTACCGCAACCGCGAGGTCTCGGTGCTGCTCGATGCCGATAGCCGACAGGTCGTCGTGCCCGCCCTGTCCCGGCGCACCACTTTGAGCGAGGGGATCGAGGCCCGCTACGCCGCGCCCCGGCAAGAAGGTGACGGCGCGGCGCGGGCGGTCATCCGTTTCTTTCCCGACGGCAGCTCGACGGGCGGCGCCATCGCGCTGCGCGCCGGCGAGCGTCTCTACAGGATCGACATCCATTGGCTGACCGGTCGCGTGCGCATCAGCGGGTGAGGCGCCTGCGCCCTGCCGGCGAACCGCGGCAGGCCGGCTTCACCCTGATCGAGATCCTGGTGTCGCTGGTGGTGCTGTCGCTCGCCCTCGGTCTGCTGGTGCGGATCTTCTCCTCCGGCCTGGGCAATGCCCGGCTGGCCGAGGAAACCGCCTTCGCCACGGCCCTGGCGGAATCCAGGCTCGCCGAGGTCGGCCTGGCGCAGCCGCTCGCCCCGGGCCTGCGCGAAGGCGAGGTGCGGGAGCGCTTCCGCTGGCGGGTCGAGGTCAGCCCCTATGACGTCGCGGAGGCCGAGAACCAGGACGGCGACGGCGCGCCGAGCGCGCCGGGGTCCTTGGACCTCGCCGCCTATCGCGTGACGGTGACCGTGTCCTGGCCGAGCGCCGAGCCGCGGCGCTCGGTCACGCTCGACTCCCTGCGCACGGCCCTGGTCGAATGAGCGGGCGGCAAAGATCGCGGGCCGAGAGCGGCTTCACGCTGCTCGAGCTGCTGGTGTCGATGACCCTGCTCGGCCTGATCGCGCTGCTCCTGGCCGGCGGCCTGCGCTTCGGGACCAGGGCCTGGGAGACCCAGGCGGAGCGCAGCCATGCCGGCGGCGAACTGGTGGCGCTGCAGGGCTTCCTGCGGCGGCAGCTCGAGCAGGCCTTCCAGCCCTTCCAGGACGGCGACGATCCGCGCTACCTCTTCGAAGGCACGCGCGACGGGCTGCGCTTCACGGCGCCCCTGATGGCGCGCGCCGCGCCGGCCGGGCTGCACCATCTGGACCTCCGGCTCAACGACGAGAGGCAGCTCGTGCTGTCCTGGCGCCCGGCCGAGCCGGACGAGGGCTTCGGCAGCCGGGCCCGGCCCTGGCGCCGGGAGGTGCTCCTGGAAGGCGCCGAAGAGCTCGGCTTCGCCTACCTGCCGGCGCCGGAGCGGCGCGGCGGCGTCGAGCTCCGCGACTGGCGCGACGAATGGCGGGACGAGCCCGACGTCCCGGCCCTGCTGCGCCTGCGGGTGCGATTTGCTACCAGTGACGCCCGCGTCTGGCCGGACCTCCTGGTCGCGTCCCGGATCGAGGTGCTCGAATGACTCTCATCGGCCGCCCCGTCGCTTTGCTCGCCGCCTTCCTGCGCTGGTGGCTCGCCGAGCTGGCCGGCCTGGTCCCGGCGGGCCTGCGCCGCGCCCTGCGCCCGAGCCGGCCGATCTTCCTGCTCGAGACCGAGGCCTCCCGGGTCAGGTTCCGGCTGTTCCGCGGCCAGCGCAGCAGCGAGCTGGGCGCGCTCGAGCTGAGCGCCGTCAGCCCGGACCGGCAGCGCGCGGAGATCGCCGAGATCGCGCGGCGGGTCAAGCTGGGTAAGAGCGACGTCGCCCTGCGCCTGCCGGCGGCGCTGGCGCTGCATCGCAGCGTGACCCTGCCCCTGGCGGCGGAGGCGGACCTGCGGCAGGCCATCGCCTTCCAGTTGGACCGCCAGACGCCCTTCGCGCCGGAGGACATCGCCTTCGACTACAGCCTGCGGGAGCGCTCCGCGGCCCAGCAGTCGGTGACCGCCGATCTGACCATGGTGCCGCGACGCGACATCGAAGCCGCCCTCGCCCGGGCGCGCGACTGGGGCCTCGAGCCGGACATCGTCGACGTGGCCGGCGACGCGCCGGAGCGGCCGCCGGCGATCAACCTGCTGTCCGATCGCGTCTCGGTCAGCCGGCGGCGCTGGGCGCGCCTGGACATGGCCCTCGGCCTGGCCGCCGTCGTGCTGCTCGCCGCCGCGATTCTCGTGCCGCTCGGCAAGCGTCAAGCGCAGCTCGAGGGTCTTCAACGGGAGCTGGCCGTCGCCAAGCTGCAGGCGGAGAAGGTGCTGCGGATCAAGGAGGAGATCGCCCTGCTGCGCAGCGAGAACAGCTTCCTGCTCGAGGAGAAGGAAAGGCTGCCGTTGCGCACGCTGCTGCTCGACGAGCTGACCCGGATCCTGCCCGACGGCACCTGGGCGACGGAGCTGCAGATCCGTGGCAAGACGATCCGCCTCAAGGGCTACTCGTCTTCGGCGGCGTCGCTGATCGGCATCATCGACGCCGAGCCGGGCCTGGTCATGCCGGCCTTCCGCTCGTCGGTGAAGCGCGACCCGCGCTCCGGGGCCGAGACCTTCTCGCTTTCCTTCGAGACCCTGGAAGGGCAGCAGGGGCTATGAGCGGCCTCTCGCCCGTGACCCGCAAGCTGCTGGCGGTGACGCTGCTGATCCTTCTGGCCTTCGGCGCCTGGAGCCTGGTCGCCGAGCCGATCCTGGCGCGCCACGATCTCTACCGGCAGCAGATCGAGGAGACCGAGGCCTTGCTCGCGCGCTACCGCTCGGTGATCGGCACCGAGGCGGCCCTGAAGCGCGAGCGCGCGCTGCTCGAGGAGACCGCGACGGCCAGCGGCGGCCTGCTGGAGGCCGACAGCCCGAACCTGGGCGCCGCCGACATCCAGACCCGGATCAAGGCCATCGTCGATGCCAGCGGCGCCTCGCTGAAGAGCATGGGCAACGTGCCGCCGGAGTCCCGCGAGGGCTTCCAGCGCGTCGCCACGCGGGTCAACCTGCTGTCCGACACGCGGGCCTTGCAGCAGGTCCTGCACGATATCGAGACGGCACGGCCCTACCTCTTCGTCGACAACCTCTCGGTGCGCGCGCGCAACCGGCGGGCCCGCCGCAACGGCGAGGGCGACGCGGCCGCGGCGCAGCTCCAGGTCGGCTTCGACGTCTACGGCTTCATCCAAGCGGCCCCGCAATGACCGCGCGCAGCCGCCACGGCATGGGCCGGACCTGGCTTCTCTCGCTGCTCTGTCTCGGCCTGGGCGGCTGGACGGCCTGGGTGCTGGCCGGCGACGGGCCGCGGACGGACCCGCAGAGATCGGCCGTGACGGTGGCCGCCGAGGTCGAGGCGCCGGCGCGGCCGGCCGGCGGCCTCGGCCTGCCCGCGCTCGAGGCGCTGAGCGAGACGGTCGAGCGGCCGCTGTTCGCGGCGCCGCGACGGGCCGCCGAGACGCAACCGGCGGCCGCGGTCGCGAAGGGCGCGGCCGAGCCCGCCGCGCCCCTGGCCTTGCGCGGCGTCATCATCTCGCCGGCCGGCCGCTCGGCCCTGCTGCAGCCCGAGACTCGCGGCGAGCCGGTCTGGGTCGCCGAGGGCAAGAGCTACGGCGGCTGGCAGCTCGCCGCGGTGGAGGAGACGCGAGTCACGATCCGTCGCGCCGGCACCTCGCGGGAGCTGCTGCTGAAGGACGAGCCTTCCCCGGCGGCGCCGAAGCGGCGGCGCGCCCGCGAGCGCGAGCGGGAGGAGCAGGCCGACCCGGACGCCGCCGAGTCCGGCGACCTGCAGGCCGCGGACGAACCCGCCGAGCAATGACCGGGACATCGGCGCGGGGGCGATACCGTCGTTAGGTGCCGAAGGGAAACGAACCGCCCCCTCACCTGGCTCCGGCTAAGCTCAGCCTTCGGCTTCGCCAAGCCTAGCCGGAGCCGGGTGAGGGGGCGGTTCGTTTCGAGGTCGAAGGCTGCCATGGCCATCGCCAGCGCGTCGCCGGACGAGCGGAGCGGCGACGAGTCCGCCCGAGCGGAAAACGCGCTAGATGACCGCGCCGCGGAAGGGGTTCTCGCCGTTCGGGTGCTCGACCTCGACGACCCAGAGATCGGGGTCCCGTCGGACCGCCCGTTCCACGTAGGCCTCAGCGTCGCCGGCGGAGAGGCGGCGCTCGCCGGTCGCCGCCAGCCAGCAGGGGTTGCCGTCGGCGTCGCGGGTCTGGGTCAGGATCCGGTAGCCGACCGCCGGCTGCAGGATCTTCAGCACCACGGCGCCGCGCCGCGGCTCGCCTTCGCGCAGGACCTCGATCCGCAAGCCCAGCTCCCGGCAATGCCTGATCTGGACTTTGACCCAGGTCTCCGTGGGGCGGCGATAGTCGTAGGGCATGCAGGCTCGCGGCGAGGCCGGGCGGGGCCGGCGTGGGCCCCGCGGGCGGGACGGCGAGCTTAGCCCGTCGCGCTCAGGCCGTTAAGCGGCCATCCAGGGCGACGATCTTGGCGCCGGCCATGGCTTGCGCCAGGACCAGCTCGAGGAAGTCCTCGGCCGGCACCGGCTTGCCGAACAGGAAGCCCTGGGCCCGGCCGCAGCCGATGGAGCGCAGGTACTCGGCCGTCTCCGAGGTCTCGATGCCCTCGGCGCAGACCGGCATGCCGAGCTGGTGGGCCAGGGTGACCAGGGCCTTCACGACCGTCCGGGCGTCCGGGTCGTGGTCGAGATCCATGATCAGCGAGCGGTCGAACTTCAGCTCGCTGAGCGGCAGGCGGTAGATCTCGGCCAGCGAGGAGTAGCCGGCGCCGAAGTCGTCCAGCGATACGGCGATGTTCTTCAGGCGCAGCCGGGTCAGGATGTCGGCCGCCTTGCGGGTGTCGGCCATGGCCGCCTGCTCGGTGATCTCGACGGCGAGCAGCTTCGAGTCCAGGCCGGCGTCGCTGAGCATGGAGGCGATCCGGTCGGGCAAGGTCAGGTCTGTGAGCTGCTTGGCCGAGATGTTGATCGAGATCGGCAGGCTGATGCCGCGGCGGTGCCAGGTGGTCAGCTCGGCGATGGTCGCGCGCAGCAGGATCTCGGTCATCGGGCCGATCAGGTCGTTGGACTCCGCGAGCGAGATGAACTCGCCCGGCATGATGATGCCGCGCGTCGGGTGCATCCAACGGATCAGGGCCTCGCAGCCGATGATCGGGAAGCCGTCCTTGGCCTGCAGATCGACCTTCGGCTGGAAGTAGGGGACGAAGCGCTCCATCGCGATCGCCTTCTCCAGCCCGGCCACGGTGACGCCGGCCGCTTCCAGCCAGACCGAGCGCAGGGCGCCCTCGAGCGCCGAGACCGCGACCGGCTTCTGCAGGACCGCGATCATGGTCAGGCCGAACATGCGCCCGAGCCGCTGGGCGGTCGAGATCACCCGCTCGTCCTGCCCGCTGGCCAGGATGATGGGCGCGGCGCAGCCTCGATCGGCCAGGTCCCGCAGCAGCTCGACGCCGTCGATGTCCGGCATGGTCAGGTCGAGCAGCACGGCCGTGGGATCGTGCTTGTCGTAGGTGACGACGAACTCGGCTTGGTTGCCGGCCTCCTCGACGCGGAATCCCATCTCTTCGGCGACGTCGCGGTACATCGACCGCATCTCGGGCTCGTCGTCGACTACCAGGAGTCTGTTGTGGTCGCTCATGATGTTCGATCCGATGCGCGCGTTCAAAGTCCGACCGCCCTATCGACGGCAAGCTCCTCCACCTTGCTTCCCAGGGCTTGCCTGATTCTCAGCGCAAGCTCCGAGCGGCGGTAGGGTTTGGTGATCAGGTTGTCCGTCACCTTGATGTCTCCTCGGCGCAGAACCGCGGATTCCGCGAAGCCGGTCGCGTAGAGAACGGGCAGGTCCGGCCGCATTTGCCGGGCCGCCTGCGCGAGGGTCGCGCCGTCGATTCCGCCGGGCATGATCATGTCCGTGAGCAGCAGGTCCACCTGTTCGCTGGCCTGGAGGCGTGCCAAGCCTTCGTGGCCGTCCTTGGCTTCGATGACGCAGTAGCCGAGGTCTTCCAGGAGCGCGACAGCGACGTCGCGCACGTCTTCCTGGTCTTCGACCACCAGAATGGTCTCGTTGCCGTCGAGCCTGCCGTCCGCGGCGGCGTCGGTCGCTGCTCGGCCGGCGACGGACTCGTCGCCGGCCGGCAGGTAGAGCCGCACCGTGGTGCCGACTCCGACCTCGCTGTAGACCCGGACATGACCGCCGGACTGCTTGATGAAGCCGTAGATCATGCTCAGGCCGAGGCCGCTGCCCTTGCCGACCTCCTTGGTCGTGTAGAAGGGCTCGAAGACCTTGTCGATCTGCTCCTGCGGGATGCCGCTGCCCGTGTCGCTGACCGCCAGCATGACGTAGGTGCCGGGCGAGACCTCGCTTTCCCGCGACGCGTAGTCCTCGTCGAGTGTGACGAAGGCGCTCTCGATGGAGAGCTTGCCGCCTTCCGGCATGGCGTCGCGCGCGTTGACGGCGAGATTGAGGATCGCCGACTCGAGCTGGGTCGGGTCGGTGCAGATCTTCGGCACGTCCATGCCGAGGTTGCATTCCAGGTCGATGTTCTCGCCGAGCGTCCGCTTCAGGATGTCGCTGAAGCCCTCGACGAGCGGATTGGGATCGATCGTCTCGGTCTCCAAGGTCTGCCGGCGGGAGAAGGCGAGCAGGCGCTGAGTCAGCTCCGCGCCGCGCTCCACGGCCCCGAGGGCCGAGCGGATTCGCTTAATGGCCTTCTCGTCGTTCGCCGCGTTGCGCTCGAGAAGCTGCAGATTGCCGAAGACGACACCCAGCAAGTTATTGAAGTCGTGCGCCAATCCGCCCGTGAGCTGGCCGACGCTCTCCATCTTCTGGGCCTGGATGAGCTGCTTCTCGACGACCTTTCGCTCGGTGACATCGGTCAGCACCGCCATCGATCGAAGGACCTCGCCGCCGACGTCGTACTCGGCGACCGCCGACAGGAGGATGTCGAGCACCTCACCGGTCGCCGTGAGGATCTGGTACTCGACCTCCTGGCAGATGCCGGTCTCCAGGAACTTCGGGATGATCGTTTCCTTGGCGAAGCGCGCCGACTCGGGCGTCAGGAAGTCCGTCGACTTGCGACCGACCACTTCGTGCCGCTCGTAGCCGAGCTTCTTCAGCCAGAAATCGCTGACGCTGAGGATCCGTCCCTCCCGGTCGATCGAGTGCAGCATGACCGGGGTGTTGTTGTAGAGCTTGCGATAGCGCTCTTCGCCGGCCCTCAGGGCTTCGCGGTCCTGCTTCGCTTGAGTCACGTCGTGCAGCGACGAGACGGCGCCGATCTTCTCGCCGTGTGAGTCGACCATGGGTGTCGCCTGGGCGATGACATCGCGCCGCTCGCCCTTGTCCGAGACCATGACCAGCTCTTGGTTCTGGACGACTTCGCCGTGCAGGGCGCGGTAGAGCGGCACGCGCTCCTTCGGCAGCCGCGTTACCCCGTCCGTCTCGAAGTAGCCGCAGTGCTGGGCCCATTGATTGGGGCTGCTGGCTTGGCATCTCGAGCCCTGGATGGTCTTTGCCGCGTCGTTGAAGATCGAGAGCCGGCCGGATGCGTCGCAGGCGACGATGCCGTCATGGATGTTGTGCAGGGCGGCTTCCATGAAGCGACGGTTCTTCTCGAGCTCCTCGACGGCTTCCTTGCGCTCGTCGATGATCTCCACGAAGACGATCAGGCCGCAGATCTTGTCGTCCAGGTTCTTCCAATGCCGTACCTCGCGGCGTATCCAATGATGGCCGCCGCCGGGTCGGGGTATCTTCTCCTCTTCGACCTCCAGCGTCTCGCCGGCCAGGCAGCGGCGATGGTCCCGGTCCCAAGCCGCCGGCAGGTGGGGCGAGACCTCGTGAAAGCGCTGGCCACTGACTTTCCGGCTGCCGATCTCGAAGTCCTCGTACCAATGCCGGCTCGCCGCGAGGTAGCGCTGCTCGTTGTCGAAGACGGCGATGGCGACCGGCACATGCTCGAAGAAGAAGCGCATCTGGTGCTCGGCGAAGGCCAGGCCCTCCTGCGCCTGCCTTCTCGTCTCGACCTCCGTCAGCACGTCGCCGACGGCGTAGCGCATCTCTATCTCGTCGACGACGACGGCCGCCAGGTCGGTCAGAATCTCTTCGTCGCGCTTCGAGAACTCGGGACGCGGCTTTCTGTCGATGAGGCAGAGCGTGCCGAGCTTGTAGCCCTGCGGGTTGATCAAGGGCGCTCCCGCGTAGAAGCGCAGGTTCAGCTCCCCGACGACGAAGGGATTCTCGGCGAAGCGCTCGTCCTTGGTGGCGTCGGGCACGAGGAACACCTCGTCGCCGAGGATGGCGTGGGCGCAGAAGGCGACGTCCCGCGGGCTTTCGGCCGCATCCAGGCCGCAGATCGCCTTGAACCACTGCCGCTCCGACTCGATCAGCGAGATGATCGCGATCGGCACGTCGAACTGGCGGCTGGCGAGCCGAACGATCCGGTCGAAGCTCTCCTCCGGATCGCTGTCTAGAATCGCGTAGCGGTGAAGGGCGGCAAGGCGTTCGCTCTCGTCGTCGGGCAGAGGCGCCGGCCTGGTCATACTGCGTGAATCCCTCTAGGCGACGCACTGGGGCGTCGGGGGTCACGAGCGCAGGATTATGCTAACGCCGGGCCCATTGAAATTGCGTAAACCCCTGTCGCCGGGGCGAAATCTGCGTTAGCTCGGATGGCCTAGGCGCATCGGCGAGACCGCTCAGGCGGACTCCGTCTTGACGACCCGATCGCCGACCGTGACGCGACCGTCCCGCACGACCCGGCCGTAGAGGCCGCGGAAGCGGTTGGCCTTGCCGACGCCGACGTTGCAGAAGGCGGCGGCCTCGCGCCCGTAGCGCTCGACGAAGGCGCCGCAGGCATGGTGCGGCGCGTCGGTGACCTCGATGACCGCGCTGCCGATGCTCAGCCGCTGGCCGGTCGGCAGGTTCTCGAGGCTGGTGTCGATGTCGATGAAGAGGTTGTCGCCGGCCAGGGGCCAGCGCGCCCGCTCGCCGGCGATCAGCGAGATGCAGCGCGCGCTCATGATGCAGATCTGCACGTCCGGGTGCGAGCGCCCGTCCTCGCTGTGCATGTGCGAGTCCTGGACCCAGCGGTCGCCGTGGGTGCCGCCTTCGAGGCTGATCTCGCAGCTCTCCAAGTCCTGGCGCTCGTCCTCGGCCGGGCGGATGACGATCGCCTCGAGACGGCCATTGTCCTTCGGCGCGTCGAGGATATGGGGCAGGCCCGCCTCGAGCTCGGCCTTGGTGAGATGCTTGGTCATGGTCTCGCTCCGCAGTGGGCGGCCAAGGGTGCCGACTCCGACACAAAGATCAAGCCCGGACGGGGCCCGGCGCCGCCGGTTCAGCAGCGCAGGTCCTGGCGGCCGGCGCGCCGCAGGGGCCGCTCGAAGGGCTTGTCCAGGGGCAGCACCCAGTCGGCGTGGCCCATGTCGCGCTCGATCTTGGTCAGGTCGCGCGTCGGATCGATCAGCCGCGCGGGCCAGCGGCCGTTCAGCGAGCTGCAGACATCGGCGCGCACCTCGACCGGCGCGATGCCCTCTTCTTCGGCCCAGACCTCGGCCAGGTGGTGGGCGAACTGCAGGATCATGTCCGGTCGGGAGCTGACCGGGCGGGCCTGGTGTTCCAGCAGGTAGTCTTCCGGCCTGACCTCCCAGGTCTCGCCCGTCGCCGGGTCGCGGACGATGAAGAGCGCCTCCGAGCGTTTGTCGCGCAGCTTCATGCGCCAGGAGAAGCGGTGGCCCTCCTCGTTCCAGGCGACGTCGCCGGGATAGAGGTAGTGGCGCAGCGGCACCAGGACCTGCAAGGCCAGCCAGAGGCCGATGAAGGCCGCCAAGAGCCGGCCGCCCAGGCCGAGGCGGCTCGGTACGGGCGCCGGCCGCCAGTCGGCCGAGCCGCCCCAGGCGGGCAGGGCGATCGTCGGCCAGACGCGGTGGGCGAGCCAGCGGTAGAGCTGCTTGGGCCAGTCCGGGTCGAGGAACATCAGGGTCGCCGCCATGGTCATCCAGGGGAAGATGCCGATGCGGAACAGGAAGTGGTTCGAGAGGTGGAAGGCGAAGTAGACCACCATCACCGGGCCGCGGGTCCGCTTGAACATCAGCAGCGGCGCGCCGATCAGGTGCAGCAGGATCGAGCCGTAGGCGGCGAGGGCGACGACCCAGTCCTCGTTGTACAGGGGCCCGAGCAGATGGTGATCGCGCCGGGCCAGCCACATGCCGAGTGGCTCCAGGCGCAGCCAGTCGGCGTTCATCTTGACCAGGCCGGCGTAGAGGTAGACGACCTCGAATTGCAGCCGAAAGATCCAGATCGTCCAGGAGGGGATCGTCGCGTCTTGACTCCTGCGCCGGATCCAGGCGTCGAGCGAGTAGCTGCGATGGGCCGGCACGATCATCAGCAGGAAGGCGACCAAGATCACCAGGTAGAAGTGATTGAGGTAGCGCGATTGGTCCAAGAGGAAGATGTAGAGGAAGGCGACGAAGAAGAGGATCGTCGCCAGGCGATAGAACAGCCCGACCATGATCATGAAGGACAGTACGGCGATTCCGACGAAGTGCCAGTACATGCCGTCGCCCGGCCAGGGCGCGACCCAGTCGAAGCCGAAGTAGGTAAAGTAGAAGTCCGGCGCGATGTAGTGCCGATCGATCCACCCGTGCTCGAAGAAGCGCCAGACCTCGACCAGCATGATGAAGCCGAAGGCGATCCGCAGGAACACCAGCGCGGAGGCGTCGACCTGCGTGAAGAGCGCCGCCGCCAGGCGCGCCGAGAGCGGCCGGCGGCCGGTCTCCTCGGCGCCGACGGCGAGGCCGGCGGCCAATGGCTGGTGGGTCGTCACGGGCTGCGCTCCTCCGGCCGGCAGCCTAACACGCGAAAAACTACAGATTTCCGAACGCGGAGAGCGTCAGGTGGCGCCGTCGCCGCGCTCGAGCGACCAGACCGGGACGGCCACCGCCAGGCCCCTGAGCTGTTGCGCCCCCTGCGGCCGCAAGGCCTCGGAGTCCGGGGCGGCTTTGGCGACGGTCTCGTCCATCAGCACGGCGACGCCGAGCGACTTGGCCAGGGCTTCCAGGCGGGCGGCGCGGTTGACGGTGTCGCCGTAGACCGTGAAGGCCCGGCGTTTCGCCGAGCCGACGCTACCGGCGGCGACCGGGCCGGCGGCCAGGCCGACGCGGATGCCGAAGCGGGTCGTGTCGGCGTGCGCCGCGAGCGCTTTCGCCGCCCGCAGCGCCGCCGCCTCGGGATCGTCGAGCTCGAGCGGCGCGTTGAAGACCGCCAGCAGGCCGTCGCCGGTGAAGCTGACGACGACGCCCTGCTCGGCGCTGACCAGATCCGCGCAGTCGGCGAGGAAGCCGTTGAGGGTGGCGATCACCTCCTGCGGATCGCGGTCCGCCGCGAAGACGGTGAAGTCGCGGATGTCCATGATCAGCACCGCGCCATGGCGCTTGTGGGGCGCCAGGGCGGACTCGTCGGCGATCAGGCGGCTGGCGATGGCCTCCGGCAGATAGCGGCCGAGCGTCTGGGTGATCCGCTCGCGCGTCGCCCGCTCGGCCTCGCGCTCGGCCTCGGCCGCGAGCTGGGCGAAGAACACCCGCCGCGCCCGATAGACCGCCAGCGCCAGGATCAGGGAGGCGATGAAGACGAAAGCGGTCTCCTCGATCCGATTGCCGGTCCCGATGAAGTCGGGCGAGAGGGTCAGGTCCTGATAGTCCTGC
This sequence comes from Kiloniellales bacterium, assembly GCA_028280455.1. GTDB lineage: Bacteria > Pseudomonadota > Alphaproteobacteria > Kiloniellales > JAKSDN01 > JANQLT01. The sequence continues at coordinate 28,284 of JANQLT010000030.1, forward strand.
GCCGAGGCGCCCGGTTGCAGGTCGCCCCAGGAGAGCCGCCGTTCCATGTCGCTGATCGCGTAGAGAAAGGCGCTCCACCAGCCGACGACGACCATCAGCCCGGACCAGGCGACCAAGCGCCAGGACAGCGAAAGGCAGGCCATGGCGAGCAGCGGCAGCAGGTAGTAGATGCCGTAGGCGCGGTAGCCGAAGATCCGTGGCACCTCGGCGTCGCGCAACAGCGGCACGATCGCGAAGAGCACGCAGAGGCCGAGAATGTCGGCGGCGTAGAGCGCGTACTTCAGCCACCAGCGATCGTAGCGCGTGCCGATGACGGCGAAGGCCAGGACGCCGAAAGCCGTGAAGGCGAAGAAGGCCGCCAGCCCCGCCGAGCTGGGTGTCCGCCCTGTACCGAGCGCGACACCGAGGAACCAGACGAAGCCGACGAAGACCACCAGCGTCCGGCAGAGGATCGCCAGACGCAGGCCCTTCCTTTCGGCCTGCAGGAGCCGGTTCAGGTCGGCATCGTCAGCCACGCCCGATGCTGCGCCGGCTGAGGCGGGACGCGCAAGCGCCCCGTCCTCGCCCGCGCTGGCCGTCTCAGGCAAGCAGTCCCTTCTCGAAGGGCAGCTCGTAGATCCGCTTGCCGGTCGCCTTGAAGACCGCATTGGCGACGGCCGGGCCGATCGGCGGCACGCCGGGCTCGCCGATGCCGGTGGGCGGCGCGTCGCTCTCGACGATATGCACCTCGACCTCCGGCATGTCCTCGATGCGCAGCGGCAGGTAGCCGTCGTAGTTGCCCTGGTCGACCTCGCCCTCGGTCAGGGTCAGCTCCTCCTGCATGATCGCGCCGAGGCCGAAGCCGATGCCGCCCTCGACCTGGGCGCGGATCGTGTCCGGGTTGATCGCGGTGCCGCAATCGACGGCGCACACGACCCTGTGCACCTTGGGCCGGCCGTCGAGCATCGAGACCTCGGCGACCTGGGCGACGAAGCTTGAGAAGCTCTCGTGCACCGCCACGCCTTGGTGATGGCCCTCGGGCAGGGCCTGGCCCCAGCCGGCCTTCTCCGCAGCCAGCTCTAGGACCGCGCGGTGGCGCGGATGGTCCTTCAGAAGCGCGAGCCGGAAGGCGACCGGGTCGGCACCCGCGGCCTCGGCCACTTCGTCGATGAAGACCTCGGTCGCGTAGGCCGTGTGGGTCGAGCCGACGGCGCGCCACCAGAGCACAGGCACGCGGACGTCGGTGCTGGTCAGGCCGACCGCGAGGTTCGGCACGGCATAGGGGAGGTTCGCCGCCCCTTCGACCGAGGTGACGTCGATGCCGTCCTGGACCATCGCCGCCTCGAAGGGCGTGCCGTGCAGGATCGACTGGCCGACGATGTGGCTGTCCCAGGCGACGACCTTGCCCACGGCGTCGAGACCCGCCCGCAAGCGATGCACGTAGGCCGGGCGGTAGCGGCCGCCGCGCATGTCGTTCTCGCGGGTCCACTGCACCTTCACCGGCGCGCGCCAGCCGATCGCCTTGGCGATGGCGACGGCTTCGCCGACCACGTCGCCGTCCGGCACCGCGCGCCGGCCGAAGCCGCCGCCGGTCTTCATGACCTGCAGGCGGACCTTCTCGGGCGGCAGCTCGGCGATCTGCGCGGCGATCTGCTGATAGACGTCGGGGATCTGATGACCGCCCCAGACCTCCAGAATCCCGTCATCCGACAGGCGCGCCACGGCGTTCAGCGGCTCCATCGCGGCATGGGCCAGGAAGGGGAAGGCGAAGGTCGAGTCCAACACGGTCTCCGCGCTGGCCAGCGCGCCCTCGACGTCGCCGTCGTTGCGGGCCATGGCCTTCGGCGGATTGGTCGCTTGGCTGCGGTAGCTCTCCAGGATCTCGGCCGAGCCGCGGGTCTCCGCCGCGCTCTCGTCCCAGGTCACGCCGACCAGGTCGCGCCCCTTCAGGGCCGACCACATGTCCTCGGCGACCACCGCGACGCCGCGATGGATGGCCACCACGTCGACCACGCCCGGCGCGGCCTTGGCCGCCTCCGCGTCGAAGCCGGCCAGGATGGCGCCGAACTTCGGCGGGTGGATCATCACCGCGGTCAGCAGGCCTGGCAGCGTCACGTCGATGGTGAAGTCCTGCTCGCCCCGGGTCTTGCCGACCCGGTCGAAGCGCTTGGTGCCGGCATTGCCGATCTCGCGCCACTGGTCGCGCGTCTTGAGGGCGACGTCGCTCGGCACCGGCTGCCTGGCGGCCGCCTTGGCAAAGGCGCCGAAGCCCGCCGAGCGCCCTGAGCCGGCATGGCTCAATCGGCCCTTCTCGACGGCGATCTCGTCGGCCGGCACCTGCCAGGCCTCGGCGGCGGCGGCGGCCAGCATCTGGCGTGCGGCCGCGCCGGCCCGGCGGTAGCGATCCCAGGCGGTGGTCATCGAGGTCGAGCCGCCGGTCCCTTGGAAAGCGCCGCCCCAGGCGACGTTGCCGTAGAGCGCGGGATTGCCGGCGGCGCCTTCGACCGCGACCTGCGACCAGTCGCAGCCCAGCTCCTCGACCACCAGGGTGGCGATGCCGTGGTAGGAGCCCTGGCCCATGTCGAACTGGCTGGAGTGGATCAGCACGCCGCCGTCCTCGGCGATCTCGATGTAGCTCTCGAAGGGGCTGGCGGCGGCCGGCGGCTCGCTGCCGGCGGCGGGCAGGGCGCGGAAGCCGATGGCCAGGCCGGCGGCGGTCGCCGTGGCGCTCAGCAGGAAGCCGCGGCGCGAGAGCGCGAGTCCCTGGCGGGCGGCGAGGGCGTTCATGCGATGGGCCAGCATGGCTCAGGCCTCCATCCGGCGCGCGGTCTCGTGGATGGCCGCGCGGATCCGCTGGTAGGTGGCGCAGCGGCAGAGGTTGCCGCTCATGGCGCCGTCGATGTCCTCGTCGCTCGGCTTGGGCGTCTCGGTCAGCAGCGCCAGGGCCGACATGATCTGGCCCGACTGGCAGTAGCCGCACTGCGGCACGTCGAGGTCGGCCCAGACCGCCTGCAAGGTCTCGGCGAGCTTGCCGTCGAGGCCCTCGATGGTGGTCACGTCACTGCCCTCGACGTCGCCGACGAAGGTCTGGCAGGAGCGCATGGCGAAGCCGTCGACATGGACGGTGCAGGCGCCGCAGAGCGCCTGGCCGCAGCCGAACTTGGTGCCGGTCAGGCCGATCTTGTCGCGCAGGGCCCAGAGCAGGGGCATCTCGGGATCGGCGTCGAGCTGCTGCTCGACCCCGTTGAGCGTGAAGGTGATCATCAACTTGCCTCGCGGATGGGCCGCCCCCACCTGCTGCGGGAGGCGGCGGAGAAGAGTCGGCGACGAGTTACGGGAAGCCACGAGCGGACGCGCTCTGCGACCGACGCTCCGGCAACAACCAACGGGATGGACAAGTCTCGCCCCTCGATCGCCCTGTTCCGAATGTAGATAGTCTTTGCCGATCAAATGGAAAGGCGCGACCGTTAAAATGCGCAACTTCCGCACAATGACCCTTTGATCCGGAGGGTTTCTTGCCGAGGTATTTCGCCGAGTTTCCCTCCTTCTCCGCGGTCTACGCCGCCTACCCGTCGCTCCAGGCCGAGCAGCCACCGACCACCGCCGCGCCCTTCGCGATCGCCTTCTCCTTCTCCAGCCACGAGCGGGTGACCCTGGCCTATCCCTCGGGCCGCAAGGTGACGCGCGGCATCAAGAGCCAGGCCGGCGGCATGACCTCGGGCGATACGCCGGACTGGATCGACGTCCTCGGCGCTTGCGAGTTCGTCGAGTTCCGTCCGAACCGCGACCTGAGGCAGACGCTTGCCGAGGAGCTTGGCGTGCCCGGCGCCACCGATCTGGCCGAGCTGAATAGCCTGGAAGAACCGGTCCTCGCCGCCGCCAGCATGCGCTTCCGGGCCCACGCGCTCGGCGGCTGGCCGCTCGAGGACCTGGAAGCCGAGGCTATGATGGCGGCTGTCGTCAGGCGCATGCTGACCGGCTATCTCGGCGGCAAGGAACCGCGCGCGACCAACCTCATGCTCGACCCGCGGCAGCTTCGGCGCGTGACCGACTACATCGAGGCGAACCTGGCCGCGTCGCTGTCGATCGAGCATCTGGCGCGAGTCGCAGCCTTGAGCCGCTTCCATTTCATCCGTGCTTTCAAGGCAACCACCGGCATGACGCCGCATCGCTTCGTGCAGGCACGGCGCATGGAGAGGGCGCGGGCGCTGCTCGCTCACAGTACCTTGGCCATCGGCGAGGTCGCGCGCCGCGTCGGCTATGCCGACGCCCACTCCTTCCGGCGCGCCTTCGCCCAGCAGTTCGGCCGGCCGCCGGCACTCTTCCGAGAAGCCTAGCCGGACGCGCTGGCGACGCGGATCTCGGCCACCGCCCGGCCGAGCAGGTCCGTCAGGATCAGGTCCTTGCCGGGCTTGTGGGCGGTGATCTCGACGTGCTGCGCGACGAAGTCCTCGAAGGACAAGCGGCCGTCGCCGGCGGCGACCATCGGCTCATAGGCGGTCTTCAGCGTCACCTCGGGTGCTTCCGGCGCGCCGCTGCGAACCTCGACCCGGGCGCCGCGGACGCGCAGGGTGAAAGGCTCGCCGTCGACCTGCAGCGCGGCGAGCAGGGTGCTGCCGCTGGTGACGACCCGCTGGCAGGCCACCTTCAGGGTCACGGCGATGGTTCGCAGGTTGCCGGGCCGGCGCGGCTCCGCGTCGGGCGGCAAGAGGCCGCCGAACAGGGCGAGCTCGAAGAGCAGGACATCGGTCTGCTCGCCGAGGTCGGTCAGGGCATAGAGGACGACGCCGTAGTCGCTCCGCTGCTTGTCGATCAGCCCGTCCTCGGCGAGCTGCTGCAGCCGGTCGGTCAGCAGGTTCGAGGCGATGCCCCGCAGCCCGGTCAGCAGGTCGGTGAAGCGGGCCGGCCCGGCGTGCAGATCGCGCAGGATCAGAAGGCTCCAGCGGTCGCCGACGGCGTCGAGGGCGCGCGCGATGGGGCAGAGCAGGCGGTAGCGGCGGGCCGCCGTCATGCCGGGCCTCCGTGATTTCACGAAAACGTGAGTTTATATTTTAAATTGATAAATTGAATTTTGCAACGTCGCTCATCATGTCTCCGGCGACCGCCGAAGCGCGGTCGAGAGTCACCCCGTGAGACAGCCCCGTGAGTGAGAAAGGAGGCCCGAGATGAGCGCTTTGATGATCGCCCGGATCCGCGTCAAGGACCCGGCCAAGTTCCGGGAATACCTCGCTAGGACCCAGCAGGTCGCCGCGCCCTACGGCGCCGAGCTGCTGTTCCGCGGCAAGCTCGACAAGGCCCTGACCGGCGAGGCCCGCGACCACGAGCTCGCGGTCGTGGTGCGCTTCCCCAGCGTCGAGAGCCTCGACGGCTGGTATGGCTCCGAGGCCTACCGGCCCCTGGTCGCCCTGCGCGACGAGGGCGCCGAGATGGTCATGACCAGCTACGCCATGGCCGCCTGAGCGCATGCGGAGCGCGCCGATCGGCCATGCCCGCTGCGCCCGGCCCCTCGGCTTGCCCGGCGGGCGGCGGATCGCCGAGACTGTCCTCGGGTGATCGGCCGCCCGCGGCTTTTCGGGGGAAGTCTTTGGAAGGGTTCCTGGCGCTCGGCTTTCTGGTCGGCATGCAGCATGCCTTGGAGGCCGACCACCTGGTCGCGGTCGGCGCCATGGCGGTCGAGCGCGGCGCCGGCACGCGGAAGCTCGCCTTGCGCGGCGCGGTCTGGGGTCTCGGCCACAGCACGACGCTCTTCGCCATCTGCACGGCCGTCATCCTGATGGGCTTGACCCTGACGGAACGCACGGCCGCCGCGCTGGAGTTCGCCGTCGGCGTCATGCTGGTCCTGCTCGGCCTCGACGTGCTGCGGCGCATGCGCCAGCGACGCATCCACTTTCATCTGCACAGCCACGACGGCCGGCGCCATATCCACGCGCACAGCCATGCCGGCGACAGCGCGCCGCATGCCGACGACCCGCACGACCATCGCCACCCCGTCGCCTTTCCTCTGCGCGCCTTCGTGGTCGGCCTGGTCCACGGCGCGGCCGGCTCGGCCGGGCTCCTGGCGCTGGCCGTCGCGGCGACTCAGGATGCCTGGACCGCCATCGGCTATGTCGCGATCTTCGGCCTCGGCTCGATCGTCGGCATGGCCGCGCTGACCTGCGCGGCGGCCTGGCCGCTGGGCGCGGCCGAGCGCCATGCCGTTCTCTTGCATCGCGGCCTGTCGTTCGGTGCCGCTGCCCTGGCGGTGTTTCTCGGCATCGACGTGATGGCCGAGACGGCGAGCCTCGCTTGGCTGGACCCAGCAGCGCAGTAACCGCATAGCGGCGGCCAAGTCCCTGTTCGCAAAGGACGGCGGGGGATTGCCGAGCGGCGCCGAGGCGCCGCCGGAATTTCTTTGCCCTTGCATCGCGATGCCTCGGACCTATTTGCAGGGCTCACGCGAATGCCCGCCATAGAGCAAGGGCAGTCTTGCGTGCGGGGACAGCTCTTGGGTCAACAAGGTCGGGCACGATCGAGCGCGCGGCCTTCGAGGGGCAATGCATGCAAGAAATATCCCTTTTGACGAAGGGGTCTCGACTGCTGCGCAGGTCCGCCGTTCTGGGGCTCTTCGCCTTGGTTGCTTGCGAAGAGGCGCCGAGCGCGCCGACCGCCGGTCAGCAGCCGCCTCCGCCGCCGGTCACCGCCGCGCCGCCCTTGGTGTCGCAGGTGGTCGAGTGGGACGAGTTCACCGGCCGCTTCGAAGCCATGCAGCGCGTCGAGCTCCGCGCGCGCGTCTCCGGCTACCTGCACGCCGTGCACTTCCGTGACGGCGAGATCGTCGAGGTCGGCGACCTGCTGTTCACGATCGATCCGCGGCCCTTCGAGGCGGCGCTCGCGGCGGCCCGCGCGGAGCTGCTGCAGGCGCGCAGCCAGCTCGACCTGGCGACGCAGGATCTCGAGCGCGCCGAGCGCTTGTCGCAGTCGCAGAACATCAGCGAACAGACCGTCGACGAGCGCCGGGCCGAGAAGCTGAGCGCCGAGGCCGAGGTCGCCGCGGCCCGCGCCAACATCCGAATCGCCGAGCTGGACCTGGAGTTCACGCAGATCCGGGCGCCCGTCACGGGCCGCATTTCCGAGCGCCGGGTCGACGTCGGCAACCTGATCTCCGGCGGCAGCAACCTCTCCGACGCGCTCGCGGTGATCGTCTCCCTGGACCCGATCTACTTCATCTTCGACACCTCCGAAGCCGATCACCTGCGCTACGTCCGGCTCAGCCGCCAGGGCAAGCGGGTCTCCTCGCGCGAGCGGGCCAATCCGGTCTACGTGCGCCTGATGGACGAGCAGGAATGGCTGCGCCGCGGCCAGATGAACTACGTCGGCAACGAGCTCGATCCGAACTCCGGCACGATCCGCGGCCGGGCGATCTTCGAGAACGACGATCTCCTGCTGACGCCCGGCATCTTCGGCCGGCTCCGCCTGATCGGCTCGGGCGCCTACGAGGCCATGCTGCTGCCGGACCGGGCGGTGCTCTCCGATCAGTCGCGCAAGATCGTGCTGACCGTCGATGACGAAGGGACGGTGACGCCCGCGGTGGTCGAGCTGGGGCCGATCCACCGCGGCCTGCGGATCATCCGCTCGGGCATCGAGCCCGACGACCGGGTGATCATCGAGGGCGTGCAGAGGGCGCGGCCCGGCAGCAAGGTGACCGTCGAGCCGGGCGCGTTCGACATGGACCCGCAGGGCTTCTTCCCGGCCTTCGAGGACGGCAGCGGCGAGGAGAACAACCTGCCGGACGGCCCGGCCGAGAGCGGCGAGCCGGCGGCACGGTAGGCATCCGCCCGTGAAGCTCTCCCACTTCTTCATCGAGCGGCCGATCTTCGCGAGCGTGCTCTCGGTGCTGATCACGCTGCTCGGCGCGATCAGCTACCTCGGCCTGCCGGTGGCGCAGTACCCCGAGGTCGCGCCGCCGACCATCCAGGTCAGCGCCACCTATCCCGGCGCCTCGGCGGACGTGGTCTCGAAGACCGTGGCGACGCCGCTCGAGCAGGAGATCAACGGCGTCGAGGGCATGCTCTACATGCTCTCGCAGTCGACCGGCGACGGCGGCACCACCATCACCATCACCTTCGCCCTGGGCACCGATCTCGACAAGGCGCAGGTGCTGGTCCAGAACCGCGTGGCCATCGCCGAGCCGCGGCTGCCCGAAGAGGTGCGCCGCCTCGGCGTCACCACGCGCAAGAACTCGCCGGACCTGATGATGGTCATCCACATCGTCTCGCCCGACGGCTCGCACGACAACCTCTACCTCTCGAACTACGCCAAGACCCAGATCGTCGACCGCTTGGCCCGGATCAGCGGCGTCGGCCAGGCGCAGATCTTCGCCGAGCGCGAGTTCTCGATGCGGGTCTGGCTCGACCCCGAGCGGATCGCCGCGCGCGACCTGACGGCCGGCGAGGTCGTCGCGGCGCTGCGCGAGAACAATTTGCAGGTCGCCTCTGGCGTCATCAACAAGCTGCCGGTGCCGGAGCCCGGCGCCTACGAGCTGACGGTGCAGACGCTCGGCCGGCTGATCGAGCCCGAGCAGTTCGCCGACATCGTCGTGCGCAGCGACGCCGAGGGCCGCACGACGCGGATCAGCGACATCGCCCGGGTCGAGCTGGGCGCGCTGGACTACTCGACCATCGGCTACCTGGACCGCGACCCGGCCCTGCCGATCCTGATCTTCCAGCGCCCCGGCACCAACGCCCTGGACACGGCGGCCGAGGTCATCGCGGCGATGAACGAGATGGCCGAGGAGTTCCCGACCGGCCTCTCCTTCGACATCATCTACAACCCGACCGAGTACATCGCCGAATCGATCAACGCGGTCTACGTGACGATCTTCGAGGCCGTGGCGCTGGTGATCCTCGTCGTCGTGGTCTTCCTGCAGAGCCTGCGCGCCTCGATCATCCCGATCCTGGCCATCCCGATCTCGCTGATCGGCACCTTCGCGGTGATGGCGGCCTTCGGTTTCTCGCTCAACAACCTCTCGCTGTTCGGCCTGGTGCTGGCGATCGGCATCGTGGTCGACGACGCCATCGTCGTGGTCGAGAACGTCGAGCGCTATCTGCGCCAAGGCCTGAGTCCGAAGGAGGCGGCCCACAAGACCATGGACGAGGTCGGCGGCGCGCTGATCGCCATCGCCCTCGTGCTCTCGGCGGTCTTCATCCCGACCGCCTTCATCGCCGGCATCTCCGGGCAGTTCTATCAGCAGTTCGCCCTGACCATCGCCGCCTCGACGATCATCTCGGCGGTGGTCTCGCTGACCCTGTCGCCCGCCATGGCCGCCCTGCTGCTCAAGGGCCACGGCGAGGAGAAGCCGCGGCCGGCCTGGCTGGCGGCGCTGCTCTGGCCCTTCAGCGCCTTCGCGCGCGGCTTCAACCGGGCCTTCGATGCCCTGGCCGAGGCCTACGGCGGGCTGACCCGGCGCCTGGCGCGGGTCACGGTGCTGATGCTGCTGGTCTACGGCGGCCTGCTCGGGCTGACCTGGTATCAGTTCGAGCGGACGCCGACCGGCTTCATCCCGGAGCAGGACCAGGGCTACCTGATCACCGTCATCCAGTTGCCGCCGGGCTCCTCGCTCGACCGCACCGACGCCGTCGTCCGGCAGGCGACCGACATCATCCTCGAGCACCCCGGCACGCTGCACACTGCCGGCTTCGCCGGCTTCGACGGCGCGACCTTCACCAACGCGCCGAACGCCGGGGCGATCTTCTTCACCATGAAGCCCTATGCGGAGCGCGCGGCGCTCGGGCTGACCACCCAGGACATCCTGCAGCAGGTCCAGGGCAGCCTCTTCGCCATCAAGGACGCCTTCATCTTCGCCATCGCCCCGCCGCCGGTGCGCGGCATCGGCACGGGCGGCGGCTACAAGCTCTACGTCCAGGACCGGCGCAACCGCGGACCGCTCGCCTTGGAGGAGGCGACCAACGCCTTCGTCGGCGCGGCCAACGGCACGCCCGGCCTGACCCGCGTCTTCACGCTCTACAACAACGGCACGCCGCAGATCTTCGCCGACATCGACCGGGTCAAGGCGGACATGCTGGGCGTCTCGCCGGGCCAGGTCTTCGAGACGCTCGAGGTCTACCTGGGCTCGGTCTTCGTCAACGACTTCAACTTCCTGGGCCGCACCTTCCGGGTCACCGCCCAGGCCGACGGCCTCTACCGCGACGACCCGCGCGACATCATGAACCTGCGCGCCCGCTCGGAGTCCGGCGGCATGGTGCCGATCGGCTCGGTCGCCACCTTCGAGGACATCACCGGGCCCTACCGCGTGCCGCGCTACAACCTCTATCCCGCCGCCGAGCTGCAGGGCGCGACCGTGCCGGGCTTCTCGACCGGCGAAGCCATCGCGGCGCTGGAGCGGCTCGCCGCCGAGGTGCTGCCGAGCGGCTTCAGCTTCGAGTGGACCGAGCTCGCCCTGCAGGAGAAGCTGGCCGGCGACACGGCGGCCATCGCCTTCATCCTGGCGGTGGTCTTCGTCTTCCTGCTGCTGGCCGCGCAGTACGAGAGCCTGCTGCTGCCGCTGGCGGTGATCCTGATCGTGCCGATGTGCCTGCTGGCGGCGGTCAGCGGCGTGGTCCTGCGCGGCATGGACAACAACATCCTGACCCAGATCGGCTTCGTCGTGCTGGTCGGCTTGGCGGCGAAGAACGCCATCCTGATCGTCGAGTTCGCCCGCCAGGCCGAGGACCAGGGCAAGTCTCGGGTCGAGGCCGCGGTGCAGGCCGCGCGCACCCGCCTCAGGCCGATCCTGATGACCTCCTTCGCCTTCATCCTGGGCGTGGTGCCCCTGGCGATCGCCACCGGCGCCGGCGCCGAGATGCGCCAGGCCCTGGGCACCGCGGTCTTCTTCGGCATGCTCGGCGTGACCTTCTTCGGCCTGATCTTCACGCCCCTGTTCTACGTGGTCTGCCGCTGGATCGGCTCGCTCGGCCGCAGCGAGAGCAGTCCCGCCGCCAAGGCCGAGCCCGCGGAGTAGGGCTCCTCGCACGCTGAGCGCCTGAAACAATCGAGACCAAGCGGTCCGCGTGCCGAAATGGAGCGGACATCCGGCCTCCCTAGATCTTCTCCCAGGCAAGACGGACGGCTCCCAGTCGAGCCCCGTCGAGATCGAGAGGAGAAGAGGCATGATGTCGAAGGCTTGGCCCACCCCCACGAAAGCGCAAGGTGTCGCCCGCGGCCAGGCCGCGGCGGCGGCCCTCCAGTCGCCCAGCCATACGGGCGTCGCCGCGGTCTTCGACCGCGCCCTGCGGCACTACCGGCGCCGGCGCGTCGAGCGTCAGACGGTCGCGGCCCTGTCCGGCCTGGAGCGCGACGTGCTCGAGGACATCGGCGTCGAGCGCGCCGAGATCCCCGCCATCGCCCGGCGACTCGCCGATCAGGCTTGGTAGGCCTCCCAAGGTTTCGGTTCCCAGCAGAAAGCGTCCGTTGCTCGGCAGCGGGCGCTTTCGCGTGGCCGGCGCCCCGCCGCGGCACGCTCGGCCTGGGACCGACGTAAACAACTGAAACACGATCCTTGCCGCCGCGCTATGCGGCGGAAATATCGCGTCACCAGGTACCTCTCAATGGCGGGCCGACGGGACCGAAACCCGGCGGCCCAGGGAGACCGCCCCTCGAGACGCTTTGCCCGAGAGCGGTCGAAGGAGAGGAACCATGAGTTACGCAAACCACCACCACTCGAGACTCGGCCCGACACCGGCCGTACCTTTCTCGGAGCTCACCGCACCGGTGGCGGTCGTGGCGCAGGGCGTCCAGGCCGCATTCGAGACGGTGGCCCGTGTCGTCGGCGCCGGCGTCGCGGCCATCGCCCGGATGCGGCGGCGCCACCAGGCGCAATGCCAGTTGATGTCGCTCGACGACCGCACCCTGCGCGACATCGGCATTTCTCGCTCCGAGATCCGCTACCTGGCGCGGCGCGCCGTCGACGAGCCGAGGGCTGACGGCCGATTGTAGGCGGAACGGCGGCTCGTGAGTCCCCCGGACCCCGCCGTTCCGCTCCAAGCCGACCCTCCGGGCAGCCGTGCCAAGGCGCGGTGCTGCCCGGAGGGTCGCGCCTTTCTGACGGGACCACTTCGGAGACCGACGCCTGCCGGTGCCGTCCGACTGGAAATGCGCTAGAATCCGGCTCGAAACCCGCAAGTATTCGGCGCCTTCGGACTTGGAGCAGGGGCGGAACATGTCGGAATACCCCCCCGAAAACGCGCTTCGGCCCGAGGTCGGGCCGCAGCAACAGACCGTCCTCGACTTCGCCGTTTCGCAATCGGCCGCGGTTTTCTACATCGCCGATCTCGCCGGCGAGCGTCCGATCCGCTTCATCAGCGACAACGTCAAGACCATCACCGGTCACGACGCCGCGGCCTTCCTCGCCGAGTCGCGCTTCGGCCGCGCGCTGATTCACCCGGACGACCTGCCTGCCTACGAGCGCGGCTTGGACGGCCTGGCCGAGCGCGGTCAGGTCACCGTCGAGTACCGCTTCCGCTGCGGCGGCGGCCAGTATCGCTGGTTCCGCGACGAGCAGCGGGTGGTCGCGGGCGACGGCGGCCAGGCGCAGCAGTTCGTCGGCTGCATGATCGACATCACCGAGCGGGTCGAGGCGGCCGAGGAGAGCGACCGGATCTCGAACATCCTGCAGCAGGCCATCGAGAGCATTCCCAACGGCTTCGCGCTCTACGACGCCGAAGACAGGCTGGTGCTCTGCAACAGCGCCTTCGCCGATGCCTTCGGCAAGTCGCCGGCCGAGGTGATCGGCCTGTCGCGCGTCGAGACCACGCGGCTCTTCCTGAGGCTCGCCAAGATCTACGACGGCAAGCGGGTCGGCGATCCCGAGGCCATGATGGCGCATGCCTTGGCGCGCACCGCCGAGGCCCAGCTCGACGCCATCGAATGCCAGATGGAGGACGGCAACTGGCTGCAGATCACCAGCCATCCGACCGTCGACGGCCGGCGCGTGATCATGCGCACCGACATCACCCGCCTCAAGCAGGCCGAGATCTCCTTGAGCGAGAGCGAGGTGCAGTTCCGCTCGATCGTCGAGGCCAACCCGCTGCCGGTGCGCGTCGCCGACATCGAGACCTGGCAGGTGATCTACGAGAGCCCGGCCGCCGCGGCCCTGTTCGGCCGGCCCTGGCCGGCGCGCGAGAAGCGCTCGACGGTCGACACCTACGCCGACGACGAGGCGCGCCTGGCCGTGGTCGAGGCGCTCTATCGCGAGCGCCGGATCGACAACAAGGAAGTGCTGATGCGCCGGGAGGACGGCAACACCTTCTGGGCCTCGCTGTCCTCGAAGGTGGTGCGTTTCCACGGCAAGGACGTCTGCGTCACCTCGCTGGTCGACCTGACCGAGTCCAAGATCCGCGAGGCCGAGCTGAGACAGGCCCGCGAGACTCTGGAGGATGCCATCGAGGCCCTGAGCGAGGGCCTGGCGCTCTACGACCCCGAGGACCGGCTGGTCATGTGCAACAGCCAGTACCGGACCTTCCACCACGGCAGCGAAGACCTGCTGGTGCCCGGTGCCCATTGGCCGGACGTCACCCGCGCCCGGGCCGAGCGCGGTCTCTTCAAGGAGGCGGAAGGCGACATCGACGGCTGGCTCGCCGGGCAGATGGCCGAGCGCGGCGTGGCGAGCAACCGGGAGTTCCCTTTCGGCGACCGCTGGTTCGAGTACTCGCACCGGCCGACCCGGCAGGGCGGCTTCGTCTCGACCTGGCGCGACGTCACGGAGCGCCGGCAGATGGAGGAGGACCTGCGCGAGAGCGAGGCGATGGTGCGCCAGGTCCTGGAGGCGAGCCCGGTGCCCCTGCGCATGTGGCGGCCGCGCACCTCGGAGGTGCTCTACGAAAGCCCCGCGGCCGCGGCGATGTTCGGGCGTCGGGGGCAGGACATGACTCCCGAGGAGAACCGTTTGCGCTACGTCGACCCGCAGGACCACGTCACCTACATGGGCCGCCTGCATCTGGGCGGGGCGGTCGACGACATGGAGGTCCATCTCCGCCGCTACGACGGCTCGACCTTCTGGGGCTCGGTCTCGGCACGCCTGATCGACTACCGCGGCGAAGAGGTGGTGGTCTCCAGCATCGTCGACCTGACCGAGCGCAAGGCCATGGAGCAGGTGCTGCGCGAGAGCGAGGCGCTGGTCCGCCAGGTGCTCGAGGCGAGCCCGGTGCCCTTGCGCATGTGGCGGCCGGACAGTTCCGACGTGCTCTACGAGAGCCCGGCCTCGGCCGCGCTCTTCGGCCGCGATGCCACCAAGCTGGAGCCGGAGGAGCGTCGCAAGGTCTACGTCGATCCCGGCGACCACGAGCTCTACCTGGCGCGGCTGCGCGACAAGGGCGCGGTCGACGACATGGAGATGCACATGCGCCGGCGCGACGGCTCGCTCTTCTGGGGCGCCGTCTCGGCACGCCTGATCGACTACCGCGGCGAAGAGGTCGTGGTCTCCAGCATCGTCGACCTGACCGAGCGCAAGACCATGGAGCAGGCGCTGCGCGACAGCGAGAAGCACTTCCGGATGCTCATCGAGGAGGCGCCGCTGCCGGTCTGGATGATCGACACCGAGACCGGCAACCTGCTCTACGAGAGCCCGGCCGCCGCCGCGCTGACCCGCCGGAGCTGGCGCGAGGGCGAGGAGCGCAACGTGCGCGAGTTCTGGGCCGACCCGACGCAGCGCGAGCGCTTCGTCGAGGCGCTCTCCGGCCGGGGCGAGCTGAACAACTTCGAGATCGACTTCCGCCGCGCCGACGGCTCGCGGATCACCGTCACCACCAACACCCGTCTGATTCGCCACGGCGACCGCGACGCCCACATCACGGTCCTGACCGACCTCACCGAGCAGCGACAGCGCGAGCAGGAGCTGCGCGAGGCCCGCGAGACCCTGGAGGACGCCATCGAGTCGATGCCGGAGGCCTTCTCGCTGTTCGACGACGACGACAGGCTGGTCATGTGCAACTCCCGCTTCCGCGAGTTCAACGCGCTGAGCGCCCATGCCTTGCAGCCCGGCACGCGCTGGATCGACATCATCCGCGCCGGCGTCGAGAAGGGCCAATACCTCTCGGCCATCGGCCAGGAGGCGGATTGGCTGGCGAAGCGCGAAAAGTACCACTCGCTCGGCAAGGTCGAAGGCCAGGGCATGGAGTTCGAGCAGAGCGACGGCCGCTGGTTCCATGCCTTCAGCCAGTCGACCCGGCAGGGCGGCTATGTCGCCATCCGCATCGACATCACCGAGCGCAAACGCATGGAGCTGGCCCTGCGCGAGAGCGAGCAGCTCGTCCGCCAGGTGCTGGAGGCCTCGTCGGTGCCGATCTCCATGATCCGGCTGCACGACAGCAGCGTCATCTACGAGAACCCGGCCTCGGTCGCCCTGTTCGGCGAGGTCCACACTGGCACGCCGATGGCCACCAGCGGCTATTGGGTCGACCCGGCCAAGCGCGAGCCCTGGCTCGCGAAGCTGCGCGAGACCGGCAGGGTGGACAACCACGAGGTCCAACTGAAGCGCCGCGACGGCAGCGACTTCTGGGCCTCGATGTCGAGCCGGCTGATCACCTACCAGGGCGAGGACGTGGTGGTCGAGACGCTGTTCGACCTGACCGACCGCCGTGCCGCCGAGGCCGAGTTGTCCCGCCAGCGCGAGATGCTGCACCAGAGCGAGAAGCTGAGCGCCCTGGGCGAGCTCCTGGCCGGCGTGTCGCACGAGCTGAACAACCCGCTCTCGGTGCTGGTCGGCCAGGCCCTGATGCTCAGCGAGGCGGCGACGGACGAGCAGACCGCCGCGCGCGCCGAGAAGATCGGCAAGGCCGCCGACCGCTGCGCGCGCATCGTCAAGACCTTCCTCGCCATGGCCCGCCAGGAGCCGCGCGACACCATGCCCGTCGACCTCAACGAGGTCATCGAAGACGCCATCGAGGTCATGTCCTATTCGCTGCGCACGGCCGACATCGAGCACGCCCTCGAGCTCGCCGAGGCGCTGCCGCCGGTGCAAGGCGACCCCGACCAGTTGCGCCAGGTCCTGATCAACCTGGTGGTCAACGCCCAGCACGCCCTCGAGGAAGTCGACGGCGAGCGCAAGCTGCAGATCGCCACGACCTACCGGGAGCGGGACAATCACGTCGAGCTGCAGGTGCGGGATACGGGTCCCGGCATCGCACCGGAGATACGCGGCCGAATCTTCGAGCCGCTCTACACGACCAAGGAGATCGGCACCGGCACGGGCATCGGCCTCGCCCTCTGTCACCGGGTGGTCGAGGCTCATGGCGGCAGCATCGCCGTCGACAGCCGGCCCGGCGAGGGCGCGGTCTTCTCGATCCGCCTGCCCTGCGCCGAGCAGGCCGCGGCGGGCCAGCGGGACAAGGGCGGGCGACCGGCCGAGGCGGCGGCGATCCGCATCCTCGTGGTCGACGACGAGGAAGAGGTCGGCCAGGTCATCTCGGAGGTGCTGGAGCTCGACGGCCACACGGTCGAGGTGGCGGCCTCGGGACAGGCGGCCCTAGAGAAGATCAAGCGCCGGCGCTACGACGTGATCCTCAGCGACCTGCGCATGCCGGGCATGGACGGGCCCAGCTTCTACCGGGCCTTGAGCGAGACCCGGCCGGAGCTGATCGAGAGCCTGGCCTTCATCACCGGCGACACCTTGAGCCCGCGGGTCCGGGATTTTCTCGAGGGCTCGGAACGGCCATACCTGGAAAAACCGATCGTCCCGCGCGACATTCGGGACCTCGTCGAGCGCCTTCGCCCGGACGGCGAGGCCGGGCGGGCGTGACGGCGACTGTGGCGACCATGGCGACTTGGCTCCGAGGGCAGCGATGAGCGAACAGACACACATCATCTTGGTGGACGACGAGGAGGACGTCCGCGAGACGATGCGCGACTACCTCAGTCAGCAGTCCTACAAGGTCACCGCCCTGGAGGGCGGCGCCCCGCTGCGCCGCCTGGTCGACGCGGGCGAGGTTTTCCAGCTCGCCATTCTCGACATCACCATGCCCGGCGAGGACGGCCTGTCGCTGGCGCGCTTCCTGCGCGAGAAGACCCAGGCCGGCATCATCATGGTCACCGCCTCCAGCGAGACCATCGACCGGATCGTCGGCCTGGAGATGGGCGCCGACGACTACATCCCCAAGCCGGTCGACCTGCGCGAGCTGCTCGCCCGCATCAAGGCGGTCTTGCGGCGCAGCGCCGTGCCCAGCGGCATCGCCGCGCCGAGCGACGGCGAGCACCGCCTGATGGCCGTCGGCCACTGCCGCCTGGACCTCGACGCCCACAAGCTGCTCGACGAGGACGGCCAGGAGGTGCCGCTGACGGCCATGGAGTTCGACCTGTTGCGGGTCTTCGCCGAGCGGCCGAACCGGGTCCTGAGCCGCGACCAGCTCCTGGAGCTGGCGCACAACCGGGGCTGGGAGGCCTTCGACCGCTCCATCGACATCCGCATCGCCCGCCTCCGCCGCAAGATCGAGCGCGACCCCGGCAAGCCCCAGGTCATCAAGACCGTCCGCGGCGTCGGCTACATCTTCTCGCCCGGCACGGGGTAGCTAAGGAAAAGCGGCAACGATCGACACCAAGCCTATCGGTGGATCTTTATGTAGGCGTTCGACAGCCAAATCAGCATTCTCACATCGTCGCTGCGTTGGGCGATCTCATATTCCGACTCTATCAACGACATTGCCTTGTTGATCCGTACACTGGATTGATACTCGCTACACTGAAGCCAGATCCTGCTTAGCCGTCGATACCGACGCCTTGCTCCCTCTGGCACGCGTGGCGCAATCTTCTCGAAGTCTCCATCAAAGCTCACTAGCACAGCGTCTAGTTTCTCGCTGACAGTCGCAACGACTGGGTCACTGGCGCCCCGTGCCACATGATCCACTATCCATTCGACTGTGTGGCCGTGTACCGTGAGCGCTTGGCTCGCAGATACGGGAACGTTTTCATCCAGGATGAATCTCATCCTGACATTCTAATGGTTGAACTCGGCGCTAAGCCACTCTTCCTTGCTCGGGTTCTTCGTATGCGACTGCAGCCGTTATGTCTTCTTCGGTAAGCGAGGGGTACTCAGCCAAAATCTCACTCGTTGAAAAGCCTGCCGCCCAGTAGCGCTTTATGGTCGCGACCGGAATTCGAGTTCCGTCAATCGTGGCGGCATTCCGTGCCACAAATCGGCTCCTGGTAACCTTGCCGACTTGGTTCGAGTGCCTTTGCTTTAGCGCCTTCATGCCTTGCGTAACTTCGCCTATCACATTCCTAAGGAACACGATTGGCACCAACTGACCTTCTTTGTTGGCTGCGAAATCGCCCTCTGGCTCTCCGACATAGAGCTCATTGCCAAAAACATAGACCTGAGACTTCGACCACAAAGACGTATCGTAGTTAGCCAGATCCTCGGCGAACTTCCTTACCTTCTGAAACGAGATGTTGTGCTTGTTCCGCAACAGCGAGAGGGTGCGCAATCCCACAACGTCCCGGAAGGAATAGACGCGACTGTGGGGGGAGCGCCTGTTGTTGGCCGCATACTGCGGCGGGAAGAATCTGAGCTTATCCCAATACTGAAGTTGGCTCTTCGTGAGTCCCGACAGGTGAATTACGTCGTCAGCGCTGAACGCAAAGACCACGCTATTGGGGTCGGTCATTGAAGAGTTTCCGGTCGGATAATAACACCAATTATTATATCAGCGACGCTCTGGTAAGTAAACGCATGATGCCAAAGGCTTTTATCTTTAGTTGGTCCGCGCCGCGTAAATCTCTGGAAACAGGAAGATTGTCCGGCCGAATCGCCCACCATGGGGAGGTTGTGGCTAGCCATCAGCCGACATCCAAGTTCTGCTTTCCCAAGGACGAAATGGCTATCGCCTCGGAGCGAACGGTTGTTCAAGGAGGCCCTTGAGGGGCCGGGCTTTGGGCGAACAGCAACCCAACTCAAACGGTGTTGGGTTGCATAGCTAGACCGCCCTACATTGCCTGCTAGTGAAACCGCGGCCGCCTGTCAAACCAGGGCTTCGCGGCTTCGAGCTGCGCGGCCAGGCGGAGCAGGGTGGCCTCGTCGCCGAAGCGGGCGACGATCTGCACGCCGACCGGCAAGCCGTCCTCGGTCCAGTGCAGCGGCAGCGAGGCGGCCGGCTGGCCCGACATGTTGTGCACGCGCGTGAAGGCGATGTAGGGCGCGATGTCCTCGATCAGGCCTTGCGAGTCGCCGCGGTTGGGATCGAGCTTGCCGATCGGCGGGCTCGGCGCGGCGGTGGTCGGCGTCAGCAGCAGGTCGTAGCGCGCCAGGAAGGCCGCGAAGTCTCTGCTGAGCTGGTGGCAGGTCTCGACGGCCTTGATGTAGTCGATGGCCGTGGGCTCCCGGCCGCGCGCCGCCGCCTCCCAGGCCAACTGCTCGACATCCTCGCGGCCGACCGGCCGGTCTTCGATCGGGTGCTTCAGATCGAGGAAGGCCGCGGTGTTCGCGCAGACGATCGTCATCATGGCCTGGTCGATCGCCTCGTGATCGAGCCTGGGCACCGCTTCCTCGACCTCGTGGCCGAGCGATTCGGCCAGCTTGGCGGCGTCTTCCAAGGCGGCGCGGCAGTCGGGATCGACCGCAACGCCAGGCCTGGTGTGGCGCCACGACCAGGCGATTCGCAGGCGCCCCGGGTCGGCGCCGACCTCTTGCGAGAAGGGGCGGGCGGGCGCCGGCGCCGTGTAGGGATAGCCGGGGGTGGCACCGTGGGTCGCGTCGAGCAGGGCGGCGCTGTCGCGCACGCTGCGGGTCAGCGCGTGATGAGTCGCCAGGCCGGCCCAGCCTTCGCCGGAGGGCGTGCGCGCCCGCGTCACCTTGAGGCCGAAGAGGCCGCAGTGGGCGGCCGGGATCCGGATCGAGCCGCCGCCGTCGGAGCCATGGGCCATCGGCAGCATGCCCGCGGCCACGGCCGCGCCCGCACCGCCGGAGGAGCCGCCGGAAGAGCGCGACAGGTCCCAGGGGTTGCGGGTCGCGCCGCAGTGCTGGGTCTCGGTCGAGACCGAGAGGCCGTGCTCCGCCGTCGTCGACTTGCCGAGGATGACCAGGCCGGCCGCCTTGGTGCGGGCGGCCATGACGCCGTCCGCCCGGTCGACCCAGCCGGCGTAGAGCCGGCTGCCGTTCTCGCAGGGGGTGCCGGCCAGGGGCGTCGCCAGGTCCTTGAGCAGGTAGGGCACGCCGGTGAAGGGCCCCTGCGGCAGGCCGGCCGCGATGGCCTGGCGGGCATGGTCGTAGAGCTTGTGGGCGATGGCGTTGACCTTGGGGTCGCGCGCCTCGATGCGCTCGATCGCCGCTTCCAGCAGCTCCTCGGCGCTGACCTCGCGGCGCGCCACCAGCGCCGCCAGGCCCAGGCCGTCGTAGGCCTCGTAGTCGGCGAAGCCCGCCATCGCGGCCTAGGACGCGGCCAGGCCGGCCAAGGCCAGACGCTGGCTCTCGATGCCGCGCTCCCAGACCATCTCCTTCCAGTCGTCCTGGTCCTGGTAGAAGGCGGCGCGGATCTGCTCCTTGATGGCCCGGCCCTTGGCTGAGTCGGGCTCGCCGTGCAGGTGCAGCCAGTTGTCGGCGCGCAGGGAGAGCCGGACCTCGGACGAGGGCAGGGTGCCGTACTCCAGGGCGATCGCCGTGATGCGGGCCTGCGGCACGGACTGCTCCATGCCGGTGACGTTGAAGCCGCAGATCTCGATCGAGGAGGACTCGCCGAGCGCCGGCGAGGTCACGTCGCCCTCGTACCAGGCGCGCGCCCGGGCCAGGCCGTCGGAGTCCGGCGCGTGGACGCAGATCCGCTCGCCGTAGCCGCGCGGCCCGAGCCCGGTGTGATAGTCGATCACCGCGATGTCGCGCGCCTGGCCGAGACGCTCGGCGAAGATGCCGCGCAGCCGGTCCGAGGACCAGGTCGCCTTGTGGCCGCCGAAGAAGATGCCGTCGGGGTGGCTGTACTGGCCGGCCGAGATCGCCGCCTGCAGGGCGCGCGAGCCCTCGGCCTCGGCGTAGGCGTCGAGCTGCTTCTGGCACGCGGCGATGACCGCGTCGTTCCAGTCCTTCGGGCAGATCACCTCGGCCAGGGCCTCGTAGCCCGGGTTGGCCGGATAGGTGCCGTCGTGGTCGACGAAGTTGCGGTTCATGTCGACGTTGTCTTCGGTCACCCGGCGGAGCCAGGCGAAGCCGTAGGGGTTGATGCCGTGGATCTGGCAGAGCGCCGTCTCGGCGTGCGATTCGGCGGCGAGGCCGCTCTCGAACCAGCCGACCTGCACGCCGGAGCCGCAGAAGCCCTCGACACCGTGGGTGCCGGCGATGGTGACCAGGACGCGCGTCGCGTCGCTCGGGCCGAGCCAGGCGACCTCGGTGGTCAAGCTCTCGCCGCCCGGGCCCTTGGCCGGGCTGGCCAGGCTCTCGAGAGAGGCGCCGGCGGCCTCGGCCGCGTCCCGGAAACGCTGGCGGGCTTCGAAGTAGTCGGCAGAGAAATAGCGCGATGCTGACATGCTCGCCCCTGGGGATGGCCGGCGGCCGGCCCTGGCCGGTCACCGAGTTGTGCGCCGCCCGCCGCTCCCGTGGCTTTGGATTCCGGCGGGCGTCGCGCATAATGGGAGGGTGAAAGCGATCAAAGCAACTCTCTTGGCGGTCCTGCTGGCCGTCGCGGTCGCGCCGGCCGCAGCCGACCAGGACGACACCCGGCTCGACGAGCTGTTCGAGAGCCTGACCGATACCCCCGACCCGCTGCGGGCCCAGTCCCTCGAAGCGCGCATCTGGCGGATCTGGCTGGAGCACGAGGACGGCGCGGTGGCTGAGCTCATGCGCAAGGGCGTCGACGCCATGCAGCGCGGCGACAGGCGCTCGGCCCTCGAGGATTTCGACCAGATCGTCACGATCGCGCCGGACTTCGCCGAGGGCTGGAACAAGCGGGCGACCGTCCACTACCTGCTCGGCAACTACGAGGAGTCCCTGGCCGACATCGCCGAGACCCTGGCCCGCGAGCCGCGCCACTTCGGCGCGCTCTCCGGCCGCGGCCTGGTCTACAGCCAGCTCGAGGACTTCGAAGCGGCGCTGGAGGCCTTCGAGGCCGCGCTCGAGGTCCACCCGCACATGATCGGCCCGCGCGCCAACGCCGAGGCGCTCCGCAAGCTGCTCGAAGGCCAGCGGATCTAGACGTCTCGACGCCGCGTCGCTGGTCCGGATAACCACTTCCATCGTGTGGACACCCCCGGGCGGGCTTTCCGCGCCGCACAGAGACGGCCTCTTCGCCACCGGCATCGCTGTGCTAGACTGCGGTCCATGGCCTCGTTCCTCTCACGGCTGTTCGGCAGCGGCTCCGACGACAAGGAGAAGCCGGCCGAGCGCGGCGACCCGGTCCCTTACGAGGGGCTGATCATCCGCGCGGCGCCCGAGCGCGCCGGCGAGCAGTGGCGCCTGGTCGGCGTCATCATCAAAGAGGGCGAGGCGGGCGACCTGGAGCGCGTCTTTCTGCGCGCCGATACCTTCCCCTCGCGCGAGGAAGCCGAGAGCTTCGCGATCCGCAAGGGCAAGCAGATCATCGACGAGCAGGGCGACAAGCTCTTCGCCGACGGCGCGGCGAGCGGCCGCGCCTGATCCGGTTCGAGAGACGGAGGAGAGCGCCATGGCCGAGGGCAAGAAGGCGCGGGCGGTCGGCTTCAACCACGTGGCCCTCGAGGTCGGCGACATCGAGGAGGCCCTGGCCTTCTACGGCAAGCTGTTCGACTTCGAGCTGCGCGGCAAGAGCGAGACCATGGCCTTCATCGATCTCGGCGACCAGTTCCTGAACTTCACCAAGGGCCGGCGCCAGGGCGCCGACGACGAGCGCCATTTCGGCCTGGTGGTCGACGACAAGGAGGCGGCGCGGCAGACCCTCGAGGCCCTGGGCATCGAGATCCTGCCCGGGCCCTTCCTCGATTTCCTCGATCCCTGGGGCAACCGGGTCGAGATCATCGGCTACGGCAACATCCAGTTCACCAAGGCCGATCACGTGCTGCGCGGCATGGGCCTCGCCCACCTGGAGAAGACCGAGTCGGCCCTCGACGAGCTGGCCGAGAAGGGCATGGCGCCGGACTGAGACGCCGGGCCGCGCGCACCTCCATTGCGATCCGCGCGGCGCGTCCCTATCTCCACCTCGAATAGTCCGCGAGGTGTTGCGTGAATCCCCAGTCTCTTCTCGACCAGTTCCTCGGGCCCGACGCCGCCCAGCGCGCCGGCGGCGCCATGGAGAGCGCCAAGGGCAAGCTGGCCAATAGCGGCATGACGGGCGTGGCCGGCGGCTTGGCGGCCGGCGGTCTGCTGGGCCTGCTGCTCGGCAACAAGAAGGCCCGCAAGAAGGTCGGCAAGCTCGCCGGCGGCGCGGTCGCCTACGGCGGTGCCGCCGCGCTCGGCGCCCTGGCCTATAGGGCCTACCAGAACTGGCAGTCCGGCCAGCAGGCGCCGCAGCCCGGGCCGCAAGGCGCGCCCCAGGGCGCCCCCCAGCCGGCGCCCGAACAGCCGCCGACCGGCTCGCGCTTCCTGCCCGCGACGGCGCCGGCCAAGGACGGCAAGCCCTTCGAGCTGGCCCTGGTGCTGGCGATGATCGGCGCGGCCAACGCCGACGGCCACATCGGCCCCGACGAGCAGCGCCTGATCTTCGAGCGCGTCGGCGAGCTGCCGCTGGACGCCGAGGACAAGGCCTTCGTCTTCGATGCCCTCGGCAAGCCGCCGAGCCTGCAGGACATCGCCGATCTGGCCGAGGGCCCGGAGCAGGCCGCCGAGCTGTACCTGGCCTCGCGCCTGGCCATCGACCTCGACCACCCGATGGAGCAGGCCTATCTGGAGGGCCTGGCCCACCGCCTGTCCCTGCCGGCGGAGCTGGTCGCCCATCTGGAGAGCCAGGTCGCCGCCGAGACGGCTTGATTGCCCGCGCCTGATCGCCGCGGCGTGAGACGCCGCGGGCGCGCGTCCCGTGCTAGGCTGCTGAAAAGGGCCCGCCCGACCTCGTCGGGCGACGGCCGGCCAACAGTCGCGAGGGGGGCAAGGCCATGTGCGCCAAGCGCTGCACCGATCTGGATAGCTTCATGCAGGGCGTCGCCGACCGGAACCCGGGCGAGCCCGAGTTCCATCAGGCCGTGCGGGAGGTGGCAGCCGACGTCATCCCCTGGATGCAGGACCGGCCGCGCTATCAGGAGGCGCAGATCCTCGAGCGCATGGCCGAGCCGGACCGCGTGGTCTCCTTCCGGGTCTGCTGGGCCGACGACGCGGGCAACATCCGCGCCAACCGCGGCTTCCGGGTGCAGAACAACAACGCCATCGGTCCCTACAAGGGCGGCCTGCGCTTCCACCCCTCGGTCAACCAGTCGATCCTCAAGTTCCTGGCCTTCGAGCAGACCTTCAAGAACTCGCTGACCGGCCTGCCCATGGGCGGCGGCAAGGGCGGCGCCAACTTCAATCCCAAGGGCAAGTCGGACGGCGAGGTCATGCGCTTCTGCCAGTCCTTCATGACCGAGCTGTTCCGGCATGTCGGCGACGACACCGACGTGCCGGCCGGCGACATCGGCGTCGGCGCGCGCGAGATCGGCTACATGTTCGGCCAGTACAAGCGCATCACCAACCAGTTCACCGGCGTGCTCACCGGCAAGGGCCTGGAGTACGGCGGCAGCGTCATGCGCCCGGAGGCGACCGGCTACGGCGCGGTCTACTTCCTCGAGAACATGCTGCACACCAGGGACCAGGCCATCGAGGGCAAGTCGGTGGCGATCTCCGGCTCGGGCAACGTCGCCACCTTCGCCGCCGAGAAGGTGCTGCACCGCGGCGGCAAGGTCCTGACCTTGTCGGACTCCGGCGGCTTCGTGCACGACCCGGACGGCATCGACGAGGAGAAGCTGGCCTGGATCAAGGAGCTGAAGGGCGTGCGCCGCGGGCGGATCTCGGAATACGCCGAGCGCTTCCCCTCGGCGAGCTTCCACGACAAGGCGCGGCCCTGGTCCGTGCCCTGCGACCTCGCGCTGCCCTGCGCGACCCAGAACGAGATCTCGGCGGAGGACGCCAAGAGCTTGCTGGCGAACGGCTGCGTCGCGGTCTCCGAAGGCGCCAACATGCCGACCGAGATCGCCGGCGTCGACGTCTTCCTCGAGGCCAAGATCCTGTTCGGCCCCTCGAAGGCGGCCAATGCCGGCGGCGTCGCCATGTCCGGCCTGGAGATGAGCCAGAACTCGGCACGCCGTGCCTTGCAGCCGGACGAGCTGCGCCGCCTGCTGCGCGAGATCATGGACGGCATCCACGCGCGCTGCCATGAGGCCGGCCGGCAGGACGACGGCTTCTGCAACTACGTCCGGGGCGCCAACATCGCCGGCTTCAAGAAGGTCGCCGACGCGATGCTGGCCTTCGGCGTGGTCTAGGGCAGGGCGGCGGCAAAACGATGTACGCAGCACGCATGGAGGCGCTTCGGCGGCGGCTCGAGGAGGCCGATCTCGATCTGGCCCTGATCACCGACGACGACAACGTCTATTACCTGACCGGCTTCTACGACTACCTGCACATGGACTTCGGCCGCCCGACCATCCTGGTCGTGCCGCGCGACGGCCGCACGCTGCTGATCACGCCGAGCATCGAGCTGGACATGGCCGAGGCCGCGGCCCGGGTCGACGCAATCGCGCCCTGGAACGACGGTCTCGGCGACGAATGGCGCGAGGCGCTGCCGAGCGCGGTTTCGGGATCCGGGCGCATCGCCATCGAGCCGGACCGCATGCCGCCTCTGGTGCGGAGCTACATCGACGGCCTGGTGGCGCCCGAAAGGCTCGCCGACGTCGCGCCGATCCTCGCCGAGATGCGGATGATCAAGTCCGAGGAGGAGCTGCAGCTCGCCCGTCATGCCGGCCAGGTGGCGATGGCGATGATGCGGGCCGGCCGCGACGCCATCGGCGAAGGCGTCGTGGAATACGAGGTCGCCATGGCGACGTCACGGGCCGGTACGCGCAAGGCGGCGGAGCTTCTGCGCGACCACTACGACGACGACTGCATGTCGCCCAACACCCACTTCCTGCAGATCATGGCCTCGGGAGAGGAGATCTCAAAGCCGCACCACCGCGCCTCGATGCGCGTCATGAAACGCGGCGACCCGGTCTTTCTCTGCTTCTGCGGCATGACCAACTTCCACCGCTTCAAGCTCGGCTTCGACCGGACCTTTTGGATCGGCGAGGTCGCCGACCGCAAGCAGGCCGAGGTCTACGAAGTGGCCGTGGCCAGCCAGGCGGCCGCCTTGTCGGCGCTGCGCCCGGGCGTGACCGCCGAGAGCGTGCACGCCGCCTATGCCGAAGTGATTCAGGAGGCGGGCTACGACTATCCCTTCCGCTGCGGCCGCGCGACCGGATACAGCTATCTGGAGACGCCGCAGCTCGTCTATGGCGACAAGACGGTCCTGCAGCCCGGCATGGTCTTCGCCGTCGACGGCTCGGTCGCCATCGCCCGGACCTTCCGCGCCCAGGTCGGCGACAGCTTCATCGTCACCGAGGACGGCTACGAGCAGATCACCGAGCACTCCAAGGCGCTCGACGACGTCGTCCTCTGAAGCAGGCCGGAGCAGCCCCCAGGAAGCAGGCGTTCGTTCCCGGCACCCCCGTCTTCTCCCGTCCCCGGCAGCCCGAGCTGGATGCCGGCAAGCACCATCGGGCCCGCCTGGGCTTCATCCTGATGTCGACCGACCTGGCGGCGGAGTCGGACTTCTTCGCCATGGCCCCGGCGGGCGTGGCCGTCCACATCACGCAGCTCAAGACGGACGATGCCTCGCGCCTGCAGCCTGACAGCAAGCCCGACGCCGACGCCATCTTCCTGTCCTGCGGCGGCATCCGCGCCCTGGCAGCCGGCTCGCCGTTGCGGCGTGAGCCGTCCCGGGGCTTGTGCGCAGGATGGCAGGACGTCACATGACCGTTCGCTAGACCATGCAGATCAGGGAGACCATCCAAGCGGACGGCGCCCGACCGCAGCCACGCGTCGGATCCGGGCCGATCGCCGACTGATACCAGCCTGCGATGAGTGGAACTCCTCGCAGGCTGCACGGCGTTCAGACGCCACGCGGGCTTTCCTCGCTTCGCTGCGGGCGCGCGGTCGCGCTTGCCAAAGCTCGATGAGTCGAGCTCATCGAGCCTTGGTATGAGGCCGATGCGGCTTGCGCCAAGCGACGAGTTTCCTAAGTTAGAGCCATGTCCGTGCTGATTCGCCAATTCGCCCGTTATGCCCTCCGCAAGGCCGCCGCCAACCCTCAGGTGCAGGCCAAGGCGGCCGAGGCCGCGCGCTTTGCCGTGGAAGAGGCCAAGGAGGTCGCCCGCGACGAAGACCGCCCCCGCGCGGCCGGCCGCGCCGTGCGCCGCGCGCTCGACAAGCTGAAGGGTGGGGCGTGACGCGACGGCCGGCCAGGCGTGAGCCCGGTCTCTTGAAAACCGCGACGACTCCAGCGCTCGAGAGCCCGTAGGTCTCTACAAGGCCAGCCCCAGCTTGCGCCCCTCGTAGAAGGCCATGTTGGCCTCGCGCGGCGCGACGCAGTCGCCGACCTGGTGGACCTCGAGGTCCGAGTCCTGCAGCTCCTCGGCCAGCCAGGTCTCCGCGACGTTCGTCGTGGCCAGCACCAGGGCGTCACAGGCGAGGCGGCGGCTTCTGTTGTCCAGCAGGTCTAGGATCGTCGCGCCGTCCCCGTGCCATTCGGTGATCGCGGCCTCGGTGATGAAGTCGACCTCGAGCTGCTTGAGGCGCTGGCGCAGGGGGATGTCGGCGGAGGTGCGCTCCAGCTCCTTGCCGATCATCGAGGCGGGGGTCAGCAGCGTGACCTGGTGGCCCTGCTCGGCCAGGTGCCAGGCGGTGCCGCAGCCGCGCCAGTTGCTGCCTTCGTCGAGCACCAGGACGTGCTTGCCGGGGCGCGCCGCGCGGCTCATGACCTCTTCGGCGGACCAGACCTTGCCGCGCTCCAGGCCGGGCAGGGCCTCGCGCTGCGGCAGGGCGCGCTGGAAGCCCTTGCCGCTCGGCTGCGAGCCGGTGGCCAGGACCACGGCATCGGCCTCGAAGCCGGCGATCTCCGAGGGCTCCAGCGGCCGGTTCAGCTCGACCTGGACCTGCAGCTTCTCGAGCTGGGTCTCGTACCAGGCGATCAGGTCGAGGATCTGCTGCCGGCGCGGCTGCAGGCCGGCGAGGCGGAACTGGCCGCCGAGCTGCGGCGCGGCCTCGACCAGGGTGACGCGGTGGTCCCGGGTCGCCGCGACGCGTGCCGCCTCCAGGCCCGCCGGGCCGCCGCCGACCACCAGCACGCGGCGCGGCGGCGTGGCCGGGCTGAAGCGGTCGCCGCCCCATTCGAACTCGCGGCCGGCCGAGGGATTGATCAGGCAGGAGATCCAATAGTCGCGGAAGCGCCGGCCCCAGCAGTTGCGGTTGCAGGAGATGCAGGGGCGGATGTCTTCCGGCCGGCCCTCGCGCGCCTTGTTGGCGAGATGCGGGTCGGCGATCTGGCCGCGCACGATGGAGACCATGTCGGCCTGGCCGGAAGCGATGACGTAGTCGGCGTTCTCGGGCGTGCGGATGTGGCTCTCGGCCTGCACCTTGGCGTGCTTGACCACCTGGCGCAGCGCCTCGGCATGCGGCGGGCCCAGCTTGTCGGCCAGCAGGAAGGGCGGGATGATCTTGCCGAAGGAGAAGTAGCTGCCGGTGCCGCAGGTGACGTAGTCGATCAGGCCCCGTTCGTCGTGCCAGGCGACGATCTCCTGCAGCGCCTCGATGGTCAGGGCGACCTCGATCTCCGGGTCCATCGAGACCGCCATGCCGACGATGAAATCCTCGCCGACCAGCTTGCGGATGCGCGCGATGATCTCGCTGGAGAAGCGCATGCGGTTCTCGAAGGAGCCGCCCCAGCGGTCGTCGCGGCGGTTGCTGAAGGGCGTCCAGAACTGGTCGATCAGGGCGTTGTAGGCGGCGAAGAGCTCGACGCCGTCGAAGCCGGCGGCCTGGGCGCGGCGCGCGGCCTGGGCGAAGGCCTCGATCGATTCCTCGATCTCCGCCTCGGTCATGGCGTGGCTGCCGTCGGAATCGTGGAACGAGGGCAGGCCCGAGGGCGACCAGCTCGGCTCGAAGGAGTTGTCGCCGTCGCCGTGCTGGCCGACGTGGTAGAGCTGGTGGATCATCACCGCGCCCTCGGCTTGGCAGGCCTCGGTGATGGCGCGGAAGGGCGCGACGATGGACTCGTCCTCGTGGCGGAAGTTGCCGCGGGTCAGCACGGCCGTGCGGTGCACGGGCACCGGCTCGACCACGATCATCGCCGCGCCGCCCAGGGCCCGCTCCCTGTAGTAGCCCAGGTGGCGCTCGCCGGGCAGGCCGGCCTCGGCCATGTTGGCGGTGTGGGCGCCGAACACGATGCGGTTGCGCAGGGTCTTGCCGCGCAGCGCGAGCGGCTGGAAGAGATGCGGAAAGGTTTGCTCGGTCATGACGCCTCCGCCACCGCCTTTGCCTGGGCCAGCAGATAGCGCGCGGTCATCAGGTCGAGGTGCGCGCCGCCGCCGTTCTTGAACAAGGTGATCTCGCTCTCGTCGCCCCGTCCCGGGTGATCGCCGGCGCAGAGCTGGAACAGGTCGGCCAGGATGTCGGCCTCGCTGATCGCGCCCGAGGCGATCGGGCCGTCAATATCGCCGACCTCGCCGCGGGTGTACCAGCGGGAATCGACGAAGACGCCGGCACGCCGGGCCGCCTCGTCGTCGGCTTCGCGCATCTCCGGGGTGTAGCCGCCGACCAGGTCGAGGTGCGCGCCCGGCTTGAGCCAGGCACCCCGGATCAGGGGCTCGAGCGCGCGCGTGGCGCAGCAGATCAGGTCGGCCTGCCGGGCCGCGGCTTCCAGGTCTTCGGTCGCGCTGACCGCGCGCCCGCCGGCCTCGAGGCGCGCGGCCAGGGCTTCGGCGCGGGCCGGGCTGCGGTTCCAGATCGCGATGCGCTGGATCGAGGGCCGCACCGCCAGATGGCCGGCGATCAGGTAGGGCGCCAGGTCGCCCGCGCCGACCATCAGCAGGCTCGCGGCGTCGGACCGGGCCAGCAGCTTGGCGCCGAGCGCGGAGTCGGCCGCGGTCTTGCGGTAGGTCAGCGCCGTGCCGTCGACCACGGCCAAGGGCCGGCCGTCCTCGCCGTCGAACAGCAGGTAGAGCGCCTGGATGGTCGGCAGGCCGCGGCCGGCGGTGACGTTGTCCGGGAAGATGCTGACCACCTTGATGCCGAGGGCCTGGCCGCGACTCCAGGCCGGCAGCATCAGAAAGTGGTCCTCGCCGCCCGCGGCGCCGGGCTGGCTCATCAGCAGCCGCTCGACCTCCGGCGGCGCCGTGCGATGGGCATCCGCCAAGGCCTCGATCAGGCCGGCGAAGTCGAGGCCCCGGTGAACCGCCTCGGCGTCGAAGAAGCGCATTCGCGAGCCCTCCAACCTCGTCCTCGACTAACAATATATAGCTAAGTATAACATTGTATCGATATACAAGAATAAACTTGCTATAGACCGACCATGAACCCCGTTCGCAACCCCTTCGCACCGGGCGCGGGCTCGCCGCCGCCGGCCTTGGCGGGCCGCGACGATATCGTCTCCGGCGCCGGCGTCGCCCTGCAACGGGTCCTGCTCGGCAAGCACGACAAGTCCCAGATGCTCCTCGGCCTTCGCGGCACCGGCAAGACGGTGCTGCTGAACCGCATCGAGGCGCTGGCCGAGTCCCACGGCCATCTGACGTCCTTCATCGAGGCGCCCGAAGACAAGAGCCTGGTCGATCTGCTCTATCCGCGCGTTCACAAGGTGCTTCGGTCGCTATCGATGATCGAAAGCGCCAAGAGCGCGACCCATGTCGCCTTGCGCGCTCTCCGAGCTTTTGCCAGTGCCTTCAAGATCTCCATGGGCGATGTCTCCATCTCCGTCGATCCGGAGGTCGGCACCGCCGACAGCGGCAACCTGGAATTCGACCTGAGCGATCTCTTCGTGCGCGTCGGTGAAGCGGCGCGCGCCGGCAGCCGGGCTTGGACCCTGCTGATCGATGAGGTGCAGTACCTCTCCGGGGCCGAGCTGGCCGCCCTGATCGTCGCCATACATCGGGTCAACCAACGGCGCCTCCCCGTCATCTTCTTCGGTGCGGGCCTGCCACAGGTCGCCGCGCTCTCCGGCGAGGCGAAATCCTATGCGGAACGGCTCTTCAACTTTCCGCGGGTCGGCGCCTTGGATGAGGCCGCTGCGACCTCGGCCATCCGGCAACCGATCGAAGACGAAGGCGAATCCATCGCCGAAGACGCCGTCGAGCGGATCATCGAGAGGACGCGGGGCTATCCCTATTTTCTCCAGGAGTGGGGTTATCAAGCCTGGGACGTCGCGGAAGCCTCACCGATCGCAGCGCGGGACATCGAGAGCGCCTCCTCGGCCGCGCTTAGCCGATTGGACGCGGGCTTCTTCCGGGTCCGCTTCGACAGGCTGACTCCCAAGGAGCGCGACTATGTCTTCGCCATGGCCGGCCTCGGTGAAGGCCCCTACCGCTCGTCGGAGGTCGCGGCGGCGTTGAACGAGAGCGTTCAGGCCCTGGGGCCGCGGCGGGCGAAGGTCATCAAGAAGGGCATGATCTACAGCCCGGCGCACGGCGACATCGCCTTCACCGTGCCGATGTTCGAAGATTATCTCACGCGCCTTCGCGCGGAAGCGGGAGACTCCGCGTCAGGCGGCGGTGCCGGCTGAGATACGGCCGGCCAGCGCCTGCGGCGGCGGGCCGCCGGTGGCCCAGTCGAGCAGCTCGACCGTGTGCACCACGGGCACCGCGGTGCCGCCGCCGATCTGGGTCATGCAGCCGATGTTGCCGGCGGCGATCACGTCGGGCGCTGTCAGGTCGATGTTGGCCAGCTTGCGGTCGCGCAGGCGCCCGGCGATCTCCGGCTGCAGCAGGTTGTAGGTGCCGGCCGAGCCGCAGCAGATGTGACCCTCCGGCACCTCGCGGACATCGAAGCCGGCGCTGCGCAGCAGGGCCTTGGGCGCCTCGCGCACCTGCTGGCCGTGCTGCAGCGAGCAGGCCGCGTGATAGGTGACCCGCAGGTCGCTGTCGATCCGCGGCCGGGCGAGCCCGAGCTCGGTCATCAGCTCGGAGACGTCCTTGGTCATGTCGGAGATGCGCGTCGCCCGCTCGGCCCAGTCCGGCTCCTTGCGCAGCATGAAGCCGTAGTCCTTGACCGTGGTGCCGCAGCCCGAGGCGTTGATCACCACGGCGTCGAGGCCGTCGCCCTCGAGCTCGCGGCTCCAGGCCGCGACGTTGGCGCGGGCCGAGGCCAGCGCCGGCGCCTCCTTGCCCATGTGGTGGGTCAGCGCGCCGCAGCAGCCCGCGCCCTCGGCGATCACCACCTCGACGCCGTGTCGCTTGAGCAGCCGGATCGTCGCCTCGTTGATCTCCGGGGCCAGGGCCCTTTGGGCGCAGCCATCCATCAAGGCCACGCGCATCCGACGCTCGCCTTCCGCCGGGTGCACGCCGGGGCGATCGAGCGGGCTCGGTCCCTTGAGGCTCTTCGGCGCCAGGGCCAGCATCGCGGCCAGGCGCTCGGCGCCCGGGATCTTCGCGACCCAAGGGGCCAAGGGCCGGCCGAGCCAGGCGCCGAGCAAGGCGAGCCGAAAGACCGAGACGCGCGGCAGCAGCCAGGCCAGGAGATCGCGCAGAAGCCGGTCGGTCAGCGGCCGCTGGTATGTCCTCTCGATGTGCGTGCGGGCGTGGTCGACCAGGTGCATGTAGTTCACGCCGGACGGGCAGGTGGTCATGCAGGAGAGACAGGAGAGGCAGCGGTCGATGTGCTTGACCACCTTGGCCGGCGCCGGCTTGTCCTGTTCCAGCATGTCCTTGATCAGGTAGATCCGGCCGCGCGGGCTATCCAGCTCGTCGCCCAGCAGCAGATAGGTCGGACAGGTCGCCGTGCAGAAGCCGCAGTGGACGCAGGTCCGCAGAATCTGCTCCGAGGCGGCGATGTCCGGATCGGCGAGCTGAGCCAGCGTGAAGTTGGTCTGCATGACCGCGATACGCGCCCGCCCCCGTCAGGAGCCTTTGGCCGCGACGGCCTCCTGCGTCTCGGCCTGGCGCACCAAGGCGAGCTTCTCGTGCAGCCTGCCGATCGCCATGGTGGCGAGCGAGCGGCCCAGGGCGCCGCTGCTGTCGATGCGTTTCGACTCCTCCAGGAGGCGCTCGAACTTCTCGGCGTAGTTCTGCAGCAGCTCGGCCGAGCCGCGCCCGCTCAAGGTCTGCAGGGTCGCTTCCGGGCCGAGCGTCTCGATCTGCTTGAACAGCAGGTCGAAGAAGGCGTCGCGCTCGCCGTCGTCGTAGCGCTTCGCGGTCTGGCCGTGAAGCTTGCTGTCGCAGAGCACGGCGGTCAGGTCCATGGCCAGGGCGTTCAGCTCCAGCGAGGTGATGCGCACCAGGTGACGGAAGCCGATCGGCCGCTTGCCCTTGGCCTCCGCGCCGGACCCCTTTCCCTTGGCGGGCTCGGCGGTGGCCGCGGGCGCGGCCGGGGATGCGGCCGGGGCAGGGGGGGCGGCGCCAGGCGCCGGCGGTCGCGGCGGGGCTTCCTCCGCGGCCGGCGGCTGTTCCTTCGGCACCAGCTTCGGCGGCTCGCCGGACTCGGCCGCCGCGATCTTGGGCGGCGGCGGGCCCACCTCCTTGCCCTTGTCGGAACCGACTTTGGGAGCCGCCGGCTCGGCCGTGGCGGCCTTGGCGGTGTCCGGCACGATGCCGGCGGGGATCGGGTCGATCGGCGGGCCCTTGGTCTCCTTGGCCGCCGGCGCCGCCTTGGCCGGGGCTTTCGGCGCGGCGTCGGGCCCGGCCGCCTTGTCGTCCGGCGTCTCCGGCTTGGCTGCCGGCCCCGGTGCTGCCGCGGGCGGTGCCGCGGGGGGCGGCGCGCTGCCGAGCTTCGGCGGCTCGCTATCGGGCCGCTCGACCGCGGGCGCCGGGCGGGGCGGATCGGCCGTTCCCGGCGGCTTCAGGGTCGGCTCGCTGCGCGACTCCTGAGGCGCCGGCGCGGCTTTCTGGCCCGCGCTGTCGGGTGTCTTCGGCGGCGTTGCCGGCGGCTTGGCCTCGGCGGCTTTCGCCGCGGCCGGCTTGTCGGCTTCCGCCGGCTTGACGGCCGGCGCCTCGGCGACCCGCAGCGCGCTCGCCGGCGGGGCCGGCTTCGGCGCGTCGGGGGCCTTGCTGGCCGGCGGCGCGGCCTCGGCGGTCGGCGTCTGGGGCGCCGGTGACGGCTTCGCGGCCGGCCGTTCCGCGGTCGGCGCTTTCGCCGCGGGCTGGGGCGCCGGGGGCGAGGCGGGACGCGCCGGCTGCTTCGCTGCGGCCGGTTTCGAATCCGTCTCGCGCGTGACCTTACCGGTGACGCCTTCGCCGAAGCTGACGCCGAGATTGGGTTTCTGTGTTGCGGCCTCGCCGCTCCGCCGGGCCGGGTCCGGCTGGCTCGGCGGCGTCGGGGCGGGCGCGGCCTTGGCCGAGACGGCCGGCTTGCTCGGCGCCGGGCCGCTCGGCGCTTCCGGCCGAGTCTCCGGAGCGCTCGTGGCCGGCGGCGGTGCTGAAGGCTTCGGCGCCGGCTTCGGCGGCGAGCTGTCGGCGGCGGGCGGGGCCTGGCGGACGATCCGGTTCGGGCGCGGCGCGGCTTGGGACGGCGATGCCGGCGCGGCGGCGGTCGCCGTCGGTGTCGCTGGGGCCGGTTTCGCCGGGGCCGGTTGCGTCGGGGCGGGTTGCGCCGGGGCCGGTTGCGCCGGGGCGGGTGCCGGCCGGGCAGCGGCCGCCGGGGCCGGACGCGGCGGGGCCTGCGGCTCGCTGGGCGGCGTGGGCCGCGTCGCGACTTTCGCCGGCGGCTCGTCCATCGGCTCGTCCGGCGTCGTCCTGGCCGGCGGCGGAGCCGGGGCGGCCGGCTTCGGCGCGGCTCGGCGAGGCGGCGGTGGCGGTGGGGGCGGCGGCGCGGCGGGGGCGGCGGCTCTCGAGGCGGCCGGCACCTTGGCGACGGCCGCGGCGGGTGCCCGTTGCCGCAGGCTGGCGATGAAGGAGCGGGTGTCGGAGCCCTTGCGTTGCCCGGCGGCTTGCGGGGCCGGTCCCGGCCTTTGTCGAGCCGCCGCTTGGGGTGCGGGTGCCGCGGGCGGCGCCGGCTCGGTCGCTGCCGGCGGCGCGGCCGGTGGCGGTG
The DNA here is from genome assembly GCA_028280455.1 of Kiloniellales bacterium. Lineage (GTDB taxonomy): Bacteria > Pseudomonadota > Alphaproteobacteria > Kiloniellales > JAKSDN01 > JANQLT01. Next base: position 63,406 of record JANQLT010000030.1, read on the forward strand.
GCGCGCTCGGCGGTGCGGCGCTCGGTGGTGCGGCGGGCGGTGGTGCGGCGGGTGGCGTGGGGGGCTGCAGGTCCAGGCTCTCCTGCAGCGGCATCTCGTCGCGGGCCAGCGCTTCCGGGTCGTCGAGCCAGCTCGCCGGCCCGGGCGCGGTCGCGGGCGCCGATGCGGGGGCCGCTTCGGCGCCCGCGATGGTGGAGGCGCGGGTCATGCGCAGCTCCATGCGCTGCAAGGTCCGGCCGAAGCGGAAGTAGCCGAGCACGAACCAGAGCACGCCGAGCGGCAGCACCACGCCGATGGCGAACTGGCCGATCTCCTGGGGCAGCAGGAAGAGCAGGTTTTCGAAGCCGACGAACTCGCCGACGTACCAGAGCGCCAGCAGCAGCCAGAGCAGCGAGATCAGCAGTCCTATGTAACCCAGGGCCATGACCGCATCCCTCCGCTAGATACCGGCGTACATGCGGCCGGGATTGAGGACCCGGCGCGGATCGAAGCCGTCCTTGATCCGCTCGGTCAGCGCGCCCTTGGCCGCGTCGAGCGGCTCGAAGACCGGCACCGCGGCGCGCAGCGCGTCGTCGGCGCGCAGCAAGGTCGCGTGGCCGCGCAAACCTTCGAGCGCGCCGCGAACACGTCCGGCGCCGGCATCCTCGCCTTGGGGTAAGGCCAGCCACAGCAGGCCGCCGCCCCAGTCGTAGTAGCTCTCGAGAGTCTCCTCGCCGGCGATCTTGGCCATCACGCTCGGACCCTCCGAGGGCGTCGTCGACAGGCGCCAGATTGCCGCGCCCTCGTTGACGCCATTGGCGAGTGGACCGCCGCCGGCGAGCCAGTGCCAGAGCGTCGCCGAGTTCCGGCTGTGCAGCTCCTCGCTCGGCGCCAGGTCGCCCAGCTCTTGCCGAAGCGCAGCGACCCGGTGCTTGACCGAGGGCCCCGGCCCCTCGACGCGGATCGCGGTGACGTTGCTGCCAGCCTCGGCCAGGTAGTCGACCGGGGCGCGCTTGGCCATCGCCTCGGGCAGGTGGGCGGCGCCGGAGACCTCGTGCTCGGAGGTCAGGGCCCGGGTCATGGCTTCGAGCGCGCCGCGGTCGTCGAGGCCGAACAGCAGGACGCTGTAGGTCTTCTCCGGCCGCGGCAGGACCTTGACCGTGACCTCGGTGAAGGCGGCCAGGGTGCCGTAGGAGCCGGCCAGCAGCTTGGCGAGGTCGTAGCCCGTGACGTTCTTCACCACCTTGCCGCCGGCGCGGAAGATCTCGCCGCGGCCGCTCACCGCTTCCAGGCCGAGAAAGTGGTCGCGGGCGGCGCCGGCCTTGATCCGGCGGGGACCGGAGAGGTTGCAGGCCAGGACGCCGCCGATCGAGCCGCCGCCGGCTTCCCGGCCGTAGAGCGGCCCGAGGTCCGGCGGCTCGAAGGCCAGCATCTGGCCCTCCGCTTCCAGCGCCTGCTCGATCTCCGCCATCGGCGTGCCCGCGGCCGCCGTCAGCACCAGCTCGTCGGGCTCGTAGCTAGCGATGCCGCTCAGGGCGCTCAGGTCGAGGTCGCGGCTGGCCTGAACCGGCCGGCCCAGGCCGCGCTTGCTGCCCTGTCCGAGGACTTCCAGCGGCGCCTCTTCGGCGGCGGCCCAGGCCACCGCTTCCGCGGCCTGCTTGCTGTCTTCGGGTTTGAAGGTCTCTCGCATCGAGCTTTCGGTCGCCCCTGAGACCGCTTGTGACCTTAGAATCTCGGTAGATCCGGAAACGGCATCCGGCCGCGATGGATATGCATGCGCCCGAGCTCGGCGCAGCGGTGCAACTGCGGAAACACCTTGCCCGGGTTGAGCAGCGCATCGGGATCGAAGGCGCACTTGACCCGCTGCTGCTGTTTCAGGTCGGCCTCGCTGAACATCTCGCCCATCAGGTCGCGCTTCTCGACGCCGACGCCGTGCTCGCCGGTCAGCACGCCGCCGACCTCGACGCAGAGCTTGAGGATCTCGGCGCCGAACTCCTCGGCGCGCTCCAGCTCGCCCGGGTTGTTGGCGTCGTACATGATCAGCGGGTGCAGGTTGCCGTCGCCGGCATGGAAGACGTTGGCGACGCCGAGGCCGTAGCGCTCGCTCATCTCGGTCATGCGCTTGAGAACCTCGGGTAGCCGGCGCCGCGGGATCGTGCCGTCCATGCAGTAGTAGTCCGGCGTGATGCGGCCGATCGCCGGGAAGGCGGCCTTGCGGCCGGCCCAGAAGCGCAAGCGCTCCTCCTCGCTCTCCGAGACCTTGCTGGTGACCGCGCCTTTCGCCTCGGCGATGGCGCCGACCTGCGCGACCAGGTGGTCGACCTCGACCTGCGGCCCGTCCAGCTCGACGATCAGCAGGGCCTCGACGTCGAGCGGGTAGCCGGCCTTGACGAAGTCCTCGGCGGCGCGCACCGCGTTGGCGTCCATGATCTCCATGCCGCCGGGGATGATGCCGGCGCCGATGATGGCGGCGACGCAGTCGCCGGCCTGCTCGCTGGAGGGGAAGCCGACGAGCAGGGCGCGCGCGGTCTCCGGCTTGCGCAGGATGCGCACGGTCACCTCGGTCACCACCCCGAGCAGGCCCTCGGACCCGGTCAGCAGGCCGAGCAGGTCGTAGCCCTCGGAGTCCAGGTGCCGGCCGCCGATCTCGATCGCCGAGCCGTCCATCAGCACAACCTCGAGGCCGAGCAGGTTGTTGGTGGTCACGCCGTACTTTAGACAATGGACACCGCCGGAGTTCTCCGCGACGTTGCCGCCGATCGAGCAGGCGATCTGGCTGGAGGGATCCGGCGCGTAGTAGAAGCCCTCGGCCTCGACCGCCTGGGTGATCGCCAGGTTGGTGACGCCGGGCTGGGCGACCACGCAACGGTTGTCGTAGTCGACCTCGAGAATCCGATTGAACTTGCCCATGGCGAGCAGGATGCCGTCGCGCAGCGGCAGGGCGCCGCCCGACAGGCCCGTGCCGGCGCCGCGCGGCACGACCTTGACGCCGGCCTCCTTGCAATAGGCGAGCACGCGGCTGGCCTGCTCGCGCGTCTCCGGCAGGACCACCGCCAGCGGCAGATCGCGATAGGCCGTCAGGCCATCTGTCTCGTATGCGCGGCGCTCGTCCTCGTCCGTCACCACGCCTTCGCCGGGGACGATCTCGCGCAGCGCCGCGGCGATCTCGTCGCGGCGCGCCAGAATGCCGTCGTCCGGACGCGGCATCTCCAAGATCTCGTCCTCCCGCTTCGCACCGGCGTCGCATGCCGGAACGACCCGCCGGCGCAGCGTCGAGGCCGTCGCGCGGGCCGACTCGGGGCCGCCAAGTGGCGGCAATCCAACCTAAATAGCGGGGGTTATGACGCTTGGCAACGACGCGACCCTTAACGGAACTGTCGATAATGGACAGTCAAGGCCGCAGCAGGACGAGCCCATGGCGGCCGAAGCGGGCCGCCGACGGCAGCGCGAGAGCCCGGCGCTCAGCCCTGGCGGGCCTTGAAGCGCGGGTTCTTCTTGTTGATGACGTAGGTCCGACCGCGCCGCCGCACGACCCGGCAGCCGCGCTCGCGCAGCTTCGCGGTCTTGAGGGAATTGACGACCTTCATGGGATCGACCTTTCTGGCTCGGCGTTTGCGGTCTCGGAGGGCCGGGAAACTAGGCGAGGGGCGGGGGCCTGTCAATCGCTGCAAGCGCAGGTTTCTGGTGCGGATTACCAGTCCGACAAGAGGTTCGAGCTGGACTTGCGGCGGGCGTAGATGCGGCAGTGCCGCAGGTCGCCGCTTTCCAGGGCCCGCATGCGGCGGGTCCAGAGCTCGACTTCGTGGACCAGCGCGGCGGCGTAGCGGGGACAACCGGCTTCCGCGTTGACCACCTCCATTTGGTCGGCCCAGCACTTGACCACCTGCTCGCGCAGCTTGTCGCTGCGGTCCTCGACGATGCGCACCTCCAGGTCGCGCCCTTCCAGCGTGACCTTGTACTGCTCGACCGACCAGGGCTCGACCGGCTCCGGCTCGCCGGCCAGCCAGTCCGCGATGATCTGGCTTTCCGCGCCGGGTCTGGCGACCACGAAGTCCGTGATGAGCATCTGGCCGTTGGCCTTGAGCGCGTTGTCCAGGACGTCGATCAGACGCATGCGGTTCTTCACCGAGAAGAGATAGCCGAAGCTGACGATGGCGTCGAAGGAGCCCGCCTTGGGCTCGAAGCTGTCCGGGTCGAAGATCACCACCGGCGCCTTCTTGGCCAAGCCGGCCTTCTCGGCCAGGGCCATGCCCACCTTGACCAGCTCCCGCTCCGCCTCGAGTCCGGTCACCCAGACGCCGAAGCTCTCGGCCATCACGCGCCCGGGCCCGCCCAAGCCGGCGCCGACATGGAGCAGGCTCATCGCCGGGTTGAGGCCCAGGGGCTTGACGAGATGCTGGATCTCCTCGGGCAGGGTGGGGCCGATCATGCCGGCGCCCCAGATCGCCTGCGCCACCCTGAGGTGTGCCTCGTTCCAGCGCTCGAAGGGCTCGATCTGCTCGACGGCGCCCTTGCGGCCGGCCGCGCCGCCCCCGTCCTTGACGCGGATCTCGTCGCCGTTCCACCAGGCCTTGAGACGGAGTCGCAGCGGTACCTTCGCCGAGCCCGGCGTTCTCCGCTCGCTGGCTGCCGTCGCCTGCGACATGGATAGTCAGCCTCACAGTCTAGCCAAGAACACGCGGAGCGGGTCCTGGCCGGCTGTCACAACTATCTTAGGCAAGTGAAGCGAGCGTTAACGGCAGGTAAGCCTTAAAACCTTGTCAACGATGTGCTTTTTCGCGCAGTCGTAGGTCCCCGGCGGCGGGCCGCCCGGCGGAATCGGTTGCGCTGGCCCCCGGGGCTCCGCTATTCCCAAGACCCGGGACAGCTTGGTCCCGCAACCACAGGCGTCGCCGGGGTGCCACGCTCATGACCGACCGCTCGAAGCTGGAAACCCGCCTGGCGCAAGGCGACTTCGTGATCACCGCCGAGATCACGCCGCCGCTCTCGGCGGACCCCCAAGCCCTGCTGTCCAAGGCCGAGCCGCTGCGCGGCAAGGTCGACGCCATCAACGTCACCGACGGCGCCGGCGCGCGCATCGCCATGTCGAGCCTGGCGGCGGCCACGCTCCTGGTCCAGGCGGGCCTGGAGCCGGTGCTGCAGCTCACCTGCCGCGACCGCAACCGCATCGGCTTGGCCGCCGACCTGATCGGCGCCGCCGCGCTCGGCATGCACAACATCCTGGTGCTGCACGGCGACGACCCCTCGCGCGGCGAGCTGCCCGAGACCAAGGGCGTGTTCGACCTCGACTCCCGCGGGGTCATGACCATGGTCAAGGCGATGCGCGACGAGGGCAAGATCCCCTCGGGGCGCGCCATCGAGCCGCCGCCGCATCTCTTCGTCGGCGCCGCCGACGTGCCGAGCGACCCGCCGCCGGACTGGGAGCCGAAGTCCCTGACCGGCAAGGCCGAGGCCGGCGCCGACTTCGTCCAGACCCAGTTCAGCTTCGAGCCCGAGGTCGCCGCGCGCTACCTGGCGCGGCTCGCCGACTTCGGCCTGACCGAGCGGCTGAAGGTGATCATCGGCGTCGGCCCGCTCGCCTCGGCCCGCTCGGCGCGCTGGATGAACGACAACCTCTTCGGCGTCACGGTGCCGGAGGCGACCATCGCCCGGCTCGAGGGCGCGGCGGACCAGACCGCCGAGGGCCGCAAGATCTGCGTCGAGCTGATCCAGGCGCTGCGCGAGGTGCCCCATTGCAGCGGTGTGCACATCATGGCGCCGCTGCAGGGCAGCGACGCCATCGCCGCGGTGATCGACGCGGCCGGGTGAATTCGGGATGAGCAGCAGCGACAGCAAGATCGCCGTCGAGGGCCTGGCCAAGAGCTTCGGCGACAACAGGGTCCTGGAGGACGTCAGCTTCTCGCTCGACGCCGGCGAGTCGCTGGTGCTGTTCGGCACCTCGGGCAGCGGCAAGTCGCTGGTGCTCAAGTGCATCCTCGGCCTGATCCCGCCCGACGGCGGCTCGGTGCGCATCGACGGCGCGGAGACGACCCACGCCGGCGGCCGCGCGCACATCGAGCTGATGGACCGCATCGGCATGCTGTTCCAGTACTCCGGCCTGTTCGACAGCCTGCCGATCTGGGAGAACGTCGCCTTCCAGCTCACCCACTACCGCGGCATGGGCCGTAAGCAGGCCCGCGAGATCGCCGTGGCCAAGCTCGCCGCCGTCGGCCTCAAGCCGGAGACCGCCGACCTCTTTCCCTCGGAGATCTCCGGCGGCATGCAGAAGCGCGTCGGTATCGCCCGGGCCGTCGCGATCGATCCCAAGATCCTGTTCCTCGACGAGCCGACCGCCGGCCTCGACCCGATCATGAGCAACCGGATCAACGAGCTGATCCTCCAGGTCATGGAGGAGCTGGGCGCCACGGTCATCTCGATCACCAGCGACATGCGCTCGGCCCGGCAGATCTCCAACCGGATGGCCATGCTGCACGACGGCCGGATCATCTGGACGGGCCCGACCGACCAGCTCGATCGGTCGGGCAGCGAGCACGTCCATCAGTTCGTCAACCAGCTCGCCGAGGGCCCGATCAAGATGCGGGTGCGCGCGGCTTGAGCCGGGCGGCCGAGGCCCGCCGACAGGCCGCGAGCCCTCGCTAGGTCACGGATAGGTTCCCAGGATGTGCGGCATCGCCGGATGGCTCTCCTGGCAGCGGCCGCCGGAACGCGCGGCGGTCGCGGCCATGACCGAGGCCCTGCAGCACCGCGGGCCGGACGGCGGCGCGGTCGAGGCGCTCGGCCCCGTCGTGCTCGGCCACCGGCGCCTGGCGATCATCGACCCGCGGCCCGAGAGCGACCAGCCTTTCGCCGACCCGCCGCGGCGCTGCTGGCTGAGCTTCAACGGCGAGATCTACAACTTCCGCGACCTGCGGCGCGATCTCGAGGCGCGCGGCGTCGCCTTCCGCACGCAAGGCGACACCGAGGTCGTGCTCGAGGCCTACAAGGCCTGGGGCGAGTCCTTCGTCGAGCGGCTGGTCGGCCAGTTCGCCCTGGCGATCTGGGACGCCGGGCAGGACCGCTTGCTGCTGGCCCGCGACCGCGCCGGCGAGAAGCCGCTGTTCTACCAGTGGCTCGACGACGGCGGCCTGGTCTTCGCCTCGGAGCCGGGCGCCCTGCGCCGGCATCCCGCGGTCGACCGCGCCATCGATCCGCTGGCGCTGGCCGAGTACCTGGCGCTCAACTACGGCATCGGCGCGCGGACCTTGAGCCCCTCGGTGAAGCGCCTGCCGCCGGCCCATGTCATGACCGTCGAGCGCGACCGGCCGCCGCGCCTCGAGCGCTATTGGGACCCGGCCGGCGCCTTTCGCAACAAGCGGGCTTTCGCCTCCGAGGCCGCGGCGGCCGAGGAGCTGAACGCCCTGCTCGACCAGGCCGTCGCCGGCCAGATGATCAGCGACGTGCCGCTCGGCGCCTTCCTCTCCGGCGGCATCGACTCCTCGGCGGTGGTCGCCTCGATGACGCGGCTGCGGCCGCCGGCCGAGGTGCAGTCCTTCTCCATGGGCTTCACCGAGAAGAGCTACAGCGAGCTGGCCGAGGCCGAGCGCGCCGCCAAGCATCTCGGGGTCGACCACCGCGACCGCCTGGTCTCGCCCGAGCCGGCCCAGGTCATGACCGCCCTGGTCCGCGCGGCCGACGAGCCCCTGGCCGACAGCTCGGCGGTGCCGATGTACTACCTGGCGGCCCACGCCCGGGAATCGGTGACGGTGGTGCTCTCCGGCGACGGCGGTGACGAGTGCTTCGCCGGCTACGAGACCTATCTGGCCGACCGGCTGCATGCCTTGCTCCGCCATCTGCCGCGCGCGGTGACCCGCGGCCTGACCGGCGCCGTCGAGCGGCTCTGGCCGGTCAGCCACGACAAGGTCAGCTTCGACTACAAGCTGCGCCGCTTCCTGCACGGCCAGGCCCTGCCGCCGCGCGAGGCGCATCTCTCCTGGCGCTCGATCTTCGACCCGGCCGAGCGCCTGGCGCTGATGCAGCCGGACTGGCGCGCCGCCGTCGCGGCGGCGGCCGACGAACCGCCGGCCGAGGCCCTGCACCACTTCGAGGCCGTGGCCGACTGCCACCCCCTGGACCAGGCCCTCTATGTCGACTTTATGACCTGGTTGCCGGGCGATATCCTGGTCAAGGTCGACCGCATGACCATGGCCCACTCCCTGGAGGCGCGGGCGCCGTTCCTGGACCACCGCCTGGTCGAGTTCGCCGCCGCCCTGCCGACCGCCTGGAAGCTCAAGGGACTGCGCATGAAACACCTGCTCAAGCAGAGCCAGCGCGCGCGCCTGCCGGCCTGGCTGCTGGAGCGGCGCAAGCAGGGCTTCAACGCGCCGATCTCGGGCTGGCTGCAGGGTCCGCTGGGCGAGCTGGCGCGTGACGCTTTGGCCGCGCCGGCGATGGCCGCCTGGTTCCGGCCGGAAGAGATCGAGCGGCTCTGGGAGGAGCATCGCGCCAAGCGGCGCGACAACGGCCTGCGTCTGCTCTCGCTGCTGTCGGTGGCGCTCTGGCTGGAGGGACTGCGCGCGTCATGACCGCGGCCAGCGACGAGACCTATTCCTCGGCGATCGCCGAGGCGCAGAACTACACCGCCTGGGTGGTCGAGGCCTTCCGGCCCTACTACGGCCAGCGCCTGCTCGAGGTCGGGCTCGGTCACGGCGGCTACCGCGCGGCGCTGCCGGCGCTGGAGCGCTACGTCGGCGTCGACATCGATCCGGCGGCGATCGAGGCCATGCGCCGCCGCCATCCGGGCGACCGCTTCCTGGCCGGCGACATCACCGACCCCGGCCTGGCCGGCGCGCTCGCCGAGGAGCGGCTGGACAGCGTGCTCTGCGTCAACGTGCTGGAGCACGTCGAAGAGGACCAGCGGGCCGTCGCCACCCTGCTCGGCGCCCTGCAGCCGGGCGGCCACCTGCTGCTCTTCGTGCCGGCCTTCGGCGCCCTCTACAACGACCTGGACCGCATGGCCGGCCATATCCGCCGCTATCGCCGCAACGACCTGCAACGCCTGTTGCCGGGCGAGGGCGCAGCGCTGGTCGAGGCGCGCTACTTCAACGCGGTCGGCGGGCTCGGCTGGTGGCTCAACGGCTTCGCCCGCCACCGCTCGCTGAACGACGAGGGCGTCAACCGGCAGATCGAGGTCTTCGACCGCTACGTGCTGCCGGTCTCGCGGAGGCTCGACCCGCTGGTCCGCTGGGCCTTCGGCCAGTCCCTGGTCGCCGTGGTGCGCAAGCGATGATCTCCATCGTCATCCCGGCCTACAACGAAGGCGGTGCCATCGTCGGCACCATCGCCGCCCTGCGCGACACGGTCGAGCGCGCCGGCCTCGAGTCGGTCGAGATCCTGGTGGTCGACGACGGCTCCTCGGACGAGACCGCCGCCTTCGCCGAGTCCGAAGGCGCGCGCGTGATCCGCCATCCGATCAACGTGGGCTACGGCCGGGCGCTCAAGTCCGGGATCCAGGCGGCGCGCCACGACACCATCGTCATCATGGACGCCGACCTGACCTATCCGGCGGAGGCGATCCCGCGCCTGCTGGAAGAATACCGCAAGGGCTTCGACATGGTGGTCGGCGCGCGGCGCGGCGCCCACGTCAACACGACGCCCTTCAAGGGGCCGCTGCGCCGGCTGCTCAAGGCCATGGTCGAGTTCGTCGCCGAGCGGCCGATCCCCGACGTCAACTCGGGCCTCCGGGTGTTCAGCAAGGCGACCATCGAGGGCTACCTGAAGCACCTCTGCGACACCTTCAGCTTCACCACCTCGCTGACCCTGGCCTACATGCTGACCGGCCGCTTCGTCGGCTACCTGCCGATCGCCTATCACGAGCGGGTCGGCCGGACCAAGGTGCGCATGCTCTGGGATTCCCTGCGCACCCTGCAGTACATCGCCCAGGCGGTGATCTACTACAACCCGCTCAAGCTCTTCGTCCTGGTCAGCGGCCTCTTCGTGGTCTTCTCGCTGGTCAGCTTCCTGGTCGGCGCGATCACCACGATCGCCGCCTTCTACTACTTCGGCATCATCGGCATCCTGATGGCTTTCATCATGTTCGGCATCGGGCTGCTGGCCGACCTGCTGCGCCAGATCATGGCCAAGTGACCGCCGTGCCGGCGCGCGCCCTCGACCATTGGGACGAGCGCTTCCTGGCCCTGGCGGCGCACATCGCCGGCTGGTCGAAGGACCCCAGCACCAAGGTCGGCTGCGTCATCGCCAGCGCCGACCGGCGGGTGGTCTCGACCGGCTTCAACGGCCTGCCGAGCGGCGTCGAGGACAGCATCGAGCGCCTCAGCGACCGCGACCTCAAGTACGAGATGACCATCCACGCCGAGCGCAACGCCATCATCAACGCCCGGCGCGACCTGACCGGCTGCCGGCTCTACGTCACCCTGCAGCCTTGCAGCGTCTGCGCCGCCATGATCATCCAGGCCGGCATCGCCGAGGTGATCGCCCCGCCCTGCACGGACCCCCGGCTCGCCGAGACCTTCAACCTGGCCCTGACCGAACAGATGCTCGCCGAAGCCGGCGTCGCGCTGCAAAGCCTGGCGCTGGACCACTCACCAGGGCCGCAAGGCCACGGCGGTTGATACAAACCAAAGCGCTACAAACTGGGCCGTTGAGGCCCCGCGCCCCCATGGGCGCGAAGCCTAGGGCGCGGATGCGCCCGCCCGGCGTCTGAGGGCCTTCACGAAAAATGCCGCTACCGTGCTAGTGGGGGGCGGGTAGCCATCAGTGCCGGGGGGCGTGGGGCCGCTAGGCTTCGCGGCGGTGCCGAGGGATGGGGAGGCGAATCGATGGCGCAGGCGAGGCGCCGACGCCGGGCCGAGCGCCCGCGCGGGGGCGGGGCGGCGATTCCGCGGCTGCCCTGGCGCAAGCTGCGCAATCCCTTGCCGCCCATCGAGGTGCTCAGCGCCGACCAGGTCGAGGCGATCCACGAGGCTTCGCTGCAGGTCCTGGCCCGCGCCGGCATGAAGGTGACCGACGACGAGGCCCGGGCCCTGCTGCGGTCCGCCGGTGCCGAGGTCGACGAGGCCGAGCAGATGGTCCGCTTCGATCCCGGCCTGGTCGAGGAGAGTGTCGCCAAGGCGCCGGCCGAGTTCACGATACGGGCGCGGAACCCCGCGAAGAACGCCACCATCGGCGGCAACCATGTCAACTTCGCGCCGGTCGGCGGGCCCTCCTTCGTCTCCGACCTGGACCGCGGCCGGCGCGCCGGCACCCTGGCCGAGCTGGCCGACTTCATGAAGCTGGTGCAGTGCTTCGACGTGATCTCGGTGGCCGGCGTCAGTCCCTTCGAGCCGCTCGACCTGCCGCCCCAGACCCGCCACCTCGACACCTACGAGGCCGTGCTTCGCTGGACCGACAAGGTCTGGAGCACCTGGCTGCTGGGTGCCGGCCGGGCGCGCGACGGGATCGCGATGGCCGCCATCGTCCACGGCCTGACCCCGGAGCAGGTCGCCGCGCAGCCGCTGACCTACGGCAACATCAACACCAACTCGCCGCGCCTGATCGACGGGCCCATGGCCCAGGGCGCCATGACCTTCGCCCGGGCGCGCCAACCAGTGATCGTCACGCCCTTCACCCTGGCCGGCGCGATGGCCCCGGCCACCGTCGCCGGTGCCCTGGTCGAGCAGAACGCCGAGGCCCTGGCGGGCATCACGCTCGTGCAAGTGGCCAGCCCCGGCGCGCCGGTGATCTACGGCGGCTTCACCTCGAACGTCGACATGAAGACCGGCGCCCCCGCCTTCGGCACGCCCGAGCAGACCCAGGCGGCGCAGGCGACCGGCCAGCTCTGCCGGCGCTACGGCCTGCCCTACCGCTCCTCCAACACCAACGCCTCGAACTGCGCCGACGCCCAGGCGGCCTACGAGAGCGAGATGTCGCTCTGGGGCGCGGTCATGGGCCACGCCAACCTGATCTTCCATTCCGCCGGCTGGCTCGAGGGCGGCCTGACCGCCTCCTTCGAGAAGCTGATCATCGACGTCGAGATGCTGCAGATGCTGAGCGAGTACCTGCAGCCGGTCGTGGTCGACGAAGACACGCTCGCGGTCGAGGCCATCGCCGGGGTGCCGCCGGCCGGCCACTACTTCGGCGAGGCCCACACCCTGGCGCGCTACGAGACGGCCTTCTACAGCCCGCTGGTCTCCGACTGGCGCAACTTCGAGACCTGGAGCGAGGACGGCGGCCGCGACGCGGCGCAGCGCGCCAACGCCATCTGGAAGCAGCTCCTAAAGGACTACGAGCCGCCACCACTCGACCCGGCCGTCGACGAAGAGCTCACCGCCTATGTCGCCAAGCGCAAGGAAGCGATCGGGACCAGTGACGATGCCGTCGATCGCTAGACCCTCTTCATCTCGGACGGCACCGGCCCGCTCCCCCTCCCGGCCAGCCAATGGGATACTGCCGCGGGTGGCCGGGAGGGGGAGCGGGCCGGTGCGAGACGCCGCATGAGCGGCGGGCCTGCCAGAGGCAGGCGACGCGGCCGCGAGCGCTCCAGCGCCGGGCAACGGCGTGAAGCGCTGCGTGCCGGTGGCGGCACTGCGACGCTGCCGCAACGGCCCTGGAAGACCCTCCGCAACACCCGCCCGCCGCTGGAAGTCCTGAGTGCCGACCAGCTCGAGGCCATCCACCGCGCCTCGCTGCGCGTGCTCGCCGAGGCCGGCATCAAGGTCACCGACGCGGAGGCCCGCTCGCTCTACAAGGGCCTCGGCGCCGAGGTCGACGAGGCCGAGGAGATGGTCCGCTTCGACCCGGCCCTGATCGAGGCGCAGGTCGCGCTGGCGCCGGCCGAGGTGACGATCGAGGCGCGCAACCCGGCGCGCTCGGTCACCCTCGGCGGCAACCACGTCAGCTTCCAGAGCGTCAGCGGCCCGGCCTTCGTCTCCGACCTGGCGAAGGGCCGGCGCGCCGGCACCTACGCCGAGCTCTGCGACTTCGTGCGCCTGGTGCAGCAGCTCGACTGCCTGCACCTGGCCAGCAGCGCGCCCCTGGCCTCGCTCGACCTGCCGGCGCAGAGCCGCCACCTGCACGGCTACTACGCCTGCGCCCGCTACACGGACAAGGCCTGGAACGCCTCGCTGCTCGGCCGCGGCCGGGCGCGCGACGCCATCGAGATGGCCGCCATCGCCCGCGGCCGGACGGCCGAGGAAGCCGCCGGCACGCCCATGGTCCACGGCAACATCAACAGCAACTCGCCGCGCCTGCTCGACGGGCCCATGGCCCAGGGCGCCCTCGAGTTCGCCCGCCACGGCCAGGTCGTGGTGGTGACGCCCTTCACCCTGCTCGGTGCCATGGCACCCTCGACCCTGGCGGGCGCGCTGGTCCAGCAGAACGCCGAGGCCCTGGCCATGGTCGCCCTGGTGCAGGCCGCGGCGCCGGGCGGCCCGGTGGTCTACGGCGGCTTCACCTCCAACGTCGACATGAAGTCGGGCGCGCCTGCGTTTGGCACGCCGGAGTACACCAAGGCCGTGCACGCCACCGGCCAGCTCTGCCGCCGCTACGGCCTGCCCTACCGCTCCTCCAACACCAATGCCTCGAATTGCGTCGACGCCCAGGCGGCCTACGAGAGCGCCATGTCGCTCTGGGGCGTGGTCATGGGTCACGTCAACCTGGTCAACCACGCGGCCGGCTGGCTCGAGGGCGGCCTGGTCTGCTCCTTCGAGAAGCTGATCCTCGACGCCGAGATGATCCAGCTCATGTCCGCCTACCTCGACCCCCTGCCGGTCGACCCGGACAGCCTCGCGGTCGAGGCCATCGTCGAGACCCCACCCGCCGGCCACTACTTCGGCTCGGCCCACACGCTCGCCCGCTACGAGACCGCCTTCTACGAGCCGATCCTCTCCGACTGGCGCAACTTCGAGACTTGGAACGAAGACGGCGCCAAGACCGCCGCCGAACGCGCCCACGCGATCTGGCAGCAATTGCTCGCGGCGTACGAGCCGCCGCCGATGGACCCGGCCATCGACGAGGCGCTCAAGGCCTACATCGCCAAGCGTGAGGAGGAGCTGCAGAGCGCGGATGCGATTGAAAGGTGAGGGGCGGGTAGAGTAATCGAGGGCGCTCGCAGTCGGTCGACCTTAGCGCGTGCCCTTGCGGCAATCAGGCGATGCTGATGAATAGTCAAGTCGATAGTGTCGGCGATCCTAGAGGCGACAATACATAGTTCAGGACCAGACCTATATCTCGGATGCTCCCCTTAGAGGCCAACGCCAACTGCTATAGTCATGCCCTCGTCGCCATGTGCAATCAAACTACGCAGCGACCTATTCTTGTCTTGCGATTCTCCCAGTTCCAGTTCCATTGCCGGACCTAGCATTGATCCATAGGCGTGATACTCGTTGGAAAAACTGCGACTTACGATCCCTCTGATCACGGCGCCTCTTGCACCGAAGATGGGTGCACCACTCATCTTGCCTGGTATACGGGCATCAAAATCAAAACAAGGGCCGGGCGTCGGAACTTCCATTTGAATATGGTTTTGCGGGAAGGTTCTGATGATGTTTCCAACAGAAACATGGAGCTTCAGCTTGAAGTTCTTGTCCTCAATGTCGCCACTCCTTGGGTCTAGTTTTATGTCCGGCATTTCCGCGTATCCCAACGCGTAGGCGTCTTCGCCTGGCGAGAAGGGATTCAACGACATATTGAGTGGCTGGTACGCTCTGCCGCCAGGCAGTTCTGGGATCTTGCACACAGCGACATCTGTCAGATGCTCCCAACGGTCTTCTTCATGGAGCAGAGGACTTTGCTTCCACTCTCCCCAATTCCATATGCTCTCGAAAGGGAAGAACCGAAAGCCCCTATGTAAGGTTGTTCTATTTGTGGGGGTCCAAAAGGGGATTAGAACGCCGAAATTCAATCCATCATGGAGCTCCACCTGTTGCCCATAGCGTACTGCTCCGTATCCGCCTTCCAAGGGGTCCATGACAACATGTGCCGCGGTCAACAAGTAGCCAGTACAACTGATGACCGATGCAGTGCCAATGCATCTTATCGTTCTCTGACCTTCTAGCCATGCGACAACAGGAACGACGCTCTGTTGCATCAGAAAATCGGATGGTCCGAAAGTTGTCATCGCATCTTCAATGGAGCAATTGGGCGTGTCAGTCATGAGCTGTACATTGCCTGAAAGAATAAAATACCGATCATCGGTACCGCTTGCTGAGGAAAGCTCGAGGCCTTTGACGTCACTAATTGCCCAACGCCCGTCCTCTGCGCGGTTCCAAAGGGTTTTCAAGACAGAGATTGGAAACTGAATCGCCATATTGGGTGTCTACTACGATTCTCGACCTTGAGTGAACAAGAATGCAAATGGGCAGGGGAGAGATGTGGTCGGGTCCAGCAGAGCAACATCTGAGTGGTCTGAGTGAGCCAATTGCAATTGAATCCCAGATTCGGCGACAGCATGCAGATGCGATTCAGCGTTAGCGCTGTACCAGGTCCGAACGAAGAACTACTCGAAGCGTGATCAGAGGATGCGTTGGGCCCTTCCCGACCGGGTTTTCTTCGCTTGCGGCGCCTGCCACATCCTCGCCCATGCCTTCCTCGAGCGCTACGGGACTGCGAGCCACAAAGCGCTCTGGTTCAAACCGGCCTCCGGCTTCATTGGTAGCCAAATCGTCTTGGCGGGCGAGGGCTGGATCCTCGACTATCGCGGCTACGCCGCGCGCCAGCTCTACCTGGCGCACACCTTCAAGCGCACCGCGCAGCGATGGTCCGACTGGACGGCGACGATGCACGATCTGCCGTCGCATGAACAGGGTCAAGTCTTGCATCCTGCATTGCGGTTCGAAGCGAAGCGCGCAGGCTGCCGAACCGAGATTCCAAGAGACGACCTCTTTGCATGATTCAAGACCTTCCCCCCCCCCTTCGGGCTGACCCGCCGGTGCCTCACGCGCGCTTCGTCCACACCCTGTTCGTGGTTGCCCGACTGCCTTTGGCCTGTCCCTTCCGGCGGCTCGCCCTGATCCGCTCGAGCATTGCTTCGACGATCGCCAGCTCTAGGTCGTCCGGGTCGAAGCGTGCCCCGTGCCAGTCCATCATGCTCTCGTGCTCTTCGTGATCTTCGTCCAGCATGGCTTCGAGGAACGCTTCGAACCCTAGCGGGCCTCCGCAGTCCTCAGGCGGCGCGCGGCGCGCGCCATCCACCAGGATCGGATACTCCACGCCATCTTCCGCCTCCAGCGCCCCTTCGACGGTGACGACATGCTCCCAATCGTCGCCGAAGTCGTAGCGGTAGATGAAGCGTTCGACTCCACGGGCCAGAACCGCAGCGAGCCTGATGTTCCGGTCACTGTACAGCTTTTGTCCGCCGATATCCCCATCATCGTATTCTGGCGCGCCGTAGATTCGATCGCCGATCTCGAACTGATGGAGATGGTAGTCTCGCCAGTCGAAGACGGCCTGGATCAGGTGATGCACACGGCGTAGCGGGAAGTCCACCGGCACGTCGACACGGCGCCAGATCGGTGGGCTTGTATCGCTTAGCTCGATCCTCAGGCGTACGATCTTTTGCGCCGATCTCGCCATCTTCACGCCCTCATAAGCAATGCCCCTCAGCACATCCTAGCGAACCGGGACCTGAGGGGCAGGTCTTGAATCCTGCATGGCTGTCGGCCGATCATATGGAGAGTAAGGAATCGCGCGTCCACAGGAAACCTGGGATGCGCGAATCAGGGCCTGACTCAAAGGCCCTGTGCTTGCCGGGCGCCGGGATCGTGAACGGCATTTGCCCGCGAGACACACTTCCGTGATGTCTCGCGCAAGGCTTCGCGTCCTGCCGATCGAGCGATTCGGTTGGCAGCAAGGGGAGGCGCTCATGGTCGGCGGTGGGGTTCTGGTGGCGGCTCCGGGCGATGTCGCGGAGCTATGCGGCGTGTTCCAGCTCCCTCATGTCCGAGACTTCGTGACGACCATGTCCGCGTCCGAGATCGATGAGGCGATCGAGAGCGAGGACGACGTGCTCCTGCTGAGCCGCGAGAGTGGCCAGCCCTTGAGCGCGCTGGCCCATCTCACCGGGCTCCGCAATCCGCACAGGTCGATCGAGCTTCGCCGATTCGCCGTCGTCGAGGCGGGCAAGGGGCATGGCCGGCGCTTCCTGCCCGCCGTCATGACGGAAGCCTTCAATGCCTATCACGCACAACGCCTCTGGCTCGACGTCTTCCCCGACAACGAGCGCGCGCGGCGCCTCTATCGGAGCCTCGGCTTCGTCGAGGAAGGCACGCTGCGCAACGCTTACATCTGGAACGGCGAGCCGAAGTCGGTCGTCGTCATGTCGATCCTGCGCGAGGAGCTCTAGCCGAGGGCGCCGCACCTCACCCCAAAACCGAAAAGCTGCTCTCCACGTTGATCTCGCGCTTGCGGGAGTAGAAGCCGAGGTCAATGGCGCGGCCGGTATGGGTGAGGGGGAACTGGATCGGCTCGGCGTCGTGGTCGTGGCCCTTCTGGCAGCGCTCGACGATCTCGGCCATCAGCTCGCCGGCGACGGGGGCATTCTTGAACTGGTTGCCGCTGGTGCCGACCGCCATGTAGTAGCCGCCGAGGTTGGTCTTGTCGTAGATCGGGATCCAGTCGTCGGACACGTCGTAGAGCGAGACCACGCCGCGCGCCTGGTTGGGGATGCCGAGGCTCGGCAGGCGCTGGGCGTAGCGCTGGGCCTGTACGCCCCACTGCTCGGTGAAGTCCTCGTTGAAGTCGTCCGGATCGACCCATTCGCGCTCGTCGCACTCCGGGTCCTCGCTGCCGA
This sequence comes from Kiloniellales bacterium, assembly GCA_028280455.1. Lineage (GTDB taxonomy): Bacteria > Pseudomonadota > Alphaproteobacteria > Kiloniellales > JAKSDN01 > JANQLT01. Next base: position 81,146 of record JANQLT010000030.1, read on the forward strand.
CCAGGATGTGGTTGCCGGTTTCCGGCCGGCAGTAGCAGCCGATGTCGCTGTCCGAGGTGACGAAGGGCAGGGCGAAGCCCTCGGGCGCCGGCACGTGGGTGACCTCCTGCCGCAGCGCCTTGGTGCCGATGTTCATCTCCTCGAGCACGCCGGCCATGCCGTTGATCTTGGCGGCGTAGGGGCCGGAGACGTTGACCACCACGGGCGAGTCGATCTCGCTGCCGTCGCCGAGGGTGACGCCGGCGACCTTGCCGTCCTGCCGGCGGATCGCGGTGACCGTGGTGTTGAAGCGGAAAGCGCCGCCGACGGCCTCGGCGCCGCGCTGGATGTTGTGGGTGGCGAGCTGCGGGTCGCTGACGTAGCCGGCGCGCGGGAAGAAGACGGCGCCGGTCACCAGGTCCTCGGAGGCCTGGCCGAAGCCGGCGTCGTCGGGCCGGCGCACCGGCGAGAACTTGTGCAGGTCGTAGACCGGCAGGCGCGCCTGGATGGTCGCCGGGTCCCACTCCTCATAGGGGATGTCGAGGGCCTGCATGTTGGCGATGATGGTCGCGAGCTGGTTGTTGTGCTCGGTCTTCATGACCATGCAGCCCGTGTCGTAGTACGCGATCAGGCCGCGCTCGTCCTCGGCGCCGATGTAGCCGGCCCAGTCCTTCCAGTAGTACCAACCCTCGTGGGCGATGGCGGCGCCGTCCTTGGTCGAGTAGTGGGTGCGGATGATGGCGCAGGAAGCCGCGGTCGGGCCGTAGCCGGCCGCCGGCAGCTTGTCGACGTTGAGCGTCTTCCAGCCGCGCTTGGCCAGGCTGAAGCCGATGGCGGCGCCGATGATCCCGGCACCGATGATGATCGCGTCGAAGCGCTCGGCCATGTCTCTCCGCTCCCTCCCAATGGCAGCCGCCCCTCGTTCGATCTCCGTCGGGGACGGGCCGCGACTCTTGCCATAGCCGGGGTGCGGCGTACAGAGCCCCTTGCTGGGCCGCCCGGGCCGCGGAGACCCTCACGACATGCCAGCACCATGGCCTCTGCTAGCCTCTGTCGCTCACGCTGATCATGCGTCTCGCGGGCTATGCGGACGTCGACCCTTGGCGCAGCCGGACAGCGGCGGAGCGAACTACCTCGGGAAGCTATGCGACTTGATCAGTGTTGTTCGTTGGGATTTCGGGTGCTCTAAACTAGCTGTGCAATGGCAATTGTATCGTCATTGGTCAGGATTGACCCGATACGAGGCTGGATCGATCTCGATTGGCCTTAGACAGATTGATTGTTTCCTTTGCGATTCGATGACTAGTAGGTCAACGTGTCGCGTTGAGTGAAGATTTCTGAGGATTAGCTGGGGCGAGGATCTTGGAACCCAACATTTTATTGTATTCTACCAATACTTGGCTTGCCTACATGATTGCCGAGCGCTTCTATGCGCGCATTCACTATGTGTGGTGCACTCCGTACTTCGATTCACGTCGTTTCTCGACGCTTGCGAGTCCAATCCCTCCAACGTCGAGTCCCGCCGAGATTTACCAGAATCTCTTCGAGGAAGTGTATCGTGGTGACCGCCATAGTTCGAAGATCAAGGAGAACAGAATCGGGATCTTGAGGGGTGCCGCCATCAAGAAAGACCAGGGTATAATCGCCGATAAGGATGTCCAAGATATCGCCGCAATCTTGGAGCAATCTGAAACGAGAGACTTTCGTCCACTGATTTACGTGATGCCATACCAGACCGTAAGCCACAGATTGTCAGAAGTACCGGTCAAGAAGAGGGCGCATCCCCTTTCTATAGAATACGTCATTGAGGAACTGCCTCATGATGAGTTTGACGTAATCGAGCCAAGGGCATAGGAGAGCATGCATGTCGATCGAGCATCTCCTCAACAGCGTCGGCACGAAGATTGCCATCGATGCAATTTACTACGTGACCCGGCTCATTCGCCACCGGTCAGGATTCGGTGGCACTGAACCGAGACTGCTTGTCGAAGGTTTGGCGAACGAGCCCTCTCCTGACGCCGAAGCTGTTGCGTATGAACTTGTTAAAGAGATTGAGAAAGAAACTGGAACACGAGTGGAGAATCTGAACACCGAAGGTGCTTCAGCCCTCATCAACCGTCTCGAACGATTGGCACGGCACCTTTATATCGGGAAGCAACGCATTGACAGAGTTCGGGGTGACGCTTTGCTGAAGGAGCTTCGCGGCTCGTCGACCTACTAGGAAAGGGCTCTCTAGTCTGCGGGCCAGAAGCTGGGATTCGCGCCGCCGACGGTCAGTTGCGGTGCCGTCTATCGAGAGACTATGAGGCGCGGACTGTTTTCTCAGCCGCGTAAGAAAGGCCAAGGCGAACTGATCCGCGCCGAGTCGAGCCTCATTTCCAACAAGCTGCCCACTGTTGTTGCCCATGCCGACTGGAGCGTCTCGCCAGCCAAGCGCTGGCTGGTCGCGGCGCGTCTGGACGGGCCCGGGCGATACCGCGCCGCGGCACCGGTGCCTGTCGGCGACCCGGCGACCTTGCTCGAGCGCCTCGGCGGCGAGTCCCTGTTCCTCGGTCTCGACCTGCCGCTCGGCCTGCCCCTGGCCTACGCCCGCCGCGCCGGCATCGAGGCCTTCGCCGACTGGCTCGTCGGCCTGGGCCGGGGCGACTGGGCCGAGGTCTTCGACGTCGCCGAGCGGCCGGACGAGATCGCTCTGACCCGGCCCTTCTATCCGCGGCGGCCGGGCGGCGCCAAGCTGCGGCACCTGGTCGAGGGCTTGGGGCTCGAGAGCCCGCGCGATCTGCGGCGGCTCTGCGACCTGGCGACGGCCACGCGGCCGGCGGCGGCGCCGATCTTCTGGACCATCGGCGCCCAGCAGGTCGGCAAGGCGGCGCTCTCGGCCTGGGCCGCGCTGCTGCTGCCGGGGCGCCGCGCCGGGGCAATGGCGCTCTGGCCCTTCGACGGCGATCTCGCCGCGCTGCTCGACGCAGGCACGCCGGTGGTGGCGGAGACTTATCCCGGGGAGATCTACCGCCACCTCGGCATCGCCTTCCGGCGCCCCGACGGCCGGCGCGCCGGCAAGGGCCGGCAGGCCGACCGGGCGGCGGAGGGCGCGCGGCTGCGCGCGGTCGCCCGCGATCTCGAGGTGGCCTTGGCGCCGCCGCTGCGCCGGGCCATCGTCGAAGGCTTCGGCCCGGAGGCCGGCGGCGACGACGGCTTCGACGCCACGGTCGGCCTGCTCGGCATGATCAACGTGCTGCGCGGCCGGCGGCCGCCCGGTACGCCGGCCGATCCCGCTCTGCGCCGGGTCGAGGGCTGGATTCTCGGCCAGGCCGAGTCAGAATGAGCCGCGCGCCCTAGAGCGGATCGGGATTAGGTGGAAGCACGCTGTGCTTCCACCTAGTCTCGTGAATCCGCTCTAACTTTGCAGGTTAGATCAGATCCCGATGAGATGGAATCGCGTCACGATTCCATCTCATCGGGATCTGATCTGGCCCATCACCCGCAGCACGAAAGCTCTCCCCATGTCCGCGCAGCCCCTCCCGCAACCCGGGCGCCTGTTCCTCTTCGCCCTGGTCGCGGTGACGGCGCTGGGGCCCTTGTCGATGCAGATCTTCGTGCCGGCGCTGCCCATCATCCAGGGGGACTTCGCGGTCTCGGCGGGCACGGCGCAGCTCGCGCTCAGCCTCTCCATGGCCGCCATCGCGGTCTCGACCCTGGCCTTCGGGCCGCTGTCGGACCGCTACGGCCGGCGCCCGGTGCTGATCGTCGGGCTCGTCGTCTTCCTCCTGGGCAGCCTGCTCTGCGCGGTGGCGCCGAGTATCGAGCTGCTGATCCTCGGGCGCATCGTGCAGGCGGCCGGCGGCACCTCGGGCATGGTCCTGGCGCGCGCCATGGTGCGCGACGTCTACGCCCAGGAGCGGGTCGCCTCGGTCCTTGCCATGATCACCATCGCCATGGTCGTCGCGCCGATGTTCGCGCCGGCCATCGGCGGCCTTCTGACCGACGCCTACGGTTGGCGCTCCAACTTCACCTTCGGCGGCCTGGTCGGCCTCGGCGTGATCCTGCTGGTGGTGCTGCGCCTGGTCGAGACCAACGCGCGGCCGCCGAGCCACCCGGGCGTCTCGGGCATGCTGCAGGGCTTCGCCCGGCTGATGCGCTCGCCGGTCTTCTGCGGCTACGCCTTCTCCGGCGCCTTCGGCCTGGCCAGCTTCTTCTCCTTCGTTTCGGCGGCGCCCTACCTGATGGTCAACAGCCTGGGCCGGCCGGCGGCCGAGTACGGCCTCTACTTCATCGCCATCTCGCTCGCCTTCATGGCCGGCAACGGAGTCACCGCGCGCTACTCGCCCAAGCTCGGCGTCGACCGCATGATCCTGCTGGGCTCCGGCGTGGCGCTGGTCGGCGTGGTCTTGCTGGCCGCGCTCGCCGCGGCGGGCATCTTCGCGCCCTGGACGCTGTTCGGGCCGACGGCGGTCATCGTGTTCGGCAACGGCCTGGCCATGGCCAACCTGCAAGCCGGCGCGCTCGGCGTCTATCCGCAGTCGGCGGGCACGGCCTCGGGCCTCAGCGGCTTCCTGCAGATGGCCATCGCCGCGGTCATCGCCCAGGCCGTCGGCAACCTGCAGAACGGCACGCCCTGGCCGATGATCGGCTTCATGGCGGCCTGCCTGTTCCTGGCCTTCGCGACCTTCGTGTTGGCGCTGCGGGCTGCCGCGCGCCAGGCGGCGCCGGCGGACGAACCTGGCTCTTCATTCTAGAGGGTCATCCTCGGGCAAGGGCCGCGTAGCGGCCCGCCGACCCGAGAATCCATGGCTCGGCTTGGCGCCAGGCCCTGACATGGATCCTCGGGTCTCCGCTGCGCTCCGCCCGAGGATGACAGGAAATGGGGAGGGTCTGCGCTCGATCCTTCCGGCCCCCCAGGCTTGCGCTCAGGTCACGTCGAAGTGGCTCAGCCCGAGGCCTGCTCGGTGGCGGCGACCGGGGCCTTGATCAGAGTCTGGAAGGCCGGGGCGAGCTGGCGCAGCAGGGCGGTCGGCAGGGAGCTGGTGAAGCCGTAGTCGGCGGCCTCGGGGCCGTCGACGTAGGCGGTAATGGTGCCGAAGAAGCGCTCGCCGAGGAAGAACACGAAGGTCGCGGTGCGGTTGACCACGCGGTCCTCGAGCAGGACACCGCCGGCGCCGTAGACCTTGAAGCGGTTGTCGCCGGTGCCGGTCTTGCCGCCGACCGGCAGCGCGCCGCCGTCGCCGGCGGCCAGCACGCCGCGGGCCCGCCGTGCCGTGCCGTTCTCGACCACGTCCTGCAGGGCCGTGCGCAGGATCTCGGCGATCGCCGGCGAGAGCACGCGCTTGCCGCGCCGCGGCGCCGGGCCGACGTGGGTCTCGTAGGGCGTCTGCTCGGCGAAGCGGAGCTCCTCGATGCGCAGGCTCGGCAGGCGCAGGCCGTCGTTCATGATGATGCCGATCAGCTCTGACAGGGCGTCGGGCCGGTCGGCCGAGCTGCCGATCGCGGTGGCGAAGGAGGGCACCAGGCTCTCGAAGGGATAGCCCAGGCGCTGCCAGTCCCGGTGCAGGCGATGCATGGCCTCCTGTTCGAGAATGGTCCAGATGCGGATGTTCTGGTCGCCGTGGCGCTCGTCGGACTCGGTGAGCCAGGCCATGACCGCCTGCCGCTCGGCGGCGCTGGCCCGGAGCAGCTCGCGGCGCGTCGCCTCGGGCTTCTGCTGCAGGTAGCTGACCAGCCAGAGCTCGAGCGGATGGACGCCGATCAGCGCGGCGCGCTCGATCAGCGAGACCTTCTGCGGGTCGACGCTCTCGTAGAGCCGGGCGATCCGCTTCTTGCCGGGCGCGCCGGCGCCGAGTTGCTCCTTGAGGAAGGCGCCGAGCGCCGCCTCGTCGCCCGCCGGCTCGAGGCTGCGGAACACCGTGGCCAGGCGCTTGGGCGTGTGCCGCACCTTGTCGACCAGGCGGGCGCGGGCCTGCGGCGGCTCCAGGACTTTGTAGATCCTGTGGAAGCGCTCGAGGAACACGCTGCCGTCCTGGTCGGCGTAGCGGGCCAGGTAGGCGCGCCGCGCCGGGTGGTCCTTGTCGGCCAGCAGGGCGCGGCCGCGACCGCCGCCCTCGGCGATCAGGAAGTCGACCATGTCGCGCATCAGCCGCACGAAGGGCAGGTTGATCGAGTGGCGGATCGACTCGGCGACTGTGTAGACGCCGTTGTCGTGCTTGCTGTTGAAGTTCTCGAACTCGTGGACGCCACCGCCGGTGAAGAAGGTCTCGGTCGGGTTGCCGCTGTAGCTGCGCAGCATGGCCGCCTCGAGCATCGGCCTGAGCCGCCGGTCCTCGGCCGCGGCCAGGTAGCGCACCGCCCACTCCGTCAGCACGTCGGGCGGCTCGACGGCGATCGCTTCGAGCTGATAGGTCTCCTGCCTGGCGTGGCGCTTGTGCAGCCGCTCGACGATCTGCAGGTAGCTGGTCAGGGTGCGCAGCTTGGCCGTCGAGCCGAGGTCGAGCTTGGCGCCGCGGTTCAGGTCGAAGGGCCGGTCCAGCGTGTCGGCCTGGACGCGCACCAGATTGAAGCCTTCGCTGCGCTCGAACAGCGTGACGCTGTAGACCACCTTGGCGGGATCGCCGCTGCCCAGCAGCCGGGCGCCGGTCAGGCCGCGGGAGCGGACCTGCGCCGGGTCGGCCAGGTCGCGCAGGATGTCCGTCACCGCCGCCTGGGCCTCGCCGTCGATCGTGGTCTCGACGGTCAGGTCGAGGCGGTCGAGGTCGTAGGGGCTGGCCTCGCCGAGGGCGGCCATCAGCTCGGCGCGGATCGCGTTGCTCGCCTTCTGCTCGACGAAGGAGATCTCGCGCGCGGCCGGCGGCTCCTTGCGGAAGCTCAGCTCGGCCTTGAGGGCGGCGTCGTGCAGCGCCTGCGGGATCACGCCGGCCTCGAGGAACAGCCCGAGGTAGCGGTCGGCCAGCCGGCGCAGGGCGTCGCGGTTGTCGATCAGGTAGGCCTGGGGCCGGCGCTGCGCGAGCATCAGGCTGAGCGCCTGCTTGTAGGCCAGCGCCTGCTGCGCCAGGGCCTCGCCCGCATCGAGCGGCTGGTGCAGCAGCTTGTTGACGCTGTCGAAGTCAGCGCCGTACCAGGCCTCGAGGCCGGCGGCCAGGCCGTTGACCTCGCCGAAGCCGGCGCGCCCGCCGAGCGGCGTGGTGTTGAGATAGTCGACCACGATGCGCCGGCGCGCCTCGGTGGTGTCCGGGCCGTCGACGTAGGCCCGCAGGCTGGCCGAGGCGATCTGGCGCAGCTTCTCGACCGGCCCGTCGGTGCGGCCGCCCTTCGAGTGGCGGAACTTCTCGAGCTGGGTCGCCAGGGTGCTGCCGCCGCCGGCATCCGTGTCGAAGCCGACCAGGCGGCCGACCTGGCCGAGCGTGGCCGAGGCGAAGCGGTCCCACTCGATGGCCGGGTTGCGGGTCTTCTGGCTCGGGTCGAGCAGCTCGCGGTTCTCGATGTAGAGCAGGCTCGCGGTCAGCAGCGGCGGCACGGCCTCGAAGCTCTCGTAGGCCCGCTCGGGATAGGCGACCTTGTAGATCGGCCGGCCGTTGCGGTTGACGATGGTCAGGCCGGCGCGGGACTTCTCCCGGTAGGGCGGCGAGCCGCCCCAGGCGATGAAGCGCTCCAGGGCCGGCGCATGCAGGGCCTGGCGCTCGATATCGAAGCCCCTAGCCAGCAGCGAGGCCTGGTAGGTCGGGATCCGGGCATAGCCGAGGCGCTGGTCGTAGGGGCCTTGGGTCGGGAACTGCAGGGCGTTGTTCGGGCCGTCGGCCAGGCCGAACTGCAGTTGCGTGTCGAGCCAGGCGAAGACCTCGGCCTGGACGCGGAAGGTCTTGAGCTCGGCCACGACTCCGATGACGGCAGCAACGAGCAGGGCGAGCAAAAGCCGCCCGGTTATGGTCCTGCCAACCCGAGCCTCTCTCAAGGGACGCGCTCCTGCGTCTCGATCTCCGCGCCAAGTGTGATTTCCAGCGCGAGACGAGTCTAGCGCGTCCGGGGCGCCCCCTGGCAAGCCCGGGTCTGCCACACTGTGGCGAGACTGTGGCCGCATCTGAACCAGGCCGCCGAGGGCCTCCGGCGCCGGGCTCTCGGCCGGGGGCAGCGGCTCGGGCTGCAGGGCCGGGCCGATCAGCCGCGGCGCGCCGACGCTCTCGCCGACCAGCCTGACCGGCAGGCTGCGCCGCGCCTCGGCCTGCCGGCCGAAGGTCGGGTCTCTGGCTTCGCGTCTGCCGGACTCTTGCCGCGTCATCCAGGCCATCGGCCGCTCCCGAACGCCGCTCCCGAACGCCGCTCGGGGGCGGCTTTAGGAAGGTTAAGGAAGTCTGTATGCCGGCATAGGCGTGGTTAAGATTGGCTTAACCCGAAAGCCAGAAGCACAAATGGCCTGCTTTGGTCACAGGCAAGCAGCCTGGGGCCGGCTCGACGGCGGCGGCTCGGCCGCCTTGCCTTGGCCGTGACCGCCGTGCGATAGGCGGTGCATCGGCAGCCGCCCTTTCGCCCACCCGGAGCCCGCCATGAGCGTCGCGACCGAGCAGGACGCGCGACAGAGCTTCTCGACCGGCGTCGCCTACGCGGTGGCGGCCTACGGCTTCTGGGGCCTCAACCCGGTCTACTTCAAGGCCGTTGCCGGCATCCCGGCGCTGGAGATCGTCGCCCACCGCACGCTCTGGACGGTCCTCCTGCTGGCGCTGCTGATGACCTTGCGCCGGCGCTGGCCGGCCATCGCCGAGGCGCTGCGCGACCGCCGGACGCTGCTGCTGCTCTGCCTCAGCACGCTGATCATCTCGGTCAACTGGCTGATCTACGTCTGGGCCATTCATGTCGAGCGGGTGCTGGAGACCAGCCTCGGCTACTACATCAACCCGCTGGTCAGCGTGCTCCTAGGCGTGGTCGTGCTGGGCGAGCGCCTGACCAAGCTGCAGGGCCTGGCGGTGCTGCTGGCGGCGCTCGGCGTCCTCAACCTGGCGGTCGGCGCGGGCGGCCTGCCCTGGGTCGCCCTCTCGCTGGCGCTGACCTTCGGGCTCTACGGCCTGATCCGCAAGACGGCGCGGATCGGCGCCGCCGACGGCCTGCTGGTCGAGACCTGCCTGCTCCTGCCGATCGCGCTCGGCTATCTGCTGTTCCTGGCGACCGAGGGCAGCGGCAGCTTCGCGACCCGCGACCTGACGACGGACCTGCTGATCGTCGCCTCGGGGCCGGTCACCATGCTGCCGCTGATCTGGTTCGCCAACGCGGCGCGGCGCTTGCCGCTCTCCCTGGTCGGCTTCTTCCAGTACATCGCGCCGACCTGCCACTTCCTGCTGGCGGTCTTCGCCTTCGGCGAGCCCTTCACCCGCACGCACCTGATCACCTTCCTGCTGATCTGGACCGCGGTGGCAATCTTCGTGTGGCAGACCCTGCGCGAGCGGCGCTAGAGCGATTTCCGATCGGACGGCACCGGGCCGCTCCCCCTCCCGGCCACCCAATAGGATACTGCCGTGGGTGGCCGGGAGGGGGAGCGGCCCGGTGCCGTGATTCCGCGTCAGCGGAAAACGCTCTAGTCGGGGTCGCGCGCGGGCGGTCGGCGGCGGCTCAGGCCGCGCCGGACATCATCGTCCGGAAGAAGTTCACGAACATCATCACGGCGCCCTCGGAGAGGCGCTCGAACTCGATGGCGACCACGTTGCGCTCCTTGTCGATGCGCACGATCCGGCCGCTCCAGTCGTGATGGGTCGGGCTGCCTTCCTGGCCGAGCATTCCGGAGACCTCGTCGCGCAGCTTTATGCCCGACAGGGCCTCCTTGGCCAGGCTCACCGCCACGCCGCCCAGCGACCAATCCTTGGTCATGCCGGGCTTGCCGTTCAGCTCGATGGCCAGTTCCGGTTGTCGGAACCGGTGGTGCTGTCGGCGCGTAACGCTCTGCAGACCCACTCCAGCCCCCTAATTCCTGGATCCAAGAGGCTCCAGGCTAGTGCGGCAACCTTGTCAAAACCTTTCCGAGTCGGGGAACGGCGCATATCTGCCCTGCCCGGCAGGCCGGCCACGGAGCGCGCGAACGGCGTGCCCAGGCGGCCGGAAGGGTCTAGGATAGCGGCCGAAACGGGCCCCAGAGGAAGACCGCCGTGCTCGAGCCCCTGGTCTACGACGACAAGCAGATCCGCGGGATCCTGAACCGGGTCAGGACCATCGCCATGGTCGGCGCCAGCCCGACCTGGAACCGGCCCAGCTACTTCGCCATGAAATACCTGCAGGCCAAGGGCTTCCGGGTCATCCCGATCAACCCGCGGGCGGCCGGCAGCGAGATCCTCGACGAGCGGGTCTACGCCGAGCTGGCGGAGGTCCCGGAGCGCATCGACATGGTGCAGATCTTCCGCAACTCCGAGGCCGCCGGCCCGATCACCGACGCCATCATCGCGGCGGCCGCGGACAAGGGCATCGGGGTGGTCTGGATGCAGCTCGGCGTGCGCAACGACGAGGCCGCCGGCCGGGCCGAGGCGGCCGGCTTGGAGGTCGTCATGGACCGCTGCCCGAAGATCGAGTTCGGCCGGCTGCACAGCGAGCTCTCCTGGGGCGGCTTCAACTCCAACGTGATCTCCAGCCGGCGGCCGATCGTGAGGATCGCATGAGCGAGCGCGACAGCGGGAGCAAGCCCGCCGGCGAGACCGCCAGCAAGACCGGAGAGGCCCGGGGCTACGGCTTCGAGACCAAGATGATCCACGCCGGCAACCAGCCGGAGCCGATCACCGGCGCCCGCCAGACGCCGATCTACCAGAACGTCGGCTACGTCTTCCAGGACGCCGACCACGCCGCCTCGCTCTACAACCTGCAGACCTTCGGCTTCATCTACACCCGGGTCGGCAACCCGACGGTGGCGGCCCTCGAGGAGCGGATCGCGGCCATGGAAGGCGGCCGCGGCGCGACCTGCTGCGCCTCCGGGCATTCCGCACAGCTCCTCGCCTTCTTCGCCCTGATGGAGCCGGGCGACGAGTTCGTGGCCTCCAACCGGCTCTACGGCGGATCGATCACCCAGTTCTCGAAGACCTTCCGCAAGTTCGACTGGCGCGCCCATCTGGTCGACACGGACGACCTGAATGCCGTGCGCGCCGCCATCGGCCCCAAGTGCAAGGCGCTCTTCGTCGAGAGCCTGGCCAATCCCGGCGGCTCGATCAGCGACCTCGAAGCCCTGGCCGAGATCGCCCACGCCGCCGGCATCCCGCTGATCGTCGACAACACCCTGGCCACGCCCTATCTCTGCCGGCCGATCGAGTGGGGCGCGGACATCGTCGTCCATTCGACCACCAAGTTCATGGCCGGCAGCGGCACCAGCGTCGGCGGCTGCGTGGTCGACAGCGGCAAGTTCGACTGGGCGCAGAACGACAAGTTCGGCGGCCTGACCCAGCCCGAGCCGGCCTACCACGGCATCACCTTCTACGAGACCTTCGGCGACCTGGCCTTCACCAACCTGGCCCACGCGGTCGCGCTGCGCGACCTCGGCCCGGCGATGGCGCCGATGAACGCCTTCCTCACCCTGCTCGGCGCCGAGACCCTGTCGCTGCGCATGGCCCGGCATTGCGAGAACGCCGAGAAGGTCGCGGGCTTCCTGGCCGAGCATCCCGAGGTCGCCTGGGTCTCCTACGCCGGCCTGCCGGACAGCCCCTATCACGAGCGCGGGCAGAAGTACCTCGGCGGCCGCTACGGCTCGCTCTTCGCCTTCGGCGTCACGGGCGGCTACGACATGGGCATGCGCGTGGTCGAGAGCTGCGAGCTCTGGAGCCATCTCGCCAACATCGGCGACACCCGCTCGCTGATCCTGCATCCCGCCTCGACGACCCATCGGCAGCTAACCGACGAGCAGCGCATCACCGCCGGCGCCGCCGACGATACGGTCCGGCTCTCGGTCGGCCTTGAGACCGCGGAGGACTTGATCGAGGATCTCGGCCGAGCCCTCGAGCGGGCCGCCGCGGCCGGGCGCAAGGCGGCGGAGTAGCCGGGTCCCCTCCGCCACCGCCGGCAAGACCAAGCAAGGAAGCAACAAAGGGGCCTTCGGGGGAGAGCAACGATGGTCGATCGTCTTGAATCGCTGCTCCGGGGCAACGGCGAAGCCGACCGGAGCTTAGAGCCGGTCTGGGCGGAAAGCCGCGCCGGCAAGAGCGAAGCCAAGAGCTGAGCGCGTGCCGGAGGGGTCGCTTCAGGGCGCAGCGCAGGCCGGCGGCGGCTTTCGACAGCGCGTCGCCAGCTTGATCGCGAACCGCTTCTTCGAGCGGACGATCATCGCGCTGATCGCCGTCAATGCCGTCATCCTCGGCCTGGAGACCTTCCCGGAGGTCATGGACGCGACCGGCGGTGTCCTGACGCTGCTCGACCGCGTGATCCTCGGGATCTTCGTGGTCGAGATCGGCCTGCGCCTGGTCGCCCACGGCTGGCGCTTCTTCCGCGACCCCTGGAGCCTCTTCGACCTGGTGGTCGTGGGCATCGCCCTGGTGCCGGCGAGCGGCCCCTTCTCGGTGCTGCGCGCCTTGCGCGTCCTGCGGGCCCTGCGCCTGATCTCGACGGCGCCGCGCATGCGCCGGGTGGTCTTCGCCCTGCTCTCGGCGATCCCGGGCCTCGGCTCGATCATCGCCTTGCTGGCGCTGTTCTTCTACGTCGGCGCCGTCATCGCCACCAAGCTCTTCGGCGCGGACTTCCCGGAGTGGTTCGGCAACATCTGGCGCTCCATGTTCTCGCTGTTCCAGATCATGACCCTGGAGAGCTGGTCGATGGGCATCGTCCGGCCGGTCATGGAGATCTACGCCTTCGCCTGGCTGTTCTTCGTGCCCTTCATCCTGATGACCACCTTCGTGGTCCTGAACCTCTTCATCGCCGTGATCGTCAATGCCATGCAGTCGCAGCACGAAAGCGACGAGGCCGAGGCCAACGCCGCCGTCGCCGCCGAGGCGCACGACGAGCGCGAGGCGATCCTGGCCGAGCTGAAGGGCCTGCGGCAGGAGGTCATGGACCTGAAGGGCGTGCTGGCCGCACGGGACAGGTCCCCTCCCTAGCGGCACCTTTGCGGCAGCCAAGCGGCAGGGCGGCGCCCGGTCGCCCTGGCCTTCGGCAGCCACGAAACGACGGCTCTGGAACAGCCCCGATTTCGCCGCTGCTGATCAAATGTCCAACAAGTCGAAACGGCCTTCGGGCACAAGAGCGGAAAGGAGACCAGGCCTTGACCGTCGTCGAGATGACTCAGCCGGTGGGCGGCGAACGCGAGCGGCTGCACAACCCGCATGTCCAGACCCTGCGCGTGCCGAACCTGAGCGAGATCGACTTCAAGCAGCTCCGGGCCGGCCGCCTCGCGCGCCTGCAGGCCATGATGGCCAAGCACGACATCCCGGTCTGCCTGTTCTACAACCCGGCCAACATCCGCTACGCGACGGGCACCGAGGTGATGGGCGTCTGGACCGCCACCACCCTCGCCCGCTACAGCCTGGTGCCCGCCGAGGGCAAGCCGATCCACTTCGAATACGCCAACTCGGCCCACGTCTCGCGGAAGTTCGTCGAGGACGTGCGGCCGGCCGATAGCTGGCAGTACGGCGCCACCGAGGGCCTGGAGCGCGCCAAGCGCTGGGCGGCCGAGATCAAGTCGGTCATGGCCGAGCTCGGCTGCGCCGGCGAGCCCCTGGCCGTCGACAAGCTCGACGGCTACGGCTTTCTGGCCCTGCAGTCGCAGGGCATCGAGATCGCCGATCCGAGCCCGGCGACCGTCGACGCCCGCGAGGTCAAGACGCCGGAAGAGGTCCAGCTCATGATCCTCAACGGCGTGATCGGCGACGCCATGATGGCCGAGTTCGAAGCCGCCATCGCGCCCGGCAAGCGCGAGTACGAGCTGCTCGCCGTGCTCAACGACTCGCTGTTCCGGCACCACGGCGAGTTCATGTTCACCCGCCTGGTCGCCAGTGGCACCAACACCAACCCCTGGATGTCGGAGGCCCACGACAAGATCGTCCAGCCGGGCGACCTGGTCGGCATCGACACCGACGCCAACGGCTACGAAGGCTACGTCATCGACTTCTCGCGCACCTTCCTCTGCGGCGACAAGGCGACCGCGGGCCAGAAGGAGGCCTACCGCATCTCCTACGACTGCGTGAACGGCATGCGCGAGCTGATGCGCCCGGGCATGACCTTCGACGAGTTCGCCCACCGCGCGCCCCAGCTTCCCGAGGGCTACCGCAACCTGCGCTATAGCTGCATGGCGCACCAGGCCGGCCTCGAGGACGAGGGCCCGGGCATCCCCTACACCTACACGGACCAGAAGGTCGACAAGGACATGAGCGACCGGGAGATCCAGGAGAACATGGTGTTCTGCCTGGAGTGCTACGCCGGCAAGGAAGGCGCGCCCTACGGCGTCAAGCTGGAGGACCAGGTGCTGGTCACCGCCAACGGCGCCGTGCCGCTCTGCACCTACCCCTTCGAGAAGAAGCTGCTCTAAGGGACTGCGAAAAGAGAGTGCCGGCGGCCAGCCTCACCCTTCGTCAGGCTCACCCTTCGTCAGGCTCACCCTTCGTCAGGCTCACCCTTCGTCAGGCTCAGGGTGAGGGTGAAGGTGAGCCCTATCGGCAATCAAACCTCACCCTAAGGGTGAAGGTGAGCTCTGTCGGTAGTTCGACCTCATCCTGAGTTTCCTCATCCCGAGCTTGTCGAGGGACAAAGGATGTCGTGGTCAAGGTCTCAGGACTTCTTCAACGGCCCTAGGCAGCCTCGGCGGCGTTCGAGATCTCGATCAGGTTGCCGTCCGGGTCGCGGCAGTAGAGCGACAGGATCGGCCCCTCGGCGCCGGTCCGCGCGACCGGTCCTTCGATGATCGCGACGCCGCAGTCCTGCAGGTGCGCGGCGACCGTCTCGAGGGGCGTCTCGGTCAGGAAGCAGAGGTCGGCGCTGCCCGGCAGCGGCGTCTTCGCGACCGGGTCATGCGGGCTCGGGTGCGGGTGCAGGTTGATCTTCTGCCGGCCGAAACGCAGGGCCACGCGGCCCTCGCCGAAGCTCTCGCGGCGCATGCCGAGGGCCCGCTCGTAGAACGCGCAAGCGGCCTCGACGTCGGCGACGGTCAGCACCAGGTGGTCGAGACGGTCGATCTCGAAACCCGGCAAGGCGCTCACTCCGCGGCCGCGCCGGCCGGCAGGCGCCGCGACGAGGCGGGCAGCAGCATGACCGCCAGGGTGCAGGCCGCGGCGACGGCGGCGAAGCCGGTGAAGAGCCAGGCGAACTCGCCGGTCTGGGCCTGCACCATGGCAGCCAGCTTGATCGCCACCGGTGCCGCGCCGAAGGACAGCACGAACTTGACGCCGAAGGCGAGGCTCTGGTGCTTGGCCGGCGTGTAGCGCGACAGCAGCATGTTCTCGGCCGGCAGCGGTGCCGCGGTCAGCAGGACGATGCCGATCGCCACCAGCACCAGGGGCACGCCGCCCAGGGCGGCCAGGCCCAAGAGCACCGGGATCTGCAGGAACCAGGAGGCCAGGTAGATCGGCTTCAGGGGATAGCGGTCGGCCAGGTGGCCGCCGATGATCTGCATGATGCCGCCGATCACGAAGACCGCCGCCACCAGGGCGCCGATGCCGAAGGCGCCCTCGCCCACCAGGCTGCGCAGGCGCAGGTCGAAGAGCTTCGGCATGACCGTCTGCATGCCCTGGAAGATCAGCCCCAGGCAGAACATGGTCAGCAGCAGGATGGCGAAGACCCGGATCATCTCGCCGCGGCTGGCCGGCGGCTCTTCCGGGCGCTTGATGCCTTCGTCGGAGACCAGGCCGAGGCGCAGGCAGACCCAGAGGGCGAGGCCGGTGGCGAGGCAGAGCACGCCCGGCAGCGCGAAGGCCGCGCGCCAGCCGAAGAGGTCGATCAGCGCGCCCGCGCCGAAGGTGCCGGCGGCGATGCCGATCGGCCCGAAGATGCCGTTGATCCCGAGGGCCTTGCCCCGGGTCTCGGCGTTGCGCACCAGCCAGGGGATGCCCACGGGGTGATAGATGGCGGCGAAGAGGCCGATGGCGCTCAGGCCGAGGAACATCGCCAGGGTGGTGTCGACGAAGCTGCAGAGGATCGCCGAGATCCCGAGGCCGACGAAGAACACCACCATCATCGCCCCGGCCGACCAGCGGTCGCCCAGCCAGCCGGCCGGCAGCGCGGCAAGGCCGACCAGCGCCGAGCCGAGCGCCCAAAGCTCGATCAGCTCGTGGTACTCGAGCTGCCAGTCGACCTCCAGCGCCAGGACCACGACCGTATAGAAGGCCGTGAACATGTGCATGAAGCCGTGCCCGAGGCAGGAGAACAGCAGGGACAGGCGCGAAGAACGCTGGGACATGGCGCTTTGGCTCGGCTCGGGGGAGCTACTTTCCTACAAGCCGGGGCTCGCAGCGACAAGGCGGCCCGGCGCATGGCTGCCCCGCGGCCGCACCGCCGAACTGGCGGTCCGCGGCGTTATCGCCTAGTATCCGGCCGTCCCGCGCCGAGCGGCCCCGTCGTTAACAAATCAATGAGGGTCGGCAGGCTAGGGTCGCTGCAGGGAGACAGCTCATGCGCCAAGGCGAGAGCCGGCGGTCGCGTCCGACCGCCGTGCAGAAAGCGTACCTGGCCCGCGGCCTCGATCAGCCGGGCGGCAAGCTGCCGCTGTTCGATGGGCAGGGCCAGCGCTACAGCGAGCGGACCATCCGAAGCTGCATCGAGCAGGGCTGGGCCGAGCCATGGTTCGACAATCCGGTCAAGCCGGACTGGCTGGTCTGCCGCCTGACCGAGGCCGGCCGGAGCTGCCTGAGCCAGCCGGCCGAGCCGAGCGAGACCCGGGAAGCCGCCGAGGTGGTGCCCCTGCCCTTGCTGCGGGACATCAAGAAAGCTTCCTAAGGCGCTTTCGACTATCGGAATTGTCGCCGGTCGGGCCGCCCAGGCCCGGACCCTCGCCCGGCTTGTGAAATCGACCGGACATTCGGCGTTCCTTTACCCAATCTTGGGATAATCCCTGACCGTCGAGGGCCGCAAGCGGCCGATCAGCTCGCCGTTCGGATTGTCCATGTACGAAACCGAAGCGCTTTGGCGCGAGAAGCGCAAAGGCGAAGCCGCGCCCGGCATCGGCAGTGTCTTCAAGTGGCTGCTGCGCATCGGCGCCGTCGGCGCCTTCGGCCTCTTCGTCATCTTCGGCATCACCAGCCTGCCCGGCACCCGGGACAGGGCGGCGAGCGAGCCGGCGACAAGCAGCGCCCAGGCGGCCGCGCCGGATGCCAAAGCCGGGGGCGGCGAGAAGATGGAGCGCCAGCTCGTCCTGCGCCGCGCGGCCAACGGTCACTTCAAGGTCCGCGCCTACGTCAACGGCGTGTCGATCCCCTTCCTGGTCGACACCGGCGCCAGCGACGTCGCGCTCTCGGCCGAGGCGGCCCGCCAGATCGGCATCAATATGGACAGTCTCAAGTACACCCGGCGCTACCAGACCGCCAACGGCACGATCTATGCCGCCCCGGTCAACTTGCGCGACGTGCGGATCGGCGATCTGCGGGTCTACGACGTCGATGCCAGCATCACCAAGTCGGACCTCGGCGTTTCCCTGCTTGGTATGTCGTTTCTTAACAGACTGACCAGCTTCGAGGTCCGCGGCGGGGAGCTGATTCTGCGTTGGTAGGGTCCCTGTGCCCCGCCGCAGGGCGTGCCGGCCGGAGCCCGAGAGTCCCGGCACAAAGCCCTGAAACGTCAAAGAAAGCCCCGCCAACTGGGGGAGTGGGCGGGGCTAGAGTCAGGGAATTCCCCTCGCGATGAGGGGCACCGGAGATGTCCCGCAAGAGTGCCGGGAAAAAGTTAACAAGACGTAAAGACGGTTAATGAATGGCCGGGGCATTTTTCGGGCCTCGGCTTTCGAACGGCCGCTGCGAGGACCGGCTTTCAGTACCAAAGGCCGCTACGCCGCCAGCGCGGCCGCTTCGGCGCGCTGGGAATGGCCGAGCGGCGCGGCTGAGGCCCGGCGGCAAACAGCGGCGGCACCGGCGCGTGGTCCGGCCGCAGCTCGAGCAGCCGGCGCACGCGCTCCTCGATGGGCGGGTGGGTCCGCAGCACCGAAGGGTCCGGTGCGCGTCGGCCGGGCAAGAGAATGTCCTCCCAGAAGCGTCCCTGCAGGCGCTCGAGCTTGCCGAGCGCCAGGGCCAGGCCTTCCGGATCGCCCGTCAAGGCGGCGGCCTGCAGGTCGGCGTCGTACTCGCGCGTGCGCGACAAGGCGAGCTGAAGCAAGGTGCCGATCCAAGGCGCCGCCATCAGGAGAAACACCAGCAGCCAGGACACGCCGCTCTGGCCGGTCATCGCCAGAGGCAGATTGGACAGCAGCAGCAAGATGCCGACGAGCAAAAGCGCGCGTGTCAGCCGCGACATGATGTCGGCCAAGCCCATGACCCACATGTCGTCGTTGCGGACATGGCTGACTTCGTGGGCCAGGACCGCCGCCAGCTCTCGCAGGGTCAAGCGCTGCAAAAGGCCGCTGGTCACGACCACTGCAGCGTCGGCGAGCCGGCCAACGGTGAAGGCGTTCAGTAGCGGGCTCGACACGTAGTAGAGCCGAGGCGCTTTCGGCAAGCCGGCGCGCGACGCGAGAGCCGCGACCACCTGGTGGACCGCCTCGAGGCCGTCGATGGGCAGCGTCCGGGCGCCGAAGAGCCGGAGCACGACGGCCGACGACACGGCACTCAGCGACAGCAGGCCGAAGGCGCCGAAGACGGCGGCGAGCCAAAGCCCGCTCGGGCCGGCGACCAGCCAGCCGCAAGCCGCGAGCAGCGCCACCATGCCGGCGATCAATAGGGTCGATTGCAGCCGGTTGTGCAGACGTCGGCGCCGACGCAGGTCGGCATCGATTCGGAACGGCGCCATGTTCCTTATCTGCCATCTCCGTGCGCCGTAACAAGACCCCCGTGGCGCAGCCTCGCGCACGGCTGCAGGCGTCGAAAAGCTTGACGCAGATCAAGGTAGCAGCCGACGGGAAGGCCTATTCGAAACCCGAATGGAGGGTCCGGGCTCGGGGCCCGGCCTGGGAATGGATGGAGCCAGAGCAATGCCTGAGACACACGACAAGAACGTCGCGGCGGCAGCCGGCAAGCCCGCGGTGCCGGGCCGCGAGACGGCGATGCACCCCTATGGCGAGCTGCGCCGGCAGATGGACCGGCTGTTGGACGATTTCCTGCACGGCTGGCCCGCGGCCGGCCGGCCCTTCGGTTCGCTGCCGCTCGATTTCGCCCGCTTGGCCGAGCCCCTCGGCGCGAGCCGCGGCAGCAGCAACCTGATCAACGTCCATTTCGACGTCAGCGAGAGCGAGGATGCCGTCGAGATCACGGCCGAGCTGCCGGGCATCGAGGAATCGGATGTCGAGCTCACGCTGGCCGACGGCGTCATGACCATCAAGGGCGAGAAGAAGGCCGAGACCGAGGAGAAGAAGAAGGACTATCACCTCTCCGAGCGGCACTACGGCTCCTTCGTCCGCTCCTTCCGGCTACCGGACACGGTCGACGAAGAGAACGTCAAGGCGACTTTCGACAAGGGGGTCCTGGCGATCACCCTAGCGAAGCGCGCCGAGGCCAAACAGAGACAGAGGAAGATCTCCATCTCGTCGGCCTGATGAAGAGAACGGCAGGCGGGCCCCAGGTTTAGGGCCGGCCTGCCGCTTCGGGCGTGCCGGGCGAAGGCTTAGAGCAAGAGAGGAAATGCAAACATGATAAAAACGATCCTTGTGCCGATCGACGGCTCCGAGCACGCCCGCAAGGCAACGCTTCTCGCCGGCGACATCGCCGAGAAGTACGGCGCCGAGGTGGTGCTGCTGCATGTGATGATCCCCGGCAAGCGCCTGCCGGAGAACCTGCGTCGCATGGCGGAGGTCGAGCATCTGGTCGACCCGAACCGCAAGCCCCAGGGCGTCACCACCGGCATGCCGGGTGACACGGTCGCCGCCGTCCAGGACAACAGCAACAGCGCCTTCTCCGACCAGGCCAGCGCGCGCATCGGCCAGTGGCTGCTCGATCAGGCCGAGAAGGTGGTGCGCGAGAAGGGCGTCGAGTTGGTCAGCAAGGAGCTGGAAGACGGCGACCCCGTGGAGAGCATCATCAAGAGCGCGCGCGACAAGCAGGCGAGCCTGGTGATCATGGGCAGCCGCGGCCTGTCGGATCTCGAGGGTCTCTTGCTCGGCAGCGTCTCCCACAAGGTCAGCCAGCTCGCCGACTGTTCCTGCATCACCGTGAAGTAGCCGACGCGGCGGGCGCGGGGTCGCTAGCCCTCCCCTCGCCGGCCCCGCAGGTGGGTCGGCCGCAGCGCGCCGACGGCGGCCGCCTCGGTCATGGCGCGCCGGATCGTCGTCCAGTGCTCGGTCAGCGCCTCGCCGGCCACCTCGACGATGCGCCCGCGCAGCGGGCCCTCGATCTGCTCCAGCTCGTAGCGCAGCAGGTCGGCGAACCAGGCATTGCGGTCGCGCGAGGCCACCTCGAGGAAGCCCGCGTCCCGCATCACCGCCTCGGTCTCCTCGGCCGTCGCCATGGTGAAGTCGAGGTGGCCGATCTCGCGAAAGCGCCGGAAGGACGGCTGCGCGTCGGCGTCGGCGCCGGCCAGCCAATCGCTCACCGCGAGATGGCCGCCGGGCTTGAGGACACGCCGCGCCTCGCGGAAGAAGCCGGCCTTGTCCTTGACGTGGACCAGCGCGTCCTTGCTGAAGACCAGGTCGAAGCGGGCAGCGGGCCGGGCGTGACCGCCTGAAAGGCGATCCGCGTCTCGAGCCCGGCGCGCGCGACATGGCCCCTGGCGCGATCCAGGAGCTGCGGCTCGATGTCGATCCCGACCACCTCGCCGGCGCCGAGATCGCCCGCCAGGACGATGGTCGGCCCGCCGTTGCCGCAGCCGACGTCCAGGACCGAGCGGCCCGCGAGCTCGAGGCCCTCGACGATCTGCCTGACCTCGTCCGGGCCGCCCGGCGACAGGAAGCCGGCGCCCCAGAGGATCTCGAGCCGCTCGACGAAGTGGTCCGGATACTGAACGTCATCGGACATCGGCGCTTCCCCCCGAACCGCAGACTGTCCAGAGGCTACAGGATTCCGGCTTGGCGCGTCACGCTCGGGCCGGCGGCGCCGTCGTGCCGCGGACCACGAGGTCGGTGACGAGCGCGCAGGGCGCGACCTCCTCGCCCGCCTCGATGGCGTCGATCAGCGCCCGCGCGGCCCGGGCGCCCATCTCGCCGGCCGGCACGCGGATCGTCGTGAGCTGGGGCGTGACGTAGCGGGCGATCGGCAGGTCGTCGAAGCCGACGATCGACATGTCGCGCGGCACCGCCACGCCGGCCTCCTGGCATTCGTACATGGCGCCGATCGCCTGGATGTCGTTGGCGCAGAACACCGCGGTCGGGCGCTCCGGGCGCGCCAGCATGGTGTGCATGGCGGCGCGGCCGTCGACGAACTCGAAGCTGCGCTCGAAGATCAGAGAGGGGTCCGGCGTGAGGCCGGCGGCCTGCAGGCTGTCCTCGAAGGCCCGGCGCCGGTCCAGCGCCCGGTCGTTGACGTCGCTGCGGCCGCAGATCAGGCCGATGCGGCGATGGCCGAGGGCGATCAGATGCGCCACCGCCGCCTGCGCCGCGCGATAGTTGTCGAAGGAGATCGAGGGCAAGGCCGCCTCGCGCGACTGGCGCCAGGTGATGACGAAGGGCGTGCGGTTGTGCCGGATCTTCTCGTAGAGATCGGGCCGGCGCTCGCGGCCGGTCAGGATCAGGCCCTGGACCCGGCGCTCGAGCAGCCGATGGATCAGCAAGGCCTCCTCGTCCGCGGAGAACTCCGAGATGCCGATCAGCACCGTGTAGCCGACCTCCTGGGCCGCCTGCTGGATCGCCTGGGTCGAGGAGGCGTAGATCGAGTTCATGATGGTCGGGATCACCAGCCCGAGGGTGCGCGAGCGCCGCGAGGCGAGACCGCGCGCCAGAGCGTCCGAGACGTAGTGGTGGCGCGCGATCACCGCCTCGACGCGGTCCCGGGTCCGGGCGCTGACCTTTTCGGGCTGGTTGAAGACCCGCGAGACGGTGGCCGTCGAAACGCCCGCCTCGCGGGCGATGTCGTGAATCGTCGCCCGCGAGGGCGCGCCGCTGGCCCCCGCCGCAGCACCGTCCGGCGCGAGCCGGGGCCGCCTCATGGCGCGCTTCCCGCGGCGGCACCATTCAACAATGGATTCCGCACTGCGGCATCGACGAGCCGCGTCCGGAACCGGGCCGAACGCGAAGGATTTGGCAGCGAAGCATCTTGCAAACGATTACACAAATCTGACCGGCTTTTTGCACTGCAACGGCCTAAAGACCTAGGGGCGAACCCGGACTCTAGCCCGATTGGGAGAACCCTAGGATGGGTTATACGTCCTGAATTGCAAGCAGTTCAACGGATTGCCCGCGCAATCAGGATTGACAGCGAAAGACGAGCTAGCTTAGGCTTTACTCAAGTGAGCCGCTCGAATTGCCGCTGCTTGATGTAAACGTTTACATTTTTTGGCACGGAAAAGCAAGAAGAGCTCAGCCTGCAGGGAGGAGAACGACGTGCGTCGTTACCTGAAAACAGGCCCCAAGACGGAAGACGGCGAGGCCCTGCAGCGCGTCGAGGAGAGGGTCCGCGCGATGCTCGCGCATCTCCGCCAGGAGCGCGACGCGGCGGTCAGGGCCTACGCCGAAGAGCTCGACGGCTGGGTCCAGCCCTTCCGCGTCCAGCGCGCGCAGATCGACGCCGTCGCCACGCGCCTGCCCGAGACCTTCAAAGAGGACTTCGCCGTCTGCCAGCAGCAGGTCCAGGACTTCGCCCGCCGCCAGCTCGACTCCCTGATCGAGATCGAGGCCGAGGTCGGCCCGGGCATCACCCTCGGCCATCGCCACATCCCGGTGCGCAACGTCGGCTGCTACATCCCGGGCGGCAAGTATCCCCTGGTCAGCGCGGCCATCATGTCGGTCGGCACGGCGCGGGTCGCCGGCGTGTCCCACGTCATCGGCTGTGCCCCGCCGCGCGATGCCGACGGCATCTTCGCCCCGACCCTCTACGCCTTGGACGCTGCCGGCGCCGACGAGATCTACTGCCTCGGCGGCGTCCAGGCCCTGGCCTCGATGGCCCTCGGCTGCGTCGGCATGACCGCCGTCGACATGATCACCGGCCCCGGCAACCCCTATGTCGCCGAAGCCAAGCGCCAGCTCTTCGGCACGGTCGGCATCGACCTGCTGGCCGGGCCCACCGAGATCCTGATCATCGCCGACGACAGCGCCGATCCCAAGCTGGTGGCGACCGACCTGCTCGGCCAGGCCGAGCACGGGCCCGACAGCCCGGCCTGGCTGGTGACCACTTCAGAGGCGCTCGGCAACCAGGTCATCGCCGAAGTCGAGCGCCAGCTCGAAGGCCTGCCGACCAAGGACATCGCGGCGCGCTCCTGGCGCGACTTCGGCGAGGTCGTGCTGGTCGAGAACGACGACGAGGCGATCGCCGTCAGCGACGACTACGCGCCCGAGCACCTCGAGGTCATGACCGCGCGCAACGACTACTTCCTCGCCAAGCTGCGCAACTACGGCAGCCTCTTCGTCGGCGAGGAGACGACGGTCGCCTACGGCGACAAGGGGATCGGCACCAATCACACGCTGCCCACGGGCAAGGCCGCCCGCTACACCGGCGGCCTCTGGGTCGGCAAGTTCATGAAGACGGTCACCTACCAGCGCATGACGCCCGAGGCGAGCGCCGGCTTCGCGCCGGTCGCCTCGCGCCAGTGCGAGACCGAGTCCCTGCTTGCCCACAAGATAACCGCCGACGTCCGTATCGACCGTTACGGCGACGGCAACTAGGCGATGCGGAGGTAAAGGCACAAGGAGCGCGTCGATGCCCCCAGCCAGCGAGAGCGGATCGGCGCCAAGACAACGACAAGGGAGGAACTCGATGCCCAGCGGTAACGGAAACAACAGCGGCAAGACTCGCCGGCGTTTCTTGCAAGGAACGGCGGCCACGGCCGGACTGGCCGCCCTCGCCCCGTCGTTCATGATGCGGCCGCGGCGGGCGAGCGCGGCGACCCTGGACGACGTTCACATGGAAGCAGCCAAGGCGGCCAAGGAGCTGGCAGCCGGGCGCAGCGTCACCCTGACCATCATGCAGCCCTCCGGCTCGCTCGGGAACGTCAAGCCGGTGGCCGACAAGTTCACCGAAGAGACCGGCATCGCCATCGAATACGTCGAGGTGCCCCTCGGCGAGATCAATCAGAAGGTGCTTCTGGAGGCGGTCTCCAAGACCGGCTCCTTCGACATCGCCCTGCCGGCGACCTTCGGCATCCCGGACCTGGCGGAGTCCGGCATCCTGGTCAATCTCGACCAGTATGCCGCGAAGCACGAGCCGGAGGACATGCAGCAGGACGCGCTCTACGCCACCGGCGACTACTACAAGGGCAACCTCTACGGCTATCAGACCGACGGCGACACCTACGTCATGTTCTATCACAAGGACTGGCTGGAGAACGCCGACGAGAACAAGGCCTTCTCCGACAAGCACGGCTACGCGCTGAAGGTGCCGGACACCTGGGAAGAGCTCGACGCCATGATGGCCCACTTCCATCGGCCCGATAAGGGCATGTACGGCGGCGCGCTGTTCCGCACCCAGTTCTTCATCGCCTGGGAGTGGTGGGTCCGCTTCCACGCCAAGGGCTACTTCCCGCTCGACGACGACCTCAATCCGCAGATCAACAACGATGCCGGCGTCAAGGCGCTGGAAGAGCTGGTGGCCGCCTCCAAGACCCTCTACCCGGGCGCCCGCACCAACGGCCTGTTCGAGAACTTCGAGGCCTTCGGCGAAGGCGACAAGTTCTGCAACATCGGCTGGGGCGGCACCCAGAAGTTCCTCAACAGCGACAAGTCGAAGATCAAGGGCCGCATGGCGCACGGGCCGACGCCGGGCGGCATGGTCGACGGCAAGCTGATCAAGACGCCCTACTTCAACTGGGGCTGGAACTACGTGGTCTCCTCGGTCAGCCCCGAGCCCGAGATCGCCTACCTCTTCACGCTCTATGCCTGCAGCCCGGCCATGTCGACGGTCGCCGTGCGCGATCCCGGCGGCTACTTCGATCCCTTCCGCGGCGCCCACTACAAGGACGCCAAGATCACCGAGACCTACAGCAAGCCCTTCCTGGATGCCCACGAGGACTCCATGCGCAACTCGATCCCCGACCTCTACCTCAAGGGCCAGGGCGAGTACTTCGACGAGCTGCGGGTCAATCTCACCGCCGCCGACGTCGGCGAGAAGAGCCCCAAGGAGGCGCTCGACGACACGGCCGCCGCCTGGACGCGCATCACCCGTCGCATGGGCAAGCGCAGCCAGAAGGTGCAGTGGGATTTCCTCAAGTCGATCTATCCTGCGGGCGTGCGGGACATTCTGACCTGAGGACGTAACGGCGGCGGGCGGCCCGCGACCGCCAGGGCCCCCGCCGCGCATCTCGAGCCTGCCGATGGCCCAAGAGTCTCTCGATGCCACAGCCATGAAACAGGCCGCGCCGCCCCGTCGGCGCGGCCTGCCCTTCAACGTGGCCCTGGTGCTGCCGGCCCAGCTCACGGTACTGGCGGTGGTGCTCTGCCCGACCCTGATCGTGCTCTGGCTGTCGATCACCGACTGGCAGCCGACCAGCGGCGTGACCTGGTACCAGGCCGAGCCGGTCTGGCATTGGAACTTCTACGACCTCTATTTCGACGACCGCTTCATCGGCGCCCTGCTGCGCACGATCCTGGTGGTCTGCGTCTGCGTCGCCCTGGAGCTGGCCATCGCGATCGGCCTGGCGCTGCTGTTCCTCGAGGAGTGGCCCTGGCGCAAGCTGGCGGTCAGCGCCGTCATCCTGCCGATGATGATCGTCCCGGTCGACGCGGCCAATGCCTTCTTCATGCTGTTCAACGAGCGCGGGCCGATCAATCACATCATCAGCCTGGTGATCGGCGAGGCCTTCGAGTTCTCCTGGCTGGCCGATCCGGACTGGGCCCTGCTGCCGATCATGCTGGCGGAGATCTGGCAGTGGACGCCGCTGATGTTCCTGCTGGTGCTGACCGGCCTGATGAACCTGCCGGAGAACCAGATCCGCGCCGCCATCGTGCTCGGCGCCTCGCCGGCGCGGATCTTCTTCCGGGTCATGCTGCCGCTGATGGCGCCGGTGATCGCCATCGCCCTGCTGGTCCGCTCGATCGAGACCTTCAAGATCTTCGACCCGGTCTACATCCTGACCCGCGGCGGGCCGGGCGCGGCCACCGAGACGATCTCGATGTTCATGTACAACGGCGCCTTCGTCTATTTCCGCATGGGCTACATCGCCGCCGCCGGCCTCCTGGTGCTGATCGTGGTGATCTCGATCTGCCTGGCGCTGTCCAAGCCGCTGAAGCGGCACCACGGGTGAGGCGGCCATGAGCAGCGACAAGCCCTGGCTGGTGGTCCTCAAGCGCTCGGCGGTCATCCTCTCCATGGTGATCGCCTTCTTCCCGATCTTCTGGCTGGTCTCGACCTCCCTCAAGCCCTTCGACGAGTGGGCCAACTGGCCGCCGATCTGGATCACCGACCGGCCGACCCTGCAGAACTACCGCATCGTCTTCTTCCCCGAGGCGGCGCGGGAGTTCGCGGCGGCCCAGGAAGGCTCGCTCGACTACAAGGTCTCCGGCAGCGCTTGGAAGTCCTTCCAGGACTCCGCGATCATCTCGACCCTGGCGACCTTCTTCTCGGTCGTCTTCGGCACCCTGGCCGCCTACTCCGTCGTGCGCTTCCGCACCGGCGGCGAGAACTACCCCTTCCAGTTCCTGACGGTGCGCATGTTCCCGCCGATCGCCGTGGTCGTGCCGATGGTCGCCATGTTCTCGGTCCTCAAGCTCTCCGACACCTACTTCGGCCTGATCCTCGCCTACACCGCCTTCACCCTGCCCTTCAGCATCTGGATGATCCGCAGCTTCATCGAGGATGTGCCCGCCGAACTGGAGGGCGCGGCGATGATCCACGGCATGGGCCAGTTCAAGGCCTTCCTGACGGTCACCCTGCCGCTGATCCGCGGCGGCGTGCTCTCGACGGCGCTGTTCATCTTCATCCTGAACTGGTCGGAGTTCCTCTTCGCCCTGGTGCTGACCTCCGGCGACGTGGTGACCATCACCATCCAGGTCGCCAACTACGTCTCGGCCAGCTCGGGCAAGCTCTACGGCGTGCAGGCCGCCATGGGCTCGGTCTCGACGCTGCCCGTCATCCTGTTCGGCTACATCATCCAGCGCCACCTGGTGCGTGGCCTGACCTTCGGCGCAATCAAGCGGTAGGGCCATGAGCGCAAGGCTCGAGCTGAGCGACCTGCACAAGCGCTTCGACAGCGTCGAGGCCGTCAGCGGCCTGTCGCTCGCCCTCGGCCAGGGCGAGTTCCTCTCGCTGCTCGGCCCCTCGGGCTGCGGCAAGTCGACCACCCTGGCGATGATCGCCGGCTTCCTGCAGCCGGACCAGGGCGACATCGCGATCAACGGCGAGAGCCAGCTCCGGGTGCCGCCGCACAAGCGGCGCATCGGCCTGGTGTTCCAGGACTACGCCATCTTCAGCCGGCTGTCGGTGCGCAGCAACCTGGCCTTCGGCCTCGAGGCCCAGGGCGTCGGCCGCGCCGAGCGGCAGCGCAAGGTCGAGGCCATGGCCGAGCAGCTCCGCCTCGGCCACCTGCTGGAGCGCGGCGGCCACAGCCTGAACATGAGCGAGATGCAGGCGGTGGCCCTGGCCCGCGTGCTGATCACCGAGCCGGCGCTGCTGCTGCTCGACGAGCCCATGTCCAACCTCGACGCCACCGACCGCGCCGACCTGCGCGGCGAGCTGAAGCAGCTCCAGAAGAGCCTGGACCAGAGCGTGCTCTACGTGACCCACGATCAGGTCGAGGCCATGAGCATGTCCGATCGCATCGCGGTCATGCGCGACGGCCACATCCAGCAAGTCGGCTCGCCCGAGGAGATCTACCGCCGGCCCGTCAACCGCTTCGTGGCGGAGTTCATCGGCGATCCGCCGATCAACATCGTGCCCTGCTGGGTCAAGACCTCGGGCAGCGAGATCTGCGTCAACACCGCCTGTCACAACGACCTCTACATGGGCCACGGCGACCTTTCGGAGGGCACGCACTGGCTGGCCATCCGGCCCCATGTCTTCAAGGCCACCCACGAGGCGAGCGAGAACAGCGTCGCCCTGCCGGTCCGCTTCATCGAGAACTTCGGCTCCGAGCACGTCCTGCACCTGCAGTACGGCGAGGACCTGGTCGGCGTGGTGGTGCCGCCCGGCTTCGCCGAAGGCCGCGATCTGATCCATGTCTCGCTCGACGCGGCGGGCGTCCACCTGATCGACAGGACCAGCGAGGCCGTGGTGCGGCGCCGGGCCGTGGAGGTGGCGGCATGACCGCGGTCCTGCAGGTCATCGGCCTGACGAAGCGCTTCGAGGAGGTGCGGGCGCTGGACGCGGCCAGCTTCTCGGTCGCCGAGGGCGAGCTGTTCTGCATCGTCGGGCCGACCAATGCCGGCAAGTCGACCCTGCTCAAGACGATCGCCGGCCTGCAGCGGCCCGAACTCGGCAGCATCCGCATACGCGGCCGCGACATGGCCGGCGTGCAGCCCAAGGACCGCGGGGTCAGCCTGCTGTTCCAGAACATCGCGCTGTTCCCGACCCAGAGCGGCTTCGAGAACATCGCCTTCCCGCTGCGCACCGCCGGACAGACCGGCGCGGATCTCGAGCGCCGGGTCCGCGAGGTGGCCGCCCTGCTGAAGGTCGAGCATCTCCTGGATCGCCTGCCCAAGACCTTCTCCGGCGGCGAGCAGCAGCGCGTGGCGATCGGCCGGGCGATCGCCGGGGAGAGCGACCTGCTGATGCTCGACGAGCCGCTGACCAACCTCGACGCCCGCATACGCATCGCCCTGCGGATCGAGTTCAAGAAGCTGCACCGCGAGCTGGGCCAGAGCATGCTCTACGTCACCCACGACCAGGTCGAGGCCATGAGCCTGTCGGACCGTATCGCGGTCATGCACCAGGGCAGCCTGCAGCAGATCGGCACGCCGGACGAGATCTACCACCAGCCGGTCAACCGCTTCGTCGCCCGCTTCATCGGCACGCCGCCCATGAACATCCTCGAGGCCGAGCTCGGCAGCGAGGCCGACCGGCCCTTCCTGCTGGCCTCGGGATTCCGCCTGCCCTTCCCGCAGGCCCGGATGTTCAGCGAGCTACGGGACAAGGGCCAGAAGCTCGGCCTCGGCGTGCGCCCCGAGGCGATGCGGGTGGCGCCGACCGAGGGGCCGGAGACGCCCTTCGCCGGCGAGGTCTTCTGGGTCGAGCACCTGGGCTCCAAGTCGGTCCTCGACGTGCGCCTGGGCGAGTCCACGGTCAAGGCGGTGGTCGCGCCCGACCATCCGGTGACCCGCGAAGGCCGTGCCTGGTTCGGCTTCGACCCGCAACTGCGGCTTCTGATGGATCTGGAAAGCGAGACGTTCTTGAGGTGACCAAGCGGCCGCGCCGAGACGCGGCGAGTCCATATCGGCAGGGAGAGCGAGCATGACGATCAACGACGTCAACACCCGCGGCCAGGGGCCGCTGCCCGGCAAGTTCGACTACACGAGCTTCTCCGAGGACCTCGACCTGGCGCCCACGCGCAGCCTCGACGAGGTCATCGCCATGAGCCCGGAGGCCATGGCCCGCGCCTCGCGCAGCGTCTCGGCCGCCTACGACGAGCTGCTGCAGACCGCGGCCAGCCTCGAGGACCCGGGCTACCGGCGGCTGATGACCGAGTGCATCGCCAAGCCGCAGGTCACCTTCCTCGAGCTCTATCCGAGCGACGACGACCGCCGCAAGCTCTTCGACGAGATGGTCAAGCTCGGCTTCTTCAACGCCGAGGACGACCCCGAGCACGTCTGGCCGAGCGGGCACATGTCGCCGCAGACCTACCTGACCGCGCCCTCGAGCCACAACGACTTCTACAACGCCCATCCCGGCGGCCTGGCGATCACCGTCGCCTACAACATCCGCATGGCCGACGCCTACACCGAGAACTACCGGCAGATGTTCGGCCTGCCGATCAACCGCGACCTGCCGGCGGCCTCGCTCTGCGTGCACGAGTATCCGAAGGTCTGGCTCTACCAGTGGCTGGAGGACGGCTCCTGGCTGGAGGAGCCGCGCACGGTCTGCGACGACACCTGGCACGCCCATTGCATCTACGTCACGGCCGAGCTGATGTACCGGCGCTTCGACTCGCGCATCGTCATGGCCATGGCGGCGGCGCATCAGCTCTCCTTGCTGGACGCCTCGATGGACGGCCACCGGGTGGTCTGCAACTGGATCGGCCTCGACCGGGTCGCCCACTTCATCAAGGCCGCCGCGGTCATGGCCCAGGTCGACCCGGTCGACTACGGCCTGCTGGAGCGCAAGGGCAGCGAGATGGTGCTGGCGCCGGTGCCGGCCGAGCAGTGGGTCACCCACCTGGCCGACATGAACTGGCCTTACACCATGGGCGCTGCCCACCTCTACACCTGGCCCCTGCTGCAGCAGATCGCCCGCGACGACCTCGGCCTCTCCGACGCCGACCTGACCCGCCGGCCCTTCAACCAGCTCAAGAACTACGTCTGGTCCCAGCTCGGCCAGATCCCGCTCTACGAGGTGCTGGTGCGCGAGGGCTTCGACGCAGCCCGCAAGACGGTGAACCGGATGGTCTCGAAGTGACCTGAGACCGCGACCGGCTAGTCCGGCGCCCCCGCGCGGATCCAGGCGCCGAGCAGGGCGCGCTCCTCCCCGGTCATGCCGGTCTCGTTGCCGAGCGGCATGACGTCGCTCAGCACCGTCTGCGCCAGAACCCGGGCGGCGTGGCTGCGCAGTTGGTCCGGCGCGTCGAACATGACACCGCCGGGCGCCTCCTCGAAGGACTCGTGACTCGGCGCCGCCGAGTGGCAGTTGACGCAACGCGCCTGCACGACGGCGAAGGCTTCGGCGGCGCTCGGCGTCTCGGCTAGCTCGCCACTGCCTGGGCCGCCGAGCCCGACCGCCGTGAAGCCGACCAGGCCGAGCGCCACCGCCGCCGCCGCCGGGAACTGCCAGGCGATCGCCAGGCCGCCGCCGCCGCTGTTGCGCGTGTTGAAGAAGTGCCGGATCACGGCGCCGAGCAGGATCACGCCGGCGACGATGACCCAGGCCTGGGGATGGCCGTAGCTCATGGGGTAGTGGTTGCTGATCATCATCAGCAGCACCGGCAGGGTCAGGTAGTTGTTGTGGGTCGAGCGCTGCTTGGCCTGCAGGCCGAGCGCCGGCTCGGGCTGCTTGCCGGCGAGCATCGCCGCCACCGCCTTCTTCTGATTGGGAATGATCACGAAGAAGACGTTGCCCGCCATGATCGTGCCGAGCATGGCGCCGACATGGATGAAGGCCGCCCGGCCGCTGAAGACCAGGCCGAGACCGTAGGCGGCGGCGACGGAGAAGACGAAGACCAGGATTGCCAGGAGCGTCGTGTTGCGGCCGAGAGGCGAGCGGCAGAGCAGGTCGTAGGCGATCCAGCCGCCGGCCAGGAACGCGAGGCTGATCAGGATCGCCGCCCAGGGCTCCAGCGCCAGCACGCGCGGATCGATCAGGAAGGATTCGGCGCCCCAGTAGTAGATCAGCGCCAGCAGCAGGAAGCCGGTGATCCAGGTGAAATAGGCCTCGTACTTGAACCAGTGCAGCTCTTCCGGCAGCGCCGGCGGCGCGACCATGAACTTGCGCGCGTGATAGAAGCCGCCGCCGTGCACCATCCAGGACTCGCCGGCGACGCCCTCGGGCAGGTCCGCGCTCTTCTTCAGGCCGAGGTCGAGCCAGATGAAATAGAACGAGCTGCCGATCCAGGCGATGCCGACGATCAGATGCGCCCAGCGCAGCAGCAGGCTCAGCCACTCGGCCAGCAGGACGTCCATAGCACTTGTCTCGCAGCCACCAAGCTTTGGGACGCCCATTATGGAACGAGCGCAGCCCTTCTGGATCGACTTTTCTGAGCCCTAGGTGACAAGCGCCATCGGCGCTCCCAGGTCCTAGCGCTCAATCGAGATCAGTGGCTGCGCCGTCGGCACGGCAGAGCGGCTCTGATAGAGGCCCCAAACCTGATTGAGGAAGTTCAACGTCAAGAGGGTCCTGGAACAGTCGTCCGCGTGCGGTATCCAGTGCTCCTCGCCGCCGTGCGAAACCGAAACGACCGTCTTCGTCAGCGGCGCGCCCTTGCCGACCTCGAGGATGGGAATGCGCACGTCGACCTTGACGTCGTCAGGCGCCTCCTGGTCGGCCGCATTCCCTGAAAACGCGCCTGGGCATTCGCTCCTGCTACGACTAGCAGAGACCCGAACATCGCCCTCGTTGTCGTCCCTCAGCAGCTCTCCGGCGTAGTAGAGCATGCCTTGAAGCGACCTGACATGAGCACGGAACTGGAGCTTTTGGCCTGAATCGAACTTCTCCCTCAGGTCGCGTGACAGATCCTCCCTCTGCACCACGATTTCCTCCATTCCCGATCTTCTTGTGGGTAGCTCGTCCTCACGCGGCAGTGAATCGCCATAGGCGATGTCATCCTCGCCGCCATTCCTCTCTTCACTTTCTTCAGTCGGTTCGTCTGCTGTCTTTCGCTTCCCGTCGGGCGTCTTGCATTTGTCGACAACGATCCTCTCTTCCCGACAGGGACCAATGCAGAATTTCAACGTGGTGCTGGTTTCGCAGAGCTGGTAGCCGCCTTCCTTCTCAATGAACGTGAAACCCTTCTCCCGGACTTGCAGCAGAACATCGGCGTTCTTGCCAACCCATTGATCGAGCACGGGTCCAACTGGGCTCCGATTGACCTGTGCAACGAGCTTCAGTCTTTCCCGACCATCACCAAGTCTTTCGACAAGGAAGTCGACGATGCCGCGAAAGCACTCACTATCGCGTTTGCCGCCAGGGTTGTTCCTGATCACAGCACGGTCGAAGCCTCCACACTCTTCGATGCCGAGACCGGAGAAGCTGAACATGGAGACTCCTTCCTCGTCCACGACCGGACTTCCATCCTCTGCAAGGAGTCGCACTTCCGCGCTTTCCACCAGAAGGTAGAGCAGGACCTCCATCGGCCAGCCTTGGTTCTTGAAGTAGCGAATGATGCTGAGATCGAGCGGCGTCAAGATCGCGTTGATGAACTGCGGGGAGTTCTCCAGCACGGTGACACCGAAGGTCGGCTGGCTTTCTTGAGAGACGTTGAACTCGGGATTGAAGATGTAGTTCCGAGCCGCGTCGCCGCCGATGGGGATCTCCACCCCCAAGCCGGCGCTGGAGGCCAAGGTGAGGTTGCCTGTGAAAGACGAGAGCGCCGTGAAGTGCATCGGCTGGCGATCGCGCGCTCGCAAGATATTCAGCAGAAGCTGTGAATCCCGGCTCTGAGCGACGCTCTTGTTGTAGTCGATCGCATGCTCCGCGATGGTTTGGCTAAAGGAACAGGCGCCAAGCGCTAGCGAGAGCGCGAGCACTATTTGATTTGCTGCTTTCATGATGTCCCTCCCCGGATCGAATATCAGGGGAAGGCTATCATCGGATATCTATCTCACGTAGTTCATTTACGCAATTACATTAACCATAAGTATTAATATTTGGCCGCCACCGGGAAAGGCCCAAGGCGCCCGACAGGCACTCCTGCCGTGACCAAACAGCCTCGCGCACGGCTTGAGATACCCGATGCGGTGGGGGCCTAGCGCTCAGATCTCCACACGATGCGGCCGTCGGTGGTGCCGGCCTTCCTGCGCTCGAAGATGCCGGTGCAGCGCCTCAGCGCGCTGCGCTCAGGTTCATCTCCTGCCACATCCAGCGAAAGTCGACGGGCTTCTGCCCCAGGCTCGCGGCTCTCCGAGACTCGGAGTTCTCGACCAGCTTCAGCCAACCGATCACGCCGGCCCGGCCATCCTCGGTCATCGCCGCCTCCCTGGGCGTCTTGCCGTCGAGGTAGGGCAAGGGCTCGTCGAGCACGCGCCGATAGTGCTCCTCGACCACCTCGGCGAGCACCGCCTCGGCGTCCTCGAAGGGCAATTCCGGCATCGTCCCCGCGACCTCTTCCTCCTCGTGGCCCTCGCCCGGCATCTCCAATTCCTCATGGGAGATCGAGGCCTCGCCCAGCATGCCGTCGAGATGAGCCAGAAGCAGAGCGCGGCCCTGCTCCTCCCGCTCGACTGAGTTGCTGGTCAGATGGAGCGCCGCCTCCTTGATCTCGACATGGCCCAAGAGGGTCTCGCCGAACTCGGTTCTGGTATCGAAGGCCACTGTGTCCGGCTGGTCCGCCGAAGCCGCCGGCGCCGTCTCCGAAAGCCAGCCCCAGGTCATCGCCTCGGGAGCCTCCCGCTGGAGCCCCGGGGTCGCCTCCAGAGCGGCA
Source organism: Kiloniellales bacterium (assembly GCA_028280455.1). Classification (GTDB taxonomy): domain Bacteria; phylum Pseudomonadota; class Alphaproteobacteria; order Kiloniellales; family JAKSDN01; genus JANQLT01. The sequence continues at coordinate 115,481 of JANQLT010000030.1, forward strand.
ACCACCGCCTCCTGGTCGACGAGCAGTGGAAAGCACGACTTCGAGAGCACGATGTCGTGGCCGTCGCCATTGCAGACCTGCGGCGGTGTCAACAGGCGTGCGAAGGCGTCCATCAGCCAAGCCCCCGTGAAACGGCCGACACTGAACCGGAGCACGGCATCGCGTAGCTTCCGCTCGTCAACGGGCTCGTCCTTTCCCGCAGCGGCGTTCAGCTCCGGCACCTCTTTAGCCAAGAGGTCGACCGCATCCTTGAAACTGGAGACCAAGGCGTCTGCGATCTCATGGCGAAACAGGAGGAGCGAGCCCGTGAAGTGGGTCTTGCCATTGACGATCACGATGCGGGCCGCGAAGCGGTCCCAGATCGCCGCGGTCTCGGAGCCGAGCTTCTCGGCAACCGTGATCGGCTCACCGCCCCTGATGAGATCCCGAACCGTCAGGCTTCGCCCCGGCTCGAGATCCACCACTTCGTAGAGGGACATGACAGAGTCCCGAAGACTCTCCAGATAGCGTTTTCCGGGAACCGATTCGCGCCAACCTCGGCGCGCCAGGTAGTCGTCGATGACGTTCTCCGACTCTTCACCGAAGCGCGCCGTGAAAAAGTCCTCCAGCACGCAGGCTAAAAGGCTCTCGGCAGCGGGTCCGAACATCGCCATCAGTGTCTCGGCATCTATGTCGAGCTCGAACTCCTTGCGGACCGGCTCGAGATGCTCCGCGAGGATCTCCGCGCCGACAGGTCCCCATTTCGCATTGCTGGACCATTTCAGGAGGTTGTTTCTCGCCTTCTCGGCCCCGGGAATGCGCATCGTACCAAGCCTCCATCACACGAAAAGGCGATCATCAACGAGCGAGCCCGCCCGGTGGCGAGTCACGCCGAGCCCCTCCGCGACACTACAGTGCCGACCGGAGTCGTGTGGCCGAAGACCGCGCCCCGAAGGCCGAGTTATCCCCAGCTCGCTCGGGGCACGGCGGGAAAGCGCGACAGCGCCAGGCGCTACTTCGGCACCTTGCCTTCGACGCCCATGACGTACCAGTCCATCCGCAGCAGATCCTCGTCGCTGACCGTCTCGCCTTCGGCCACGACGACCTTGCCGGACTGGTCCTTGATCGGGCCCTGGAAGGGATGCAGCGTGCCGTTGCTGATCGCCTCGGTCACCTCGGCGGCGAGCTTGGCGACATCGTCGGGCATGTTGGTGAAGGGCGCCATGGCGACCATGCCGCTATCCATGCCACCCCAGGTGTCGCCGGACTCCCAGTTGCCGTCCATCACCGCCTTGGCCCGCGCCACGTAGTAGCCGTTCCAGTCGTCGATCACGGCCGTCAACTGGGCCTTGGGCGCGAACTGGATCATGTCGGAGGCCTGGCCGAAACCCATGACGCCGCGGTTCTCGGCGACCTGCAGCGGCGCCGGCGAGTCCGTGTGCTGGGCGATCATGTCGGCACCCTGGTCGATCAGCGCCTTGGCCGCGTCGCCCTCCTTGCCCGGGTCGTACCAGGAGTTGACCCAGACCACCTTGATCTTGACGTCGGGGTTGACCGAGTGGGCGCCGAGCATGAAGGCGTTGATGCCGCGCACCACCTCGGGAATCGGGAAGGAGCCGACGTAGCCGACGATGTTCGACTCGGTCAGCTTGCCGGCGATCACGCCCGAGACGTAGCGGCCCTCGTAGAAGCGCGCCATGTAGGTCGAGAGGTTGTTGCTGCGCTTGTAGCCGGTGGCGTGCTCGAACATCACCTTGGGGTTGCGCTTGGCGACCTTGGCGGTGGCGTTCATGAAGCCGAAGGAGGTGGTGAAGATCAGGTCGTGGCCGCTGGCCGCGAGCTGCTGGATCACGCGCTCGGCGTCGGCGCCCTCCTTGACGCTCTCGACGAAGGTCGTCTCGACCTTGTCGCCCAGGGCCTCCTCGATGGCCAGGCGGCCGATGTCGTGGCGGTAGGTCCAGCCGTGGTCGCCGATCGGGCCGACGTAGACGAAGCCGACCTTGATGTCGTCGTCGGCCATGGCGCCTGCGGCGGCCAGGACCAGCCCGCCCGCCAGCGCCAAGCCGGCCGCGCGCTTCAAGCTGTCTCTCAGGTTCATGTCGGGACTCCCTGCTTTCCCTTGCTGTTGCCTCTATCGCTCTCCGGGCGACTTCCGATCCCTTTGCCGCACCATTCTCCGGGCTCAACGCGCCGGCCGGAAGACCTTGCCGAGGCAGGCCGGGGCGTTCAGCCGGATCTTGGTGCTGTCCCGCGATATCAGCACCAAAACCAGGATGGTCGCAAGGTAGGGCAGCATCGACATGAACTGGGAGGGGATCTCGACCCCGGCCCCCTGGGCATGGAGCTGCAGGATGGTGATGGCGCCGAACATGTAGGCCCCGAGCAGCAGGCGGCCCGGGCGCCAGGTGGCGAAGACCACCAGCGCCAGGGCGATCCAGCCGCGCCCAGCGGTCATGTTCTCGGCCCACATGGGCGTGTAGGAGAGCGACAGGTAGGCGCCGCCGAGCCCCGCCATGGCGCCGCCGAAGAGCGTCGCGCCGTAGCGGATGGCGATCACGCGGTAGCCCAGGGCATGGGCCGAGTCGTGGGACTCGCCGACCGCCTTGAGCACCAGGCCGGGCCGGGTGCGGGCCAGGAACCAGGCGACCGCCGCCAGGATCGCGAAGGAGAGATAGACCAGCAGGTCCTGGCCGAAGAGGATCGGCCCGAGGACCGGGATCGCGCTGAGCCCCGGGATCGAGAGCTGCGGCAGGGGATCGAGGGCGATGCCGACGAAGCTGGCGCCGACCAGGGCGCTGAGCCCGACGCCGAAGATGGTCAGCGCCAGGCCCGAGGCCACCTGGTTGGCCATCATCGAGATCGTCAGGACGGCGAAGACCAGGGCCATGGCCGCGCCGGCCAGCAGCGCCGCCAGGATGCCCAGCAGGCCGCTGCCCGTCGCGCTGGCCACCGCGAAGGCGGCGATGGCGCCGACCAGCATCATGCCCTCGACGCCGAGGTTGAGCACGCCGGCGCGCTCGGTGACCAGCTCGCCGGTGGCCGCCAGGAGCAGCGGCGTCGAGGCGGTGATGACGGTCAGGACCACCGGGATCAGCCAATCGAGCCCGCTCATTGCGCCGCCGCCTCCCCGGCGGCCGGCTTGACCGAGGCGACCGGCCCAGCGGCCGGCTGTCGGACGAAGCGGATCCGATAGGTCGAGAGCATGTCGCAGGCCAGCAGGAAGAACAGCAGCACGCCCTGGAACAGGCCGGTGACGGCGGCCGGCAGGCCGATCTCGATCTGCGCCGCCTCGCCGCCGATGTAGGTCAGCGCCATGACCAGGCCGGCGAAGAGCACGCCGACGGGATGCAGCCGGCCGAGGAAGGCGACGATGATCGCGGTGAAGCCGTAGCCCGGCGAGATGCTCGGCGTGAGCTGGCCGATCGGCCCGGCGACCTCGGAGAGCCCGGCCAGCCCGGCCAGGCCGCCGCTGAACAGCAGGCAGAACCAGATCAGCCGCTTCTGCCGGAAGCCGACATAGCGCGCCGCCGCCGGCGCCAGGCCGACGACCCGGAGCTGGAAGCCGATCAGCGCCTTGGTCAGCAGCACCCAGGCCGCCACGACGACGAGGAGCGCGATGACGGCGCCGAGGTGCAGGCGGCTGGCCTCGAGCAGCAGCGGCAGGGTGCCGGCCTCCGAGAACATCCGGGATTCCGGGAAGTTGTAGCCATCCGGATCGCGCCAGGGCCCGTGCACCAGGTAGCTCAGCAGCAGCACCGCGACGTAGGTCAGCATCAGGCTGGTGAGGATCTCGTTGGCGTTGAAGCGGGTCTTCAGCCAGGCCGGGATCGCCGCCCAGGCCATGCCGCCGAGCACGCCGGCGAGGATCATGGCCGGCAGCAGCAGGGCACTGTCGCTGTCGTAGAAGGCGATGCCGAGGCCGCCGCCGAAGATCGCGCCGAGCGTAAGCTGGCCTTCGGCGCCGATGTTCCAGACGTTGGCCCGGAAGCCGAAGGAGAGGCCGATGCCGATCAGGATCAGCGGCGTCGCCTTCACGCCCAGCTCGGTCAGGCCGTAGAGGCTGGTCAGCGGCAACACGAAGAAGGTGTAGAGCGACAGGAAGGGATCCTTGCCGAGGAGCGCGAAGATGACGATGCCGCTGAGCAGGGTCAGCAGAATGGCGATCACCGGCGACAGCGTCACCATGAGCTGGGAGTGCTGGGCGCGCCGCTCGAGTCTCAGCGCCATCGCCTAGCTCCCCCGCTCCACGCGGCCCTCCGGGGCTTGCGCCGCCAGGTCGTGCAGGCCGCCCATCAGCAGGCCGATCTCCTCGACCGTGATCTCGGCCACCGGGCGCGCCTCGGAGAGCTTGCCCTCGGAGATCACCGCCACGCGGTCGCAGATCTCCAGGATCTCGTCCAGGTCCTGGGAGATCACCAGGACCGCCGTGCCGTTCGCCGCCAGGTCGAGCAGGGCCTGGCGGATCGCCGAGGCGGCGCCCGGATCGACGCCCCAGGTCGGCTGGGCGATGACCAGCAGGCCCGGCTCCTGCAGCATCTCGCGGCCGACGATGAACTTCTGCATGTTGCCGCCCGAGAGGCTGCCGGCATCGGCCTGGGCGCCGGTGGTGCGCACGTCGTAGTCCGCGATGATCCGGCCGGCGAAGCGGCGGGTCGGCGCCTCGCTCATCAGCCCGTGCTTGAGCAGGCCGAGGCGCCGGAAGGCGGTCAGGAAGGCGTTCTCGGCCAGCGACATGGCCGGGATCGCGGCATGGCCGTTGCGCTCCTCGGGCACGAAGACCGCACCCAAGGCGCGCCGTGCGGGCGGTCCCAGGGAGCCGACCGGCCGGCCGTCGATGACGATGGCGTCGGGCCTAACCGGCAGCAGGCGCTCGCCGGTCAGCGCCGCCATCAGCTCGTTCTGGCCGTTGCCGGCGATGCCGGCGATCCCGAGGATCTCGCCGCCCGAGACCGACAGGCTCAGGTCCCGCAGGTCGACGCCGAAGGCGCTCTCGGCGACCAGGCTGAGGCCCGCGACCGAGAGCCGCTCGGCGCGCTCGCCCGAAGCCTTGGGCCGGCTCGGCGGCTGCACCTTGGCGCCGATCATCAGCTCGGCCATGGAGCGCGCCGTCTCGACCTTGGGGTCGCACTCGGCGACGGTCCGGCCCGCGCGCAGGATCGTCGCCCGGTCGCAGAGCGCCTTCACCTCGTCGAGCTTGTGGGAGATGTAGAGGATCGCGCAGCCCTCGCGCGCGAGCTGGCGCAGGGTCTCGAACAGCCGCTCGACCTCCTGCGGCGTCAGCACCGAGGTCGGCTCGTCCAGGATCAGCAGCTTCGGGTTCTGCAGCAGGCAGCGGACGATCTCGATGCGCTGCCGCTCGCCGACCGAGAGGGCGTAGACGTGGCTGTCGAGGTCGAGCGGCAGGCCGTAGGTCTTGGACAGCGTGGTGATGCGCGCGCGCAGCGCCCGGTTGTCGCGCTCGCCGTCCATCGCCAGGGCGATGTTCTCGAAAACCGTCATGGCCTCGAACAGCGAGAAGTGCTGGAAGACCATGCCGATGCCCAGGCGCCGGGCGGCGGCCGGCCCCGAGACCCGGACCGGCCGGCCCTGCCAGAGGATCTCGCCGGCGTCGGCCTGCAGCACGCCGTAGATGATCTTGACCAACGTGCTCTTGCCGGCGCCGTTCTCGCCGAGCAGGGCGTGGATCTCGTGCGGCATGATCGAGAAGCCGATCCGGTCGTTCGCCAGGATGCCCGGAAAGGCCTTGGTGATGCCGCGCAGCTCCAGCAGCGCCGTTTCGCTCGCCGTCTCGTTTGTTGTCAAACGCTCACCCCCAAAACCGGTCCCCTTCCCCTCAATAGGGAACCTTGTCGGCCATCGCCTCCCATTCCCGGAAGATCTCGTCGGCCTCGCTCAAGACCAAGCGCGTCATCGGCAGCCTGCGGCCTTCGATCGGCTTGGCGATCTCAGTGTAGAGCAAGGCGTCGTCGAAGCCGATCCGCGCCGCATCCTCCCTGGCATTGGCATAGTAGACCGCCTCCAGCCGGGCCCAGTAGATCGCCGAGAGGCACATGGGACAGGGCTCGCAGGAGGCATAGATCACGCAGCCCGAGAGGTCGAAGGTGCCGAGCGCCGCACAGGCCGCGCGGATCGCCACGACCTCGGCATGGGCCGTCGGGTCGTTGGCCGTGGTCACCCGGTTGTGGCCCTCGGCGACGATCTCGCCGTCCCTCGCGATCACCGCGCCGAAGGGCCCGCCCTGGCGATTGCGCATCTCGATGCCGGAGATCTCCACGGCGCGGCGCAGCAGGGTCTCGTGGTCGGCCATGGCCCTACGCGCCCGCCGCGGCGAGTGCCGCCGCGTCCCTCGAGCCCTCGGCGGCCCGGCGCTTGATGTCCTCGACCGCCATCAGGATGCGCTCCGGCGTCGCCGGCGCGTCGAGCGCCGGCAGCAGGCGGTTGTCGCCCAGGCTGGCGATTGCGTCGGAGATGGCGTGGAAGACCGAGATGGCGAGCATCAGCGGCGGCTCGCCGACGGCCTTGGAGCGGTGGATCGTCTCTTCCCGGTTCTCGCCGCGCTCGAAGATCGCCATGCGGAAGTCCCCCGGCCGGTCGCTGCAGGCCGGGATCTTGTACGTCGAAGGCGCATGGGTGGCGAGCCGGCCCCGGTCGTCGAACCAGAGCTCCTCGCTGGTCAGCCAGCCCATGCCCTGGATGAAGCCGCCCTCGATCTGGCCGTAGTCGACCGCCGGGTTCAGCGAGCGGCCGACGTCGTGCAGGATGTCGACGCGCAGCACCTTGCTCTCGCCGGTCAGGCAATCGATCGCCACCTCCGAGACAGCGGCGCCATAGGCGAAGTAGTAGAAGGGCCGGCCGGCGGCCTTGTCGCGGTCGTAGTGCACCTTGGGCGTGCGGTAGAAGCCGGTCGCCGAGAGCTGGACGCGGCCGAGGTAGGCGCGCTCGACCAGGTCGTCGAAGTTCAGCTCGTGATCGCCGACGCGCACCCGGTTCGGCAGGAAGCGCACCTCGGCCTCGGGCACGCCGAACGCGACGGCGGCGAAGGCGGTGAGCCGCTGCTTCAAGGTCTCGGCGGCGGCGAGCGCGGCCATGCCGTTCATGTCGGTGCCGGCCGAGGCCGCGGTCGGCGAGGTGTTGGGCACCTTGCCGGTGTTGGTCGCGGTGATCTTGATGCGCTCGATGTCGACCTGCAGCGCCTCCGCCACGACCTGGGCGACCTTGACGAAGAGCCCCTGCCCCATCTCGGTGCCGCCGTGGTTCAGGTGCACGCTGCCGTCGCGGTAGATGTGGATCAGCGCGCCGGCCTGGTTGAGGAAGGTCGTGGTGAAGGAGATGCCGAACTTGACCGGCGTCAGCGCCAGGCCGCGCTTGAGCACCGGGTTGTCCCGGTTGAAGGCCGCGACGGCGCGGCGGCGCCCGGCGTAGTCGGCGCTGACCTCCAGCGCGGCGATCAGCTCGGGCAGGACGTTGTCCTCGACGGTCATGTGGTAGGGCGTCACGTCGCGTCCCGCCGCGCCGTAGAGGTTGCGCTTGCGGACCTCCAAGGGATCGAGACCGAGCTCGCGGGCGATCGCCTCGATCACCCGCTCGATGGCCATCATACCCTGCGGCCCGCCGAAGCCGCGGAAGGCGGTGTTGGAGACCGTGTTGGTCCGGCAGGGATAGGAGCGCAGCTCGGCGCTCGGCAGGTAGTAGGCGTTGTCGGCGTGGAACAGCGCCCGGTCGTTGATCGAGGAGGAGAGATCGGCGGAGAAGCCGCAGCGCGAGGCGAGCGACAGGTCGAGCGCCTCGATCCGGCCCTCGGCGTCGAATCCGACGTCGTAGTCGGCGAGGAAGTCGTGGCGCTTGCCGGTCATGATCATGTCGTCGTCGCGGTCCAGGCGCATCTTCGCCGGACGGCCGGTCTTGACCGCGGTCAGGGCCGCCAGGACGGCCCACTGCGCCGCCTGGGTCTCCTTGCCGCCGAAGCCACCGCCCATCCGCCGCACCTCGACGGTCACGGCATTGGCCGGCCGGCCCAGGTTGTGCGCCACCGCGCTCTGCACCTCGCTCGGGTGCTGGCTGGACGTTTGCACCGTCACGTCGCCGTCCTCGCCGGGCAGCGCCAGCGAGACCTGGCCCTCCAGGTAGAAGTGGTCCTGCCCGCCGATCGCCAGCCGGCCCTGCAGCCGCTTGGCGGCCTTGGCCAGGGCGGCCCCGGGCTCGCCCCGGCGCAGCTTGTGGGGCGGCGTGACGTAGTCCTGCTTGGCCCAGCCCTCTTCCGCCGTCAGGGCCGGCGTCAGGTCCTCGTACTCGACCACCGCCAGGGCCGCGGCGGCGCGGGCCTGCTCGACGGTCTCGGCGGCGACGGCGAAGATCGGCTGGCCGTGGAACAGCACCCGGCCGTCGGCGAGCAGCGGGTCGTCGAGCGTGCCGGTCGGGCTGACGTCGTTGATGCCGGGGATGTCGGCGGCGGTCAGCACCAGCGCGACGCCCGGCGCGTCTCGGACGGCCGTCACGTCGAGCGCGACGATGCGGGCGTGGGCGCGCTCCGACATGGCGGCGTAAAGCTGCAGGCAGCCGGCCGACGTCGGGATGTCGTCGACGTAGAGCGCCTCGCCGCTGACGTGCTTGGCCGCGCTGTCGTGGGCCTGCGGGTTGCGGACGCCGCCGCTGAGCGCGGGTGCGGGCTCAGCCATAGGCCACCTGCCTGTCACCGACCAGCCGGGTCGCCGTCGCCGGCTCGCTGGTCTCGACGTAGACCTTGGTCAGCAGGTTCCGGGCGACCTGCAGGCGATAGGCGGCGCTGGCCCGCATGTCGCCGATCGGCGCAAAGTCCTGCGCCAGGGCGTCGCGCGCCCGGGACAGAGTCGCCTCGGACCAGGGCGCGCCGGTCAGCACCGCCTCGCAGGCCGACGCGCGCTTCGGGGTCGCCGCCATGCCGCCGTAGCAGATCCGCGCCGCCGCCACGCGGCCGCCCTCGAGCTTGAGGTTGAAGGCGCCGAGCACGGCGGTGATGTCCTGGTCGAAGCGCTTGGAGACCTTGTAGCAGCGGAAGCGCCAGTCGCTCGCCTGGCGCGGCAGGATCACCGTCTCGACGAATTCGCCCGGCTCGAGGTCCTGCTGGCCGTAGGCGATGAAGAAGTCCTCCAGGGCGATCTCGCGGCGCGCGTCGCCCCGGCGCAGGACTAGCCGGGCGTCGAGGGCGATCAGCGGCGGCGGGCTGTCGCCGATCGGCGAGCCGTTGGCGATGTTGCCGCCGATTGTGCCGAGGTTGCGGATCTGCCGCGAGCCGAGCCGGCGGATCACCTCGCCGAAGTCGGGATAGGCCTCGGCGATGGCCCGATGCGCCTCGCTGTAGGTCACCGCCGCACCGATCTCGATCCGCTCCGCCGTGACCTCCAGCCGGCGCAGCTCGGCGACGGCGCCGACGTAGACGATCGGCTCCAGCCGGCGGTGCTGCTTGGTAACCCAGAGGCCGACGTCGGTGCCGCCTGCCAGGATCGTGGCCTCGGGGTACGCCAGGAGCCGTGCCGCCAGATCGTCTGCCGTGCGGGGCGCGAAGTAGCCCCCCTCGAGCGCCAGTGCCTCGCCGTCGTCGAATGACGCGAGCTGCGCCAGGACCGCCGCCTCGTCACCGTCGTCGCCCGCGCCCATGCACCGGGCGGCGGCAACGATCGGGCCGTAGCCGGTGCAGCGGCAGAGGTTGCCGGCCAGGGCGTCGTCGATGACACCGCGGTCCCGGGCACCGCCGTCGCGGTAGAGCGCGAAGAGCGACATGACGAAGCCGGGGGTGCAGAAGCCGCACTGCGAGCCGTGGCTCTCGACCAGCGCCTGCTGCACGGGATGCAGGCTGCCATCGGCCGCCTTCAGGTGCTCGACCGCGATGAGCTGCTTGCCCTGCAGGGTCGGCAGGAACTGGATGCAGGCGTTGACCGCCCGGTGCCGCAGCCGGCCGTCCACCTCTTCGCCGAGCACCACGGTGCAGGCGCCGCAGTCGCCTTCGGCGCAGCCCTCCTTGGTGCCGCAGAGCCCTTCCTGCTCCCGCAGATAGCGGAGCACCGTCAGGTTGGGGTCGAGGCCGGCGACCTTCCGCGGCTCGTCGCCGAGCAGGAATCGGATGGCCCCGGTCATGACTCGCCCACCCTAGGACCCGCGATAGGTGCTGTAGCCGTAGGGTGAGATCAGCAGCGGCACGTGATAGTGCGCACCCGCCTCGGCGATGCCGAAGCGGACCACCACCCGGTCGAGGAAACGCGGCTCGGGCAGCGCCACGCCCTGGGCGGCGAAGTAGTCGCCGGCATGGAACACCAGCTCGTATGTCCCGGGCCCGAAGGCCTCGCCCTCCAGCAGCGGCCCGTCGCAGCGGCCGTCGGCATTGGTCTCGGCCTCGGCCGCGAGGCGCCGCTCCGCGTCCAGCCGGTAAAGCTCGATCCGGATGCCCTGGCCGGGGCGGCCGTGGGCCGTGTCCAGAACGTGCGTCGTCAAGCGCCCCAAGGCCCCCTCCCGCGCCCGGCGGCAAAGCCCCCTGCGGGCGCGAAGATGCTAGAATCGTCGGCAACTCAATAGACTATGAAACCAGACTTGAGACCGAATCGCTAGGGGAGCGCCCGAGCCCGTGAGCCAGCAGGAGCGCGCCGCCTTCGTCGCCCGCTACGGCGGCATCTACGAGCACTCGCCCTGGGTCGCCGAGGCCGTCTACGACGCTGCACGCCGCCATGGCGGCGGCGGCCAGGCCGATCTGGCCGCCGACCCCGAGGTGCTGCACGCCGCCATGGCCGCCGTGGTCGAGGCCGCCGGCCGCGACGCCCAGCTCGCCCTGCTCCGCGCCCACCCCGACCTGGCCGGCCGCCTGGCCCTGGCCGGCGACCTCACCGCCGCCTCCAGCGCCGAACAGGCCGGCGCCGGCCTGGACCACTGCAACCCGGAGGAGCTGGCCCGCTTCCAGGACCTGAACGCGCGCTACACCGCCCGCTTCGGCTTCCCCTTCATCCTGGCCGTCAAAGGCAAGACCCGCGCCGAGATCCTCGCCGCCTTCGAAGCCAGGGTCGGCAACGACCTGGAGACCGAGTTCGCGACAGCGCTGGAGCAGGTGCACAGGATTGCGCTGTTGCGACTGCGGGGGACGGCGTCGTTGAGCTTGGCGTGAACACCGCGGCTCTCCCACTACCACCCTGAGGGCTTTCGGATTGTGGTGCCAGGAATTGGATTTGGGAGTTGCGCGGCCAGGAGCATTGGCCTTCGAATGTGGCGCACATGAGTGGCCACTGCAGCCAGTTGAGGGGCAGCCTGCCATCGACCTGGGCATACGACGTGAACTGTTTTCCCTCGTTCGACGGTGACCATCCTGATCGGCTCAATGAGATCCGTATCGTTGGAGATCACCACCGCCTCATCGAAGACACCTTTCCAGGCGTCGTTTAACAGATGCGATGCCAGGTTCACGTCGGATCCTTTCTCTTCCATCGTGTGAACCTCAGCCAGCACGACATTGGGCAGCGGTCGCGGGATCTTCCGCTTCCGTCTGCGGCCGGACTGCTTGGACTTGTTCGGATAGCGACCGATTGGCAGCACTTTAGCTGGTGTTCCGGCGACAGGATGATCACCCACTGGCAAAGTCACTGCTTGTGGGAGATGGATCTCTTCGCCCGCAATCGGCAAATTAATCAGCGGGCGCCAAATCGACTTCGCAAGGAACCGGCCAAAGTGAATTTCAATCTCAGGCAGCGTCCGAAGTGCACCGAGATAGACTTGTTGGCGGCCGGGAGCCCCGGGGTCTGCAGCTCCCGAGACTCGAGCTGTGAAGTATTTGACTTTGCTGACATTGCGGCCGGCTGGAAGGACCTGCCTAGATAACTCAACCAGGTTC
>JANQLT010000068.1 GCA_028280455.1 Kiloniellales bacterium
CAAGCGCGCCGGGGTTTTAAGCGAGCGGGCGTAGCTCAGGGGTAGAGCGCAACCTTGCCAAGGTTGAAGTCGTGAGTTCGAATCTCATCGCCCGCTCCAACAGCCGAAAGCCGCCGGTCGAGCCCCGCTCCCGGCGGCTTTTCGCTGCCGCCGCCCCGGCCGTAAGAACTCTGCCAAAAGGGATAATTTATTAATCCTTAAGTGCTAGTTCTGACCCTTCGAGAGAGACCGGGAGTCTCCGCTATGAAGGGTGTCGTTTTCACCGAGTTCTTCGACATGGTCGAGGCCAGCTTCTCGCCGGAGCTGGTCGAGCGGATCATCGACCTGGCCGAGCTGCCGAACCAGGGCGCCTACACCGCCGTCGGCACCTACGATGCCGGCGAGATGGTCCGCCTGGTCGGGGTCCTGTCGCAGGAGACCGGCCTGGCGGTGCCCGACCTGCTGTTCGCCTTCGGGCGCTACCTGCTGAGCCGCTTCGCCGAGGAGCACGGCGACTACTTCAGCTCGGCGGGGTCGGTCTTTCGCCTGCTCGAAGGCATCGAGGACAAGATCCACCGCGACGTCCGCAAGCTCTATCCCGACGCCGAGCTGCCGAAGTTCGAGTGCCACAAGCCCTCGCCCGAGCGGCTGGTGCTCGACTACAGCTCGCCGCGCGGCATGGCGAAGCTGGCCGAGGGCCTGATCGCCGCCAGCATCGAGCACTACGGCGAGCAGATCTCGCTGCAGGTCGAGGAGCAGGCCGCGGACGGCACCAAGGTTCGCTTCGTCCTGGACCGCTGGGCCGCCTGAACGAGCCGTGCCCGCGAGCCGCCGATGACCTCCCGCCAATGACCGATCCGCCGACCGTCGAGCCGCTGCACCGCCGGATCGAGCGCGAGCGGCGGGCGCGTCAAGAGGCCGAGCGGCTGCTCGATCTCAAGGCCCAGGAGCTCTTCGAGTCCAACCAGCAGCTCCGCGCCAGCAGCGGCGAGCTGCAGGCGATCATCGACGCGATCACCCTGAGCATCGTGACGATCGACGACGACGCGCTGATCCAGACCTGCAACGCCTCGGCGACGCGCATGTTCGGCTACACGCCGGACGAGCTGATCGGCCGTCCCATCGGCGACCTCTTGCCGAAGGTCTTCGGCGGCGACGCCAAGAGCGCCTTGTTGAGCAGCGATCAGCTCGCGGCGCTCGACGGCATCCCCGCCGAGATCGCCCTGCGCCGGGACGGCGGCGCCTTTCCGGCCGACTTCTCGATCTCCGACACGGAGGTCAACGGGCGCCGGATCATCATCGTCGTGGTCCGCGACATCACCGCCCGGGTCGAGCGCGAGCAGGAGCGCCGGCAGCTCGAGACCCGCCTGATCAATGCCCAGAAGCTGGAGTCGCTCGGCACCCTGGCGGCCGGCATCGCCCACGAGATCAACACGCCCAGTCAGTACATCGGCGACAACCTGCGTTTCGTCATCGAGAGCTTCGCCGACCTGGAGAGCGTGCTGCGGCACTACGCCGCGCTGCACGAGGCCGCGCGCCAGTCTGCGGGCGGGTCCGGGCCGCTCGAGGCGGCCCTGGCCGGGATCGACAGGGCGGTCGCCGAGGCCGACCTCGACTATCTGATGGAAGAGCTGCCCAAGGCGATGAGCCAGTCGCTGGAGGGCGTCCAGCAGATCGCCAGCATCGTCCAGGCCATGAAGGAGTTCTCGCATCCCGGCTCGAAGACCCGGGAGCCGATCGATTTCAACCGGGCCGTCGAGAACGCCCTCGCCGTCTCGCGCAATTCCTGGAAGCACGCGGCCGAGCTGGAGCTCGCGCTCGACCAGTCCCTGGGCCCGGTGACCTGCGTCGCCGCCGAGATCAACCAGGTGCTGCTCAACCTGATCGTCAACGCCGCCCAGGCCATGGAAGGCGGCGAGAGCCTCGGCCGGCTCTCGGTCTCGACCCAGGGCGGCGACGGCGTCGTCGAGCTGCGCATCGCCGACAGCGGTCACGGCATTCCCGACGAGATCCAGGAGCGGATCTTCGATCCCTTCTTCACGACCAAGGAGGTCGGCAAGGGCACCGGCCAGGGCCTGGCCATCGTCCGCGACATCGTGGTCAGCAAGCATGGCGGCGAGATCTCCCTGGACTCGCGCGCCGGCGCGGGGACCTGCTTCACCGTCGTGCTGCCGCTGGCGGCGTCGGGCGACGCGCTGGAGGCCGTGGCATGACGCAGAAGATCCTGCTGGTCGACGACGAGGCCAACGTCCTCTCGGCCTACAGGCGGCAACTGCGCAAGCGCTTCGAGATCGTCACCGCCGAGGGCGGCGCGGCGGGCCTGGAATGCCTCGCCGAGCAGGGGCCCTTCGCCGTCGTGGTCAGCGACATGACCATGCCGGGCATGAACGGCGTCGCGCTGCTCGAGGCCGTCATGGCCAAGGCGCCGCTCACCGTGCGCATGATGCTGACCGGCAACGCCGACCAGAAGACCGCCATGGACGCGGTCAACCAGGGCCGCATCTTCCGCTTCCTGACCAAGCCGATCGAGCCGGAGGACTTCGCCCAGGCGCTGCAGGAGGCGCTGGCGCAGCACCGCCTGCAGTCGGCCGAGAAGGAGCTGCTCGAGAAGACCCTGGCCGGCAGCGTCAAGGTCCTGGTCGACCTGCTCTCGATCGTCGACCCGCAGTCCTTCGGCCGCGGCACGACGCTGCGGCGCTGGGCCGGCGACATGGCGCGGGCGCTCGAGCTGCGCCAGCCCTGGGCCATCGAGATGGCGGCCATGCTGGCGCGCATCGGCGAGGTGACCCTGCCGCCGGAGCTGCGCGGCCGCGACGAGCGGGCGATCGAGGCCTTGGAGCAGGAGCTGCTGGCCCGGGTGCCGGCGGTCGGCCGCGACCTGATCGGCAACATCCCGCGCATGAAGCCGGTGGCCGAGATCGTGCTCTATCAGCAGAAGCGCTTCGACGGCGGCGGCTTCCCCGAGGACGAGACCCGCGGCCAGGACATCCCCGTCGGCGCCCGGCTGCTCAAGATCCTCGACGACCTGCACGCCTTCGCCTCGGGCCTCGAGCCGAGCGAGTCGGCCTTCGACAGCCTGGCGCGGGACGCCGGCGCCCATGATCCCGAGCTGCTGTCGGCGGTCCGCGCGCAGCGCGCGCTGCTCGCGCCGGACCGCGCCGCCGGCCAGGCCGACCAGGTCATCGAGGTGGCGCCGGCCATGCTCAAGGCCGGCGACCGGCTGGCCGCCGACGTCTCGACCTTGGCGGGCGACCTGGTCCTGGCCGAAGGCTACGAGCTCACCGCGGCGCTGATCGAGAAGCTGCGCAACCTCGCCCGCCTGAAGCACATCGGCGAGCGGGTCCGGGTGCGCCGCAGCACGCCGGCGGCGGCGGCGGAGTAATGCCGGGAGCGGAGAGCTTGCTAGAGCGTTTTCCGATCGGACGGCACCGGCCCGCTCCCCCTCCCGGCCACCCACGGCAGTATCCTATTGGG
>JANQLT010000077.1 GCA_028280455.1 Kiloniellales bacterium
TGCGGGCGATCTGCAGGCGCTGCTGCATGCCGCCGGAGAAGGCCGTCGGCTTCTCGTCGATCCGGCCGACCTCCAGCTCGACCCGTTCCATCCAGTCGCTCGCCGCGCCGCGGATCTGGCCGTAGTGCCGCGCACCGACCGCCATCAGCCGCTCGCCGATGTTGCCGCCGGCGCTGACCGTCATGCGCAGGCCGTCGCGCGGGTTCTGGTGCACGAATCCCCAGTCGGTGCGCATCAGGAAGCGCCGCTCCGCCTCGCTCAGGTCGAAGAGGTCGACCAGCGCGCCGTCGCGCCGCCGGTAGCGGACGCTGCCGGACTGCGGCTGGAGCTGTGCCGAGAGGCACTTCAGGAGCGTGGTCTTGCCGGAGCCGGACTCGCCGACCACGGCCAGCACCTCGCCCGGCCAGAGGTCGAAGCTGACGTCCTTACAGGCGACCTGCTCGCCGAAGTGGAAGCTGAGGTCGCGGGCGCGCAGCAGCAGGCCGTCGTCGTCGCGGGTCACGGCTCGGCTCCTTGCGCCGCGGCGAGCCCGACATGGCCCGCGGCGCGCCGCGTCTCGCAGTAGTGGGTGTCGGAGCAGACGAACATCCGGCCGCCGCGGTCGTCGGTGACGATCTCGTCGAGAAAGGAGTCCGTCGCGCCGCAGAGCGCGCAGCAGCTCGACCAGCGCTGCACCTCGAAGGGGTGGTCCTCGAAGTCGAGGCTCTTGACCTTGGTGTGCGGCGGGATGGCGTAGATGCGCTTCTCGCGGCCGGCGCCGAAGAGCTGCAGGGCGGCCATCTCGTGCATCTTGGGATTGTCGAACTTCGGGGTCGGCGAGGGATCCATCACGTAGTGGCCGTTGACCAGCACGGGATAGGCATAGGTCGTCGCGATGTGGCCGTGCTTGGCGATGTCCTCGTAGAGCTTGACGTGCATCAGGCCGTAGTCGCGCAGGGCGTGCATGGTGCGGGTCTCGGTCTCGCGCGGCTCCAGGAAGCGCAGCGGCTCCGGGATCGGCACCTGGTAGACCAGGATCTGGTCTTCCTGCAGCGGTTGCTCCGGCACCCGGTGGCGGGTCTGGATGATGGTCGCGTCGCCGGTCTCGGTCGTCGTCTCGACCCCGGTGGTGCGCACGAAGAACTGCCGGATCGAGACGGCGTTGGTGGTGTCGTCGGCGCCCTGGTCGATCACCTTGAGGATGTCTTCCGGCCCGATGATCGCGGCCGTGACCTGCACGCCGCCGGTGCCCCAGCCGTAGGGCATGGGCATCTCGCGGCTCGCGAAGGGCACCTGGTAGCCGGGGATCGCCACGGCCTTGAGCAGCGCGCGGCGGATCATCCGCTTGGTCTGCTCGTCGAGGAAGGCGAAGTTGTAGGCCCCGTCGGCAGCGGTCGCGTCGGAAGCGGTCGCGCCGACACCGTCCGAGTGCAGGTCGCCGCTCTCCGGCAAGGCGCTAGTCCGACGAATCGGCGCGGTTTCGTTCATGGGATGCTCTCATCTTGCGCACCAGCTCCAGCTCCGACTGGAAGTCGACGTAGTGCGGCAGCTTCAGGTGCTCGACGAAGCCGGTCGCCTGGACGTTGTCGCTGTGGGACAGGACGAACTCCTCGTCCTGGCAGGGCGCCTCGACCGGCTCGCCCAGCTCGCGGCAGCGCAAGGAGCGGTCGACCAGGGCCATGGCCATGGCCTTGCGCTCGCAATGGCCGAAGGTCAGGCCGTAGCCCCGGGTGAACTGCGGCGGCTCCTTGGCCGAGCCCTTGAACTGGTTGACCATCTGGCATTCGGTCACGGCGATCTCGCCGATCTCGATGGCGAAGCCCAGCTCTTCCGGCACCAGCTCGACGCTGACGGTGCCGAAGCGGATCTCGCCGGCGAAGGGATGGGTCCGGCCGTAGCCGCGTTGCGTCGAATAGGCCAGGCCGAGCAGGAAGCCCTCGTCGCCGCGCGCCAGGTTCTGCAGGCGCAGGTCGCGCTCGGCGGGGAAGGCCAGGGGCTCGCGCGTCAGGTCGCCGACGCTCTCCTCGTCGGCCGGCGCTTCCCGCTCGATCAGCCCGTCGTGGTCGAGCAGGTCGACGACCCGCGGCATGGCTTCCGGGCCGTCTTGCGACTCCGATCCTTCGACCGGAAGGGCGGGCGAGTCCGCTCCCTGTGCCGGCTCGGCCTCGGCCAGGCCGAAATCGAGCAGGCGATGGGTGTAGTCGAAGGTCGGCCCCAGGACCTGGCCGCCCGGCAGGTCCTTGAAGGTCGCCGAGATGCGCCGCTCGGTCCGCATCTCGGCGGTGTCCAGCGGCAGGCTGTTGCCGAAGCGCGGTCGGGTCGTGCGGTAGGCGCGCAACAGGAAGATCGCCTCGATCAGGTCGCCGCGCGCCTGCTTGATGGCCAGCGCGGCCGCCCGGCGGTCGTAGAGCGAGCCTTCGGTCATGACGCGGTCGACCGCCAGCCCGAGCTGCTCGGCGATCTGCTCGAGGGACAGCTCCGGCAGCGCGCGGTCGCCCCGGCGCGCTTTCGCCAGCAGCGCGTGGGCGCCGGCGATGGCCTTCTCGCCGCCCTTGACCGCGACGTACATCAGGAAATCTCCGGCATCAGACGATCTCCAGGCTCGTCGAGCGGGGCAGGGCGGCGACCCGGTCGGCGGTCGCGAAGAGCAGGTCGACGCCGAGCGGGAAGGTCTCGTGGTTGGCCCGGACCTGGTCCCAGAAGTCGAGCGACAGGGGCGTGGCGTCGAACCTCTGGCTGTTGGCGATGCCCGGGCCGCGCAGCAGCGCTTGGCCCTCCACATGGAGCGCGCGCACCTGGATGATCACCGTCGTCGAGCGATCCGGGTACTCGGCGGTGCCTTGGCCGAAGGCCGAGAGCGGCGGCATGGTCAGGGGGTCGACCACCAGTGCGAAGGCCGCCTCGGCCGGCTGCTCGACCAGCGGACAGCCGCAGTGGAAGGCGAGGTAGCGGCGCAGCGCCTCGGACTCGCGCGCTTGCGCGCCGAGCCAGAGCGGCGTGTCGAGGTCGAGCAGGGTCAGGCAGGCGGCGCCGGCTGCGGGCAGCATCGGTTCCGGCGCGTCGGGCGCGCAGTCCAGCGTCACCGGGTTGCCCGGGCGGGCCATGGCGCCGAGCAGGGCGCGGAAGCTCCTCTGGCTGTCCATGACCAGGTCGTCGAAGCCCGGCTTGAGGGCGATGTCCTTGATGGCTGTCACGATCAATCCTCGCCGCGAACCATGGTGAAGAACTCGACCTTGCTGCTGGCGCTGTCCTCGCACCGGTCGCGCTCGCGCGCCGCGCGCTTGTGCCGGAGCGGCGTGAGCAAGGCCCGGTCCAGGGCCTGGCGGCGCGTCTCGTCCTGCAGCAGGGCGTCGAACAGGGCGGCCAGCTCGGCATGGCGCCGGTCGCTGCCGGCGACGTAGGCGTGGCCGCTGTGGCCCTCCTCGGTCACCAGGACGCAGCGGGTCACGCTCATCTCGCCGAGGTTGAAGGCACGGCCCGTGCCGCCGGCGCGGCCCCGCACCATCACCAGGCCGGTCTCCGGCTTGCGCAGCCAGCGCCAGGAGGGCTTGTCCTCCAGCGCCGACCAGGCGCTTT
>JANQLT010000157.1 GCA_028280455.1 Kiloniellales bacterium
GATGGTGAAGGTCTCGGTCGAAGTCGAGCCGTCGTCGGAGGTGGCCTTGACCGTCACCGTGTGAGAGGTCGTCGTCTCGAAATCGAGCAGGCTGTTGTCGGCGATGGTGATGACACCGGTCGAGCTGTCGATGGCAAAGCGGCCACCGGCGCTGCCGTCGAGGCTGTAGCTGACATCGTCCGTGGCGTCGGCATCGGTGGCCAGGGCGGTGATGCCGACAGCCGTGCCGTTCGCGGCACTCTCGGAAACAGAGTTTGCCGCGGCGTTGCTGTCGGTGATGGCGCCGACCGACGCTTCCGACGTGTCGTCGGTCAGGTTGATCGTGAAGGTCTCGGTGCTGGTCGAGCCATCATCCGAGGTGGCCTTGACCGTCACCGTGTGGGACGTGGTGGTTTCGTAGTCGAGGAGGCTGTTGTCGGCGACGGTGATGACGCCGGTGGAGCTGTCGATGGCAAAGCGTCCGCCGGCACTGCCGTCGAGGCTGTAGCTGATGTCGTCGGTGGCATCGGCATCGGTCGCCAGGGCCGTGATGCCCACGGCGGTACCATTCGCTGCGCTCTCGGAGACGGAGTTGGCGGTGCCGTCGTTGTCGGTGATGGCACCGACCGCGGCCTCGGAGGTGTCGTCGGTCAGGTTGATGGTGAAGGTCTCGGTCGAGGTCGAACCGTCGTCCGAGGTGGCCTTGACGGTGACCGTGTGGGATGTCGTGGTCTCGAAGTCGAGCAGGCTGTTGTCAGCGACGGTGATGACGCCCGTCGAGCTGTCGATGGCGAACCTGCCACCGGCACTGCCATCAAGGCTGTAGCTGACGTCGTCGGTCGCATCGGCATCCGTGGCCAGGGCAGTGATGCCGACAGCGGTGCCGTTGGCGGCGCTCTCGGAGACGCTATTGGCTGTGCCGTCGTTGTCGGTGATGGCACCGACGGCGGCCTCTGACGTATCGTCGGTGAGGTTGACCGTGAAGCTCTCGGTGCTGGTCGAGCCGTCGTCTGAGGTAGCCTTGACCGTGATGCTGTGTCCGGTGGTCGTCTCGAAGTCGAGCAGGCTGCTGTCGGCGACGGTGACCACGCCGGTCGTGCTGTCGATGGCGAAGCGGCCGCCGGCGTCGTCGAGCAGGCTGTAGCTGACGTTATCGCCGGCATCGGGATCGCTGGCCTGCGCCGTGATGCCCACGACGCTGCCGTCCGCGGCGCTTTCGGAGACCGTGTTGGCGCCGGCATCGCTGTCCACGACCGCGCCGACGCCGCCGAGCGCGGCCGGTGCGTCCGCTCCGTCCGGTCCCTCCGCCGGGTCCGGCGTCGTGTCCGCTTCGTTCGTCGTGCCGGCGTCGCCGTCCGACGTGGGCGCCTGGCCGCTTGCCGCCACCGCCGGATCCGGACTCGCCTCTCGCTCGCCGAAACCCGGCGCGCCAATCAGCTCCTGGAGCTCCGCGTCGTTCGGTCCGCTGAGATCGAGACTGCTGAGCTCGGCCGCGCCGGCCGCGCCGAACGCGTTCGGCTCCACCGTCCCGGCGCCGCCCGGCGTGTTGTCCTCGACGCCGGTGGCTGTCGCGCCGCTGCCTTCGCCGATGCCATCGCTGGCACCTGGGATCGCCGGTCCGGCCTCGTCGCCGCCGACGCTGCCGACGCCGGTACCATCGGCCAAGGACGGCAAGCCGGTCGCCTCGTTGCCTTCAACCAGGCGGGTGCCGAAGGTGATGTTCGGCGCGATCGTCTCGCGCTCGAAGTTGACCGGCTCGACGTAGGTCTCGGCGGTCTCATCGCGAGTCAGTTGCCGCTTCGCTTGGGCCGAATTTCCCTCGAGCTCGAAGTCTTCGACTGAGCTCTTGTCCTTCGGCTTGACGGCGTCGCGCGGCTTGTCATCGAGCGGCATCGAGACCCTCCTGGTCGAACACAACCAAGCGATCGGCAAACCGGTCCAAGAGATGGCCCGCCGACCTACAAGCTGCGCCTACTCGCCCTAAGTGACCGGTGCCGCGTGGGCGCCAGGAGTCACGGTTCTGCATGAATGCCGTGACACCGACCGGTCGTCTGTTCGCCGTCTAAAAGAACGACGACGACATAACCTGCATCAACAATCTTACGTGAATCCCTTTAAAACCCGGTTAAGTCGCCGTGCACTCGGATTGGTTGGCGCTACGGTCACTTATGCTAAGGTTATGGGATTATCCGATGTTGATCTCTACCACGAGATGTGGCTGATAAGCGTTGTGAGCGGGGCTTGTGCCCTGGAAAGTGCGGGGGCAAACCCCCCAACATCCTTAGGGATTTCCCAAGGGGGACCCGGAGGGGCGGCCAGACCTGAAAAGAAGCTTCGGCTGTCGAGGCTGCAGGACTCGGGCTCAACGAAACTCATAGGGTGGGGGTTGTCGTCGCTATGAAAATCCTTGTTGTTGATGACCATTCGGTGTTCCGAACGGGGTTGATGCAACTCCTGAAGACTCTGGACGACGAAGTCGAGATCCTGGAAGCCAACCGTTTCGACGAAGCCGAAAAGGTCGTTCGCGGCGTCTCGGACATCGATCTCATCACCGTTGACCTCGTCATGCCCGATAGTGAGCCCTTCGCGGGACTCGGCGCGCTGCGCAGCGCAGCGCCGCAGATTCCCGTCGTCGTGCTGTCTGTCATAGAACAACGACGCGATGTCATCCGTGCTATAGAGCTTGGCGCCATGGGCTACATCCCGAAGGCGGCCACCGCGGAAGAGATCGTGCTCGGCCTGCGCCAGGTCCTCGACGGCAACATCTACGTGCCGCGCTCCCTGCTCAGTCAGGGCGAAGCGGCGCGTCCGGCGACCTCGCCGAGCGCCGCCGCCGACAACCGGCGCCTCGTCGAGGCCCTGACCCAGCGCCAGAAGGAGGTCTTCGAGCTCCTGGCGCAGGGCAAGTCGAATCCCGAGATCGCGCGCGAGCTCGGCGTGTCCGCCCACACGGTGCGTATTCACATTTCCGCGATCTTGCGGGCCCTGGGGGTCTCGAATCGGACCCAGGCGGCGGTCCTGGCCGCCAGCGGCAGCGCCCAGGAGAGCTATTCCGCGAGCAAGTGACCGCCGGTCGCGCCGTCACCCCATTTCCCGAGTCTTCAATCTCAGATCCCCGGGCGGCCCGCCCTCGGGCCCTGTCCGGCAACCTGCGGTGGTGCCAGGCGGCCCCTCAGGCAGCCCTAAAGGGGCCGATATGGGGGGCAAGATAGTCTTTGGCCGGACCGGCGATCAGCGACTATCCTCAGCCCGCGCGGCGCGGGGCCGGGCGGCTTTCGGCCTCCCGGCCAGACGGGAGCTTTCAATTCGGTCCTGAAGGGCCAGAACCCTAAGAGAAAAGAACCCGACAAGAGAACAGCCCTAAAAGAGAACAGCCCTAAAAGAGAACAGGAGGAGGCGACGATGAAGCAAAAAGAGTTCTTGGAGTCCTTGGCCAAGAGCCGGCCGCTCAGCCGGCGCGGTTTTATGCAGCAGGCGACGGCAGCCGGCGTTTCGGCGGTCGTTGCGTCATCCTTCTTCGACAAGGCCGAGGCGGCGATGCCCAAGTCGGGCGGCGACATGCGCCAGGCCATCACCGGCGGCGGCACTAGCGACGTGCTCGATCCGGCGCAGACGCTCGACTCCTACATGATCAACGTCAGCTTCGGCCAGCTGCGCAATAACCTGACCGAGATCGAGCCCTCCGGTCAGCTCGTCGGCGAGCTGGCGGAAGGCTGGGAGCCCTCGGCCGACGCGACGCGCTGGACCTTCAAGCTGCGCCAGGGCGTCGAGTTCCACAACGGCAAGACCATGGACGCCAACGACGTCGTGGAGTCCTTCAACCACCACCGCGGCGAGGACACCAAGTCCGCGGCCAAGGGCATCGTCGCGCCGATCGAGGACGTCAAGGCTGACGGCAACGACACGGTGGTCTTCACACTGGCCGGCGGCAACGCCGACTTCCCCTTCCTGGTCAGCGACTATCACCTGGTGATCTGCCCGGCCAAGGACGGCGGCGGCATCGATTGGGAGTCCGGCACCGGCACCGGCGGCTATGTGCTCGAGAAGTTCGAGCCGGGCGTGACCTCGGTCGTGACCAAGAACCCGAACTACTGGAAAGAGGGCCGGGCCCACTTCGATTCGGTCGAGAACCTCTTCATCGCCGACGTGGCCGCGCGCACCAACGCGCTGCGCGGCGGCGAGCTTCACGTCATCACCAACCTCGACCTCAAGACCGTGCATCTGCTCGAGCGCCTGCAGGACGTCCAGGTGTTCCACACCAACGGCAACAAGCACGCCACGATGCCGATGCACAGCAACAAGCCGCCCTTCGACAACAACGACCTTCGCTTGGCGATGAAGTACGCCATCGACCGCGAGGAGATGTTGAAGAAGATCGTCAAGGGCTACGGCGAGGTCGGCAACGACCACCCGGTCGGTCCGGCCAACATCTACCGCGCCACGCCCGAGGAGGTCCCGCAGCGGCAATACGATCCCGACAAGGCGGCGCATCACTTCAAGAAGGCGGGCATGGAAGGCCAGACGATCAAGTTCCATACCGCCGACACCGCTTTCGAGGGCGCCGTCGACGCGGCCGAGCTCTACACCGAGTCGGCCAAGAAGGCCGGCATCTCGCTCGAGGTCGTGCGCGAGCCGAACGACGGCTACTGGTCGAACGTCTGGCTGGTCAAGCCCTGGGTCGCCAGCTACTGGGGCGGCCGGCCGACCGAGGACTGGGTCTTCTCGCAGATCTACTCTTCCGGTGCGGATTGGAACGAGGCCTTCTGGGAGCACGAGAAGTTCAACAAGCTGCTGGTCGAAGCCCGCGCCGAGCTCGACACCGACAGACGCCGCGAGCTCTACGTCGAGATGCAGCTCATCTTGAACGAAGAGGGCGGCTCGGTGATCCCGCTGTTCATGGCCTACACCCACGCGGCGACGAAGAACATCGGCCTGCCCGAGCAGATGGCGAACAACTGGGAGCTCGACGGCCACAAGAACGCCGAGCGCTGGTGGTTCGCCAGCTAGGCGCAGAAGAAGAGAGAATCGCCATGTCGATGGCGAGCAACGGCGGCGGGCCCCTACGGGCCCGCCGTCCTTCTGGCGGCACCCCGAAGGCCGAGGGCTGGGGCGCCGACTGCGAATACGGTCTGCTGCGCGAGGTCCTGCTCGGGCCGGCCGAGACCTTCCATTGGATGGAATCGGAGAACGCGGCCTACAGCTCGATCGTCCGCGACACGCAGCGCAAGGGCCGCCGCTTCGACAAGCAGCTCGCCGTGCGCCAGCACCGCGAGCTGGTCGAGGCCTACGAGGGCGCCGGCGTCGCCTGCCGCTTCCTGCCGGAGAACGAGGCCACGCCCTATCAGGTCTATGCCCGCGATTCGAGCTTCATGACGCCCTTCGGCGCGGTGATCTGCCAGCTCGCCAACCCGCGCCGCCGCGGCGAGTATGCCTCCTGCCTGCGCTTCTATCTCGAGGCGGGCATCCCGATCTACGACATGGTCAGCGCCGGCAACTTCGAGGGCGGCGACTTCAACATGATCGAGCCGGGCGCCGTGCTGATCGGCTTCACCGGCCTGCGCTGCGAGGAGGTCGCCGCGCGCGAGGTCGGCGACTGGCTCGCCAAGGAGGGCTGGGAGGTCAAGTACGCGCCGATCGACAGCTTCTACGTCCACATCGACCTGATGGTCTGCATGCTGGCCGAGAAGTGCGCGGCGGTCTGCCTCGACACGACGGAACCGGACGTGGTGGATTGGCTGAAGGGCAGGGGCATCGAGATCGTGCCGGTCAGCTTCAAGGAGACCATGGCCCTCGGCTGCAACGTCATGGCGCTCGGCAATGAGCGGGTCATCGCCCCGGCCGAAGCCAAGGGGCTGATCGGCAAGCTGCGGGCCATGGGCTTCACGGTCTACGATCCCGAGATGTCGATGTTCCTGCAGGCCGGCGGCGGCGTGCACTGCATGTCCCAGCCGCTGCGCCGGGATCCCGTCGGCACCGCCGCAAGCTAGAGCGTTTTCCGCTGACGCGGGATCACGGCACCGGGCCGCTCCCCCTCCCGGCCACCCACCGCAGTATCCTATTGGGTGGCCGGGGGGGGGAGCGGGCCGGAGCCGTCCGAGCGGAAAACGCTCTAGCGGCAGCTACCCGTGAGCCGATCGACGCTGCCGAAGAAGGCCTCCGTCGCCGTCGGCGTGTGGACCTGGAAGACGCGCCGCTTGTCGAGGGCGTTCCAGTCCGCCTCGCTGCGCGGGATGTCGGAGCTCTCGAGCGTGCCGGGCGCGGCATAGAGGGTCAGCAGCATGGGGTCGGCGTAGGAGCGCTCGCCGCCCAGGTCGCCGGCGACCTTCGAGGCATCGATGGAGATGTAGTCGGCGGTGTAGGGCGTGCGGATGACGTGCACCACGCCGACGCGGCCCTCGACGGCGCCGCGGCCCTCGGCGGCGACGCGCATGCGTCCCTCGGCCAGGTAGGAGACGGTCTCCGCGCCCTGGCGCAGCGACGAGCGGACCGAGAAGGCGATGCTGCCCGTCAGCCGCTCGCCCGGCGCGATGCTGCCGACCTCGTTCTCGGCCAGAAACTCGAAGGCGATCTCGCAGCGCGTCTCGGCCGCCTGCGCAGGCTCAGCGAGAGCCGGGAGCAGGGCCAGCGCGAAGAGCGCCCCGGCCGGCGTCGGGCGGTGGCACCTATTGGGCATGGCGCAGCAGAAAGGTGAAGTCCGAGGGGCGCCCGGTCTTGGTCGTCGCCTCGGCATGGCAGCCGAGACAAGTGCCCTCGAGGTCGTCCTGGATGAAGGTCTCTATGGTCACGTTGGTCAGGTAGCGCGGCACCTCGCCGTGCTCGAACAGCGGGCTCTTGTTGGCGCCGCGCCACTGGGTCGAGATCAGCATGTAGTTCCGCCAGAGCGTGCCGGCGAGCTTCTGCTGCCAGCGCCGATTGAGGTCGGCGGTGCTCTCGAAGATCGCCCAGCAGCGCACGACCTGGCTGCCGCGCCCGACGGGCGCGCCGCCGATGCGGGCGTAGGGCGGTCGCGGCGCCCAAGCCCAGTTGCCCTCGGCGGCGGCATTGATGCGGCAGTTCGGGCAGGCCGGGTCGAAGAAGGAGAAGGCGGCCTCGGTCGCGGCCGCCGGCGCCGTGCAGCCGCCCGGGAACAGCGTCTCGGCATAGATGCTGTTGACGTCGCGGGCGTTGCCGGCGAGCGGCACGTTGTCGACATGCTCGAAGGTCGCCCAGATCCACTCGTTGCCGTTGCCGCTTTGGGTGCGCATGACGATGTGCATGCCGACGAGGCCGAGGCGCAGGCTCAGGCAGAGGTCTTGGCCGCTGGTCGAGCGCTGCGCCGGCACGTGGACCACGGCGTCGCGGGCGAGGAAGCGGGTCTCGTCGGCGCCGCTCGGCAGGATCCGCCAGGCGGTCTTGAGCAGCACGCTCGGCTCGATCCCCGGTGCCGCGCCCTCCGACTGCGGCAGGCGCCCCTGCGGAAAGGACACGGGTCCCTGGCGATCGAAGGCCGCTTGGCCGGCGACGCTCTGCAGGCCGTTGCTCGCGATGTAGTCGGCGGCGACGCTATTGAGCCGGGTGTCGTAGACCACGAAGTTGCGGTCCTGGTCGATCAGCACCGTATGGTCCGCCTGCTCCAGCTCGCCGATCAGCAGTGCGCCGGGGCCCGCCGCGTCGGCGCAGGCCGCGCCGGCCGCATCCACGCCGATGACCCGGCCGCGGCGCTGGTAGCTTTGCCAGACCCGCGGCGCCTCGGGGGCCGCGCCGATCGGCCCGTCGAGCGCGCGTCCGCTCGCCTCGGCCGGCCAGTTGAGCGCGACGAAGGCCTGCCAGGCGAAGACGTCGAAGGGGTCCTGCGCGCCCTTGACCAGGACGCGGTACTCGAAGCTGGAGGAGAAATCCGCCTGGTCGTAGGGCAGGGTCGGGCAGAGCGCCTCATGCGGCGGCGCCACGCAGAAGCGGTCGTCGAAGTCGTTCTCCTGCGCGCCGCTCGCAGCGGCCAGGACGACGCTCAGCAAGCCTCCCAAAAGCAGGCTGCGCCCGACGCAGGGCATGGCGATCTCCCAGAATCCGCTATCCCGTCGACTCTAAGTGGGTCCGACTAGCCGGTCAAAAGAGCGGCCGACGCTTCACCCAGGCCAGTCGGCAAAGGCGGGCCGTCGAGACGGCGAGGCGATCGAGCGTCGCACGCGGCGGCGGACTCTGCTATTCGAGGGTACCTCTGGTGATCTTCCTTCCCACTCAAGCGTTTAAATCTAGCCCTGTCGTTCGAGCATGGATAGACTGCCGGCGACCTGGACAGAGGGGGTGGTGGTCATGATCTCGAAGCTTCTCGAACGCCTTGTCCTTGCGGCCGGCCTGGCGTCGTTGTCGGCCTGCGCCAGCATCGTCAGCGACAACGATTCGACGACCTACATTTCGACCGAGCCGGAGGAGGCGCGCTGCGAGCTCCACGGCCAGGACTTCAAGCGCGTGGTCAACACGCCGACCAGCATCACCCTGCCGGCCGACGCCGCGCCGATCACCGTCGCCTGCAATGCCGAAGGCTTCCAGACGACGACGGCCGAGCTCGACACCAGCATGGACGGCTGGATCGTCGGCAACATCATCTTCGGCGGCCTCATCGGCTTCGCCATCGACGCCGCCCGCGGCGCCGGCCAGAAGTTCCCGCCGCAGATCGCCCTGGTGCTCGACCCGGAGTCCTTCGACAGCAACGCCGATCTCGAGGCCTGGTACACGCGACGCCGGGCCGAGCTGGAGAAGAAGTGGTCCAGGGCCATGGACGAGGCCAAGAGCCGTTGCGCCCGCGGCCAGGCCGAGCTCTGCAACAAGCGGCAGGCGAACTTGGAGAAGGCCCGCGACGAGGAGCTGGAAGCCCTGGAGCGCAAGCGCGACAACGCGCAAGTCGGTAGCTAGGGCGGGTCGGCAGCTAGGGCGGGTCGGCAGCTAGGATCGGCGGCGTCCGCCGCGAGTGGCAGCAGACCCGGGGCGCCTGAACGGCGACCCGGCACTCAGCCGCCGAAGAGAAACGACTTCACGCCCTGCCGCTCTATCGCGATGACGGCGATGGAGACCACCGTCATGACCGTGATCGCCAAGACTATGGCCACGGTCGCGACGCTCTCGACGACCCTCGCCGCTCGCGAATGGGCGGGTGACTTCGGTGCCTGTTCCGTCATCGATCCTCTCTCGTTCCGCCCGACATATTGGGCAGCCGGGTCAAGTCGCAAGAGGCCGAAACCGAAACCAAACGGTCTTGAAACCATTGAATCGAAAGACGCTTCGCTGCGGGAGGCAGCAGGCTGTGAAGTCCGACAAGTGGGATAGGCGGTGCGGCCGGCGGGACTCGACCTAGCACCCCATTGTGAGAACCGGATCTTGGGTCCGCTGTTGTCGATCCTGACGCATTGGATTCGAGAACTAAGTTTCGGCAGGCCGCATTTCTGTAAATAGTTCGTAAAAGACATCGCTACCTGGGCGTGCACAGCTCAAGGCCTGATCCGATGCGCCCATGATCATATGCACTCATCCATGCGGCTTGAAGCCTGCCCCCATGTGGTTGTCAGAGAAATCTCTCAAGGTCATTTCAGGTAAGCACGCAAAAGTAGTAAATTGAAAATAGCTCGTTATACTGGTGTCAAGCTATGGAGAGCAGAGGCAATGCTAGGGACGGCACTTTACTATCCTCACATTGACATCCATGAGACGGGTTGGTTGAGGTCGGCAATGCTGTTTTGGGACGAGATCCAAACAATCGTCCCCACGGCTATTGAAGAGCCGTACCAAGAGGTAGATTCGAAACTCTGCGCAGAGGAAGGATATCTGCGCCCCCTGCACTGTGACCTGTATGAACACGTGCTGTCCGACCTGGGCGCGCGCGTGATGCGGCTACTGCGTGAATCTGACTGGGCATTTTCCGCTACCGGCGAGCTATGCGATCCGATGGATCGAGCCTTGATGCACGCGGACAAACTAGGCCGCGCATTGATGTGGCGCGTGGAAGATGCAGTCGGAATGCACCCTGACAAGATGCCCCCCGACCTTAGGGCATTGCTCGTCGGGCCATTGGGTCTGCAAATGCTGTCTGGCCGGAAGCTCCATCCGCGCCTGAGGCGCATGCTGCGAGAGATTCACGATCAACGGATCCACCCCGAGAAACTCTCATGGCAACTAAGGCGGGTCTTTGATCGTTTCGGTGATGATGATTGGCTGATGGTGGATCGTCGATTTGCAGAGATCTATATGTCAGTATTGGCAGCGTTACTCGCAAAGGAGATTGACGTATCCCCTCTAACCAACGACGAGCCGTCGTCGGGGGTAAACCTCCGGTGCCTGGGCGACGATGTGACGTCAAACAGTCCTTCCGCAGCTAGAGGTGCGCTTGTTTCGGTGGTTATGGAAGGTCTGCGCATCGATCCAGATGCGCCGATCAAGGAAATTCTCAAATTCAGAAGGCAGCGAGTGGATCAGTTGGCGGAGTTGTCCGCGCAGTTTGATGAGCTCAAGAAATCGATCGAGACATCGGCTGAAGGGCCGGAAATCGAAGCGAATGCCAAGCGAGTCTTTGAGAACCGCATTAGACCTGCACTAGGCAAGCTAAAGGATGAACTCCGGCGTGATACGATTCAAAGCTCTTGGTCGGGCTTCCAGACGGCATCAACCTTCTCCGCAGTGCCGAGCACTGCGCTCTGGGCGACGGGGTTCGAGGCGCCGGTAATACTCGGCGTCGGAGCGTTTATCACGGCTGCGGGTATCGGAGTAAAATCGTATCTCGCCCGCTCGAAAGCCCGATCAGCTTCGCCATACACCTATTTGCTCGATGTGGAACGCGAGTTCGCGCTTCCGTAGGAAGCAGTCTGCGCATCGGTATCGTTTGCGTTTTTCACTTCCTCGCCCTCGGCAAGTGGCTCGCTTGTGTCAACCTCGGCTACGCCGGACAAGTACTTGTCGTAGGTTTGCCTCAGGTACCGGAGAGAACTCTCCTGGTCAATATTGGCCTTCAGGTGGTCTTGGACGAAACGCATGCGAGACTTGGCCTCCTCCAGAACCTCGGACCACGTCTTGACCCAGACCTCGATCTGACCGTCATCTGTCTGTGTGACCTGCCCTCTTGGTTTGTCTTTCTGACGCGTCTCACGCTGTGCGAAGGCGTCGAGATCATTGGAGATGACCCAGAAGCTCCATCTCGTGTCGAGATGCCGAAAGCGCTCGTCTGCCGCAACGGCATATGCATATTCCTTTATCTGCGTGATCTCATTCGAGCCAACTTTGATGCTCGGCCTCTTCAGCTCGACCACGAGGTGCTCACGCTCGTCCGCATGGTTTCGGGGTACTGCTCTCGACAGCATCAGATCAACGATACCCTTTGAGCCGTCCACTTTCGTGACCGGCTTATCGATAACGATCTCGTCGCCGAACAGTCTACGGTGCTTTCGAAGGACCTCGGTGAGAGACTGATCATCCACTGTGAGGCTGAACTCCTCACCGAAGACCCAGGTGTTGTTGTCGGCCAGGATGCGGTGGAGTTGGCTACGCTCTTTGAGATGCTTCTTTAGGTCTGGATCGAAGAGGAGCACCTCAAGACCGCTCAGGAACTTGAGGCGGTCGGCAACCAGCCTAGAGGCGCTAATGACGTTGGCGAGCGACGCTTCCTCCAGCAGCTTTGCGAGTTCCCTCTGCTTGCGCTCTGGGAGGTCGAGCACCTCCTTCAGAATGAGCTGGAGGTCCTCCGGCCCGCGCTCGATGGCCTGGCGGAGCATGCGAAGCTGGAACGCCTTGGTCCGTCGGTCCGCCTCGGAGAACTCGGGTAGGTGCCTATTCACGTTCAACGCAACGATGTCGAAGACCTTTCGCTCGGCCTCCTCCACCGATGTCTGCGGCTCTTCCAAGTACGGATAGACCTGATCCTCCTTCCATTGCTCGATCGCAGACCGAGCCGCCGCGGCCTCCCGCTCCCTGAAATACTCCTTGATCCGATCCTGTGCGGCCTCGTACACCCCCTGGAGTGCTGGGTTCATCTCGGCGAGGTCCAAGACGCCGCTCTCGTGTAGCTTGGAAACGTAGCGGGACTTTAGGTAAGCGGAGAATTGGAACCCCGGCGTGTGAAAGCGCGGCTGCTTTCGCCGCAGCGGGAAACCGTCCTCGCTGCACAGATAGACAACACGGTCGGTCGTGGCCCTCCACTCGATCAGCACGAGTTCGACCGGATACAGCTGATCGTCTTCCTCTACGGGGTCGAGACTCATCACCTCCCGACTGGCGATAGCGGCGGAGGGGTCCAACTTTGTGCCTTGGAACGAAATCGTGACGTCAGGGTAGTCGCTTAGGTACAGTGCGAAGATCTCGGAGAGCTCCTGGACGGCGCTGTCGCCTTCGAGGGAGCGGAAGTCCCTGTGCAGCTCCGAGACCCGCGCCTCCACACCCGTTGTAGAGCCCCTGGCAGGTGTAGGGTCCGAGACTCGGACGTCGATCAGGTTGTCCCGGATGAGTGAGATGGTATAGCGAGATCGCTTCCCGTTCTCCTCACAGACAACGGCCCAGTCGGTAACGCGGCCGAGGGCCAGAGCCTTAAAGCGACCCTTTCCCTCCTTGCCGTGCAGCATTCGGGACTTCGTCTTCGACCGATTTCCGCGTGCTTTCCAGGAACCACCGAGGCGGCCAAAAAGGTCTGGCACCTCAGCCAATGGGATGCCATGACCGTTATCGCGGACGATGATGGCCTGCATCCCCAGGTCAGAGGAGTCGACCTCAACGTCCACACTCGTGGCGTCTGCGTCCACTGCGTTCCAGACGAGTTCGGCGACGGCCTGTATGGGCCGGGCGTTGGCGAGCCGCTCGAGGTGGTCCCCCTGGAGCTCGACCTTAAAGTGCCTCTCAGCCATCCTGGAACTCTCTAGAACAAATAGCGAACATTAGCAACTGACAATCGCGCCATTTCAGGAACTGGTCCGGGCGGCCGGACTCGAACCGGCACGGGCCGAAGCCCAAGGGGTTTTAAGCCCCTTGCGTCTACCAATTCCGCCACGCCCGGCGGGACCGCACCTCGGCTACACCCCAGGCCCACGCGGGTCAACGCCGTCGGGCCTACTTCGGGCCTTCGGTTCTTCCGGACCGCCTAAGGCCTTGGTCCGTTTGCGCTTCCAGAGCGGAAAGCCCGGATTCTAAGTCCGTTGTGTCTACCAGTTCCACCACGGCCGCTAGCCGCTGCATCCTTCCACGATTCTCGTCGGCCCTCAAACCTCAGGCTCCGTGCCGGCAATCCTGACAGGCCCTGACAGGACAGACTGCAACAGCGCTCGCCGTCGTGCGCGGTGCGGCTTAGCATGGCGGCCCGCCAGCCGGAGGAGCGCGCCATGAGCCAAGCGAGCCAGGCCGAGAAGGCCACCGCTTTCAGGGCCCTGCACGAGGGGCCGGCGACCTTTTTGATGCCCAACGCCTGGGACGCGGGCAGCGCTAAGATCCTGGCCGGGGCCGGCTTCGAGGCGCTGGGCACGACCAGTGTCGGGATCGCCGCGCTGGTCGGGCGGCCGGACTATCAGTGGGCGCTGTCGCGTGAGGAGATGCTGACCGCCTGCGCCGGCATCGCGGCGGCCGTGCCGCTGCCGGTCAGCGGGGATCTCGAGGCGGGCTATGGCGACGCGCCGGAGGACTGCGCTGAGACCATCCGGCTTTCCGCCGAGGCGGGGATGGTGGCCGGCAGCATCGAGGACCATAGCAGCGACCCGGACCAGCCGCTCTACGAGCTGCCCCTGGCCGTCGAGCGGATTCGCGCGGCGGTCGAAGCGGCCGAGGCGACCGGGCTGGACTACGTGCTGACCGCCCGCGCCGAGTGCTACCTGGTCGGCCACGACGACCCGCTGGCGGAGTCGATCCGCCGCCTGAACGCCTATCGCGAGGCCGGCGCCCACTGCCTCTACGCGCCGGGACAGCGCACGGCCGAGGAGATCGGCAGCCTGGTGCGCGAGGTCGAGGGGCCGATCAACGTGGTCATGGGCCTGGCCGGCTCGGCGCTGACCGTCGCCGAGCTGCAGGACCTCGGCGTCCGGCGGATCTCCATCGGCGGCAGCCTGGCGCGCGCCTGCCTCGGGCTGATCCGCCGCGCCGCGGAGGAGATGGCGACCCAGGGCAGCTTCTCTTTCGCCGAGGGCCAGATCGCCAACGGCGAGCTGATCAAGCTCTTCCAAGATAGCTAAAGCGTTTTCATCGGGGCGCTGATACCCGATCCTCTCGGCTTCGGCTGGAAGGCGAGGGAGGCGGACATGGCCGGGCGACTGCAGGACAAGGTGGCGATCGTCGTCGGCGCCGGCTCGGTCGGGCCGGGCTGGGGCAACGGCAAGGCGACGGCGGTGCTCTTCGCGCGCGAAGGGGCCGCGGTGCTCTGCGCCGACCGCAACGGCGCGGCGGCCGAGGAGACCGTCGGGATCATCGAGGCCGAGGGCGGCCGGGCTGCCGCCGCGGCGACGGACGTCACCGATCCCGGCCAGGTCGAGGCGCTGGTCGCCGACTGCCTGGCGCGCTACGGCCGGCTCGACGTGCTGCACAACAACGTCGGCATCCTCGAGGTCGGCGGCCCGGTCGAGACCAGCCTGGAGAGCTGGCAGCGGGTGATGGACGCCAACCTCACCGGCATGTTCCTGACCTGCAAGCACGCCCTGCCGGTGATGGAGCGCCAGGGCGCCGGCGCCATCGTCAACATCGCCTCGATCGCCGGCATCCGCTGGCTCGGCGTGCCCTACATCTCCTATCATGCCAGCAAGGCCGGCGTGGTGCAGTTCACCAAGGCGGTCGCCTTGCAGTACGCCAAGGCCGGCATCCGCGCCAACGCCATCCTGCCCGGCCTGATGAACACGCCGATGATCGTCGAGCCGCTGAAGGACGCCTACGCCGAGGGCGACGTCGACAAGATGGTCGAGATGCGCGACGCACAGTGCCCGATGGGCCGCATGGGCGACGCCTGGGACGTCGCCCACGCCGCATTGTTCCTCGCCTCCGACGAGGCCCGCTACATCACTGCAACCGAGCTGGTGGTCGACGGCGGGCTCACGGCGCAGATCGGCTGAGCGCCAGCGCGATCGGGTCGCCGACCGGTGGCGGCGGCGCCGACGCCGACGCGGCGAGGGACGCGTTCAGCGGCGCCGCGTCGATGACCATGCCCATCCGCAGCGTCAGCGGCAGGACGAGTAGGGCCGCGACGGCCAAGGCGAGAGCCGTCGTCGTGGCGTGACCTTGCATGGCGAGCCTCCGATCCATCCACGGCCAGGCTGCAGGCCCGGCGTGGCGGTCACTCGGCGCGCCCGCGACCGGATCGCGGTGATCCGGTGGCGAATTGTGGCAAGCGGTCCCGCCGACCGATCGGTCTCATACCGGACCGCGACGAGCTGGGCTCATCGCGGTCCGTATGGCGTTCAGGCGCCACGCAGGCTTTCCGGGGGCTTTCCTCGCATCGCTGCGGGCGCGCTTGCCAAGCTGCGATGAGCTGCACTCATCACAGCTTGGAACTAGGACCCGTGGTCGTGTTTCATCTCCTCAGGGCCGTCGAGGGTCGTCGCGGCTTCGACCGGAACCTCGACCTCCAGCCGGCCCGCGCGCTCGAACACCAGGGTCAGGGCGAAGCTCTGGCCCTCCTCGAGCGGGGCCGTCAGGCCCATGAGCATGACGTGCAGGCCGCCGGGCTTGAGCAGGGTGGGCTCGCCGGGCGCGATCTCGATCGCCTCGACCTCGCGCATCTTCATGATGCCGTCCTCGATCAAGTGGGTGTGGAGCTCGACGCGTCGGGCGACGTCGCTTTCGGCCCGCAGCAGGCGGTCGGTCTCCGCGCCTGCTGTGGTGATCGTCATGTAGGCGGCGCCGTTTGGCGAGGTGCCGATCGTCGCGCGCGCCCAGGGATGGTCGATCAGCAGGTCCCCCAGCTTGTAGTCGTGCGCCGAGGCCGGCGCGCCGAGGGTGAGGAAGAGCAGCGCCAGGCTGCAGAGAAACATGCGAAGCGGCATGGTCGGGTTCCTTTCTGTCGTCGGGTTGAAGGGGTGGGCTGACGGCGCCGCCCCGCGTCGGCAGGGCGGCGCGCCTTGAGCGGCGTCAGTCGAAGGAGAAGGGGCCGAAGGCGAACTGCCAGCCGAGCATCACCGTCCAGTCGGTTTCGAGCTGCGGCCCGTTGAGGTTCTGGTAGACCGGGACCTGGACCTCCAAGGCCAGGCGCTGCCCGCGCAGGACACCCTCCTGGCCCGCCAGGTTGACGCCGAAGCCCAGGTCGATCCGCTCACCGCCGTGGTTGTCCGGATTGGCGGTCTGGACCGGCCCGACGATCCGCGAGTCGCGGCCGTCGACCTGTCCCAGGCTGCGCCCGGTGACGCGGACCGATGTGCTGATCCAGTCGTCCCAGAGGTAGCTGCCCCAGGCCGTGCCCTGGTGCAGGTCGCCGAGGCTGTAGCCTTCGCCGTTCTCGCCGAGCCGGACTTCGGCCCTGTATTGGGCGCCCCAGCCGACGGGGCCGGCTTGGCCGCTGTAGGTGATGCCCGGCAGCAGGTCGACGGTGCCGCTGCCGATCTGCATCGGGTAGGGCAGGACGATGCGGGGGCGCATGCCGGTCGGCGCGAGGATCGTATCCATCTCGTCGATGCTGCCGGTCGGCAGGCTGATACCGGCGTTGAGGTGGACGTGGTGGGTCTCGTCGTCGTAGAGGCCGAGCAGGCCGCTCAGCTTGGTATCGCCGAAGCCTTCGCTATTGGTCGTGAACTCGCCAAGGCGCGTGGTGCCGGCGCCGCCCTGGAAGGTGACGTGCTCCATCTCCTTGGTGACGTAGGAGCCCATGGCCATCAGGGTCAGCCAGTCGGTCGGCGCGAACATGGCGCCGAACATGTGCATGTCCATGGTCATCTCGGTCGGCACGATGCGCAGGGTCGGCGGCTGGCCGGGCGTGCCGAAGAAGACGTTGGGTTCCGTCGTGGCGATTTCCGTCAGGCCCAGGTCGTCGGTGCCGTCGCGGTTGCCGGCCATGCCCATGCGCATGAAGCGGTAGGACAGCATCCATTCGCCGGCCTTGTGCATGTGGTCGCCCATGACGCCGATCGGCGCGTGGCCGTCCGCCCGTATGGCACCTGTGGAATCGCCATGGACCGCCAGGTCGGCGGTCTGCGGGCGCGAGATCTCGTCGGCCGCGGCGAGGCCGGCCGTGGCGCTGCAGAGCACCGCGGCAAGCCAGGGGGTGAAAGTCGCTCTCATGTCGATATCCTCTGTCACGTGTTCCGAGCTTGGTTGGGGTCGGGGCGCCGCCGCGCGGCCACGCCGAGCGGGCGCCGGTCGTGCCGGCGGCCGCTGCTCGGGACAGTGCGGAGGAGCCTCTAGGCGCTCAGTGTGAGAGAGGCGGGGCGCGACTCTGTTGCGGACGGCGCGCGGGGGCCGAGAGCGGTGTCGCTTCGGCCTGGGGCCGGAACGCCGGCTTATTGTCGGGCCAATCGACTCCGACCTCGACCAGCAGGCGGTCCGGGGCCAGGGCGCCGAGCGCGGCGCAGAGCAGGCAAGGATAGCCGCTCGTCTGGGGCTCGGAGGGTTCCTCCGGAGCCTCCGCGGGCGGAACGCCGTCCCAGGCGATCCGTTGAATCCCGGTCGGCGTGCAGATCTCGATGTAGACGCTGGCCTCGCCGTCGATAGCCGGCGCGCGGGAGCCCGACAGGCCGGCGTGAGCGATGCCGACGAGGCTTTCGAGCAGCAAGCCGAGAATCGCCGCGTGGGCGCCGAAACGACGCCAGTCCCCGAGCCTCTGCCTTGGCCTCCAGCCCTGCACAGCCGACCTCCTCGCCGGGACTATGCGCCGGGACCGGGCTTTGGGCTAGCTCGAATCGCCGGGCCGGCCGGCGGGCCGGTCAGGGCGGCTCTCGCGGCCCGGCGAGCCGG
Source organism: Kiloniellales bacterium (assembly GCA_028280455.1). Lineage (GTDB taxonomy): Bacteria > Pseudomonadota > Alphaproteobacteria > Kiloniellales > JAKSDN01 > JANQLT01. Next base: position 17,845 of record JANQLT010000157.1, read on the forward strand.
CTGCGGAAGAAGCTCGGCGCGAGCAACACGATCAGGCAGATCCGCAGGATGTGATGGGTCGCGACGAAGGCGGCGTCGAGCGCCAGGGCGAGGGCGATCAGGCTCATCTCGGCCAGGCCGCCGGGCGCATAGGCCAGGACCAGGGCGGTCAGCGGCAAGCCGGTCGCGGCATGCAGCGCCAGCGCGAAGACCAGCGACAGCACCACCAGCAGCACCGTGGCGCCGACCGCGATGAGGATGGTGCGCCAGACCAGCGAAACCTTGGTGTTGGCGAAGCGCGCCCCGATGGCCGCGCCGATCACCACCTGGGCGGCGATGACCAGCTCGAGGGGCGTCGAGGCGGCGGTCAGCCCCATCAGGTGGATGACCGCGCTGAGCACCATCGGGCCGACCAGCAGCGCGGCCGGCAGGCGCAGGGCCTTGGCGCCGAGCGCGCCGACCAGGCCGCAGGCGCCGAGCATCACGATGTCCTGGCGGGCCATGTCCAGCAGCGGCTCGCCGGGCGGCGGCCGCTCGCCCAGCGCGATGCCGAGCAGCGCCTCGAAGGCGAAGGGCAGGGTCAGGACCACCAGCAGCAGCCGCGCGGAATGGACCAGGGAGAGGATCCGCGCATCGCCGCCCATGGCGTCGCCGACCAGGACCATCTCGGAGAGGCCGCCGGGCATGGCCGAGAAGTAGGCGGTGACCGGGTCGTAGCCGGCGACCCGGCGGAAGTAGAGCAGGCCGGCGCCGGCCGAGACGGCGACGTAGGCCGCCATGACCGCCAGGCTGACCGCCCAGTCCGCGACCAGGGCCAGGATCTCCGGCGTGAAGCGCGAGCCCAGCATGACGCCGAGCAGGGCGATCATCACGCCGCGCAACTGCAGGGGCACGGCGATCTTGGCGCCGGCGATGGCGGCGACGGTGGTCGCCATCATCGAGCCGATCATCCAGGCCAGGGGCAGCTTCAGGGCCGCCGCGACCCAGCCGCCGGTGCCGCCGATGACCAGCGCCAGGATCAGGGGGCCGAGCCGAAAGCCCGATTGCGATTGACTGTCTGGCGCGTCGCTCACCCGGCGCAGACCCGGTCCATCAGCCGCTCCATGAAGCGCTCGCAGAGCGCGAGCTGCTCCAGCGAGACGAACTCGTCGGGCTTGTGGGCCTGCTCGATCGAGCCCGGGCCGCAGACCACGGCCGGCATGCCCTGGTCGGCGAAGAGCCCGGCCTCGGTGCCGAAGGAGACCTTCGTCGTGTCGTTGGCCGCGGCCAGCGCCTTGGCCAGCACCACGACCTCGGCTTCCTCGGGTGTCGCCAGGCTGAGAAAGGAGGAGATGGGCTCCCAGGAGATGCCGGTGGCGGGGTCGATCGCCTTCATGGCCGGCTCGATCTCCTGGTGGGCGTAGGCCTTGATCTCGTCGAGCAGGGCCATCGGCTCGTCGCCGGGCAGGTTGCGGAACTCGAACTCGAAGCTGCAGTCGCGCGGCACGATGTTGAGCGCGGTGCCGCCTTGGACCACGCCGGTGTGCACCGTGGTGTGGGGCACGTCGTAGGCCTCGTCGAAGGGCCCCCGCTCGGCCTTCTCGCGCGCCATGTCGTCGAGCCGGGCGATGACCCGGGCGGCGGCTTGCACGGCGTTGACGCCCTGCGGCGCCAGGGACGAATGGCACTCCAGACCGCGCACGCGGCAGCGCGCCGAGACCTTCCCCTTGTGGCCCGTGACCACGCGCATCGAGGTCGGCTCGCCGATGATGCAGGCGCGCGGCCTGACCTCGCGTTTGGCCAGGGCGGCCAGCAGATGGCGCACGCCGACGCAGCCGACCTCCTCGTCGAAGGAGAAGCAGAGGTGGATCGGCGTCTCCAGGCCGCGCTCCAGGAAGACCGGCACCTTGGCCAGGGTGATGGCGATGAAGGCCTTCATGTCGCAGGTGCCGCGGCCGTAGAGCCGGCCGTCGCGCTCGACGACGCGCCAGGGATCGCTGCTCCAGTCCTGGCCGTCGACCGGCACCACGTCGGTGTGCCCCGACAGCGCGATGCCGCCGCGGTCCGTCGGCCCGAGGGTCGCGTAGAGGTTGGCCTTGCGCCCTTCGGCGTCGTAGGTCAGCTCGCTCTCGATGCCGAAGCCGGCCAGGTAGTCGCGGACCTCGTGGATCAGATCGAGGTTGGAGTTGCGGCTGGTCGTGTCGAAGGCGATCAGCCGCTCGATCATGGCCCGGCTTTCCGGCGAAACGGCAGTGGGGTCGGTCAAGATGCTGGCTCCGAGAGGGCTGGCGGTGGGCGGAGCGTCAAGATGGCAAAGCCGCGCCCGGCTGACCAGTCTCGCTCCCCTCCCGGGCCCGGGCCGCCTCGTCCAGCAGCCATTCCCGGAACAGCTTGATCTTCGGCCGCTCGGCCGAGCTCGGCGGATAGACCAGGCAGTAGACGAAGCGGGTCGGCAGGGCCGGGCCGAAGGGCACCACCAGCATGCCGGCGTCCAGGTCGTCCTTGGCGATGACCCGGCGGGTCAGCGCCACGCCCTGGCCGGCGATGGCCGCCTGCAGGACCATGTTGGCCTCGCTGAAGCGCGGCCCGCGGTCGGGATCGACGCCCGTCACCCCGGCATGGGCCAGCCAGATCCGCCAGTCCGGGTCGTCGGGCGTGCTGCGCACCACGTCGTGCAGCAGGGTCACGCGGCGCAGGTCCTCGGGCGCGCGCAGCGGCGGCTCGCGCTCGAGCAGGACCGGGCTGCAGACCGGCACGATCTCGTCGCCCATCAGGATGTCGGCCTGCAGGCCCGGATAGTCGCCGCCGCCGTAGCGCAGGGCGACGTCGAAGTCGTCGCGCAGGAAATCGACCAAGTAGGAGCCGGAGGAGACCAGCACGTCGATCTCCGGGTGGCTTTCCAGAAAGCGCGGCAGGCGCGGCAGCAGCCATTTGACCGCGAAGGAGTGCAGGGTCGAGACCTTGAGCGGGCCGCTGCGCTCGCCGGCATGCAGGCGGTTGGTGGCCTCGGCGATGCCGTCGAAGGCGTCGAGCAGCGGCGGCAGGTAGGCCGCCCCGGCGTCGGTGAGCTGCAGGCGCCGGTTGAGCCGGCGGAACAGGGACAGGCCGAGGGTCTCCTCGAGCAGCTTCACCTGATGGCTGATCGCCGCCTGGGTGACGTTCAGCTCCTCGGCGGCCTTGGTGAAGGACAGGTGCCGCCCGGCCGCCTCGAAGGCGCGCAGGGCGTTGAGCGGCGGCAGGTGGCGGGCCATGACTCGAATCGGATAGAAATCTCTAATGCGAACGATGAGATATCATCGTTTGTAGGGCGAGGCAATATCCGCCATTTAGAGCAGCAGAGACGCAACGCGCTGCCCTGCTGAAGGGCGCTTTCGGATAAGGAGATCTGCCATGAAAGCCTTCGACAGCACCCTCTCCCGGACGCCCTTCGCCGGATCGGCGCTGCCGAGCCGGGTCGGCGGCCTGAGCGCCCTGATCGACCGGGTCCTGCTCTGGCAGCAGCGCCAGTCCGAGCGCCACAGCATGCGGGGCATGAGCGACCAGGTCCTGAAGGACATCGGGGTTCGCCGGGTCGACATGGAGCGCGAAGCGAGCAAGCCCTTCTGGATGGCCTGAGCCGTCGGCTCCGATCGACGCCTCGCCGCATCATCGAGGGCCCCGCTTGGCGGGCCCCTTCTTCTTCTGAGCTTCTGGACGGCGATGCCGGCTAGTGCTGGAACTGCTCGCCGATGATCCGCTGTTCCAGGTTGTGCTCCGGGTCGAACAGCAGGTTCAGCGAGACCGACTGGTCCTCGCGCACTTCGACCCGGACCACGTCGCGCACCTCGGTGTAGTCGGCGGTGGCGCTGACCGGGCGTTTCTCCGGCGACAGGGCCTCGACCACCACCTCCGCGGTGTTCGGCAGCAGGGCGCCGCGCCAGCGCCGCGGCCGGAAGGCGCTGATCGGCGTCAGGGCGAGCAGGGAGGCGCCGACCGGCACGATCGGGCCGTGGGCCGAGAGGTTGTAGGCCGTGCTGCCGGCCGGCGTCGCCACCAGGACGCCGTCGCAGACCAGCTCCGGCAGCCGGACGATGCCATCGACGATGATCCGCAGGCTCGCCGCCTGGCGGCTTTCGCGCAGCAGCGAGACTTCGTTGATCGCCAGGGCCTGGGTCTGCAGGCCGTTCGCGCAGTGGGCCCGCATCCGCAAGGGGTGCAGGGTCGCCTGCTCGGCGCGTGCCAGGCGCTCGTCCAGCGCCTCCTCGCTGTAGCCGTTCATCAGGAAGCCGACCGTGCCGCGGTTCATGCCGTAGATCGGCACGCCCCGCTCGAGGTGGGCGTGCAAGGTCTCCAGCATGAAGCCGTCGCCGCCGAGCGCGACAATGACGTCGGCCTCGGCCGGCGGCGTGCCGCCATAGCGAGTTTCGAGCTGCTCTCGAGCGAGCTGCGCTTCCTCGCTGTCGGCGGCGACGAAGGCGATCTTGCGGTCGGTCATGCCGCTTCCCCGGTCGGACTCGGGCCCCGCCAGGATGCTGGGGCATAGCGCGGGTCCGGAGCAAGGGCCTTTGGCCGGTCCCATTCCGGCCCCGGCCGGCATTGCGGGCGGTTGAGAATCGTCGGCCTCTGCCCCATGGTGCGGGCCTCGCCACGCCAGCCGGAGGGCAGAATGCCGCTTTCGCGTATCCCATGGGCCCTGCCCGCCGTCGCCGTTTTCCTGGCCTTTGCCGCCGGCAGCAGCGCTTGGGCGGCGGACCGCCATGTCGGCTACTACTACCCCGAGCCGCAGAGCCAGGAGACCTACACGGCGCGCTCGCAGACGCTCGACGAGGCGGACCGCTCGCTGCGCATCGCCTTCGTGACCGGCATCACCAACCAGATCCTGGCCAAGCAATACGCGCCGACCGCGGCCATCTTCGCCAAGGGCGAGTACGGCCAGAAGCTGATCATCACGGCGCTCGAGGACGGCCGCATCGACACCATCTACCGGGCGCGGGCGATCTTCGCCAACCTGACCGCGGTCTCCCGGGTCATGCCGATCTTCCGCGAGCTCGGCGTGCAGGACTGGTTCACCTTCTTCGATCTCGCGAAGATGCTGGGCTTCACCCAGATCACCATCACCAACGGCCGAGAGTTCGCGCACCAGGTCTTTCTGGAATAGGGCGTTCCCTGCGTGCGCGGAATCGACGGCGGTCCGCTCGTCGCGGCAGCCGTCGACGTCCAAACGAACCGCCCCCTCACCCGGCTCCGGCTAAGCTCAGCCTACGGCTTCGCTAAGCCTCCACAGCCCTCTCCCCCGACGGGGGAGAGGGATGCGCAGGCTTGGCGAGGCGTAGCCGAGCCTAGCCGGAGCTGGGTGAGGGGCGGTTCGTTTCCCTTTGGCCGTAGGCCTCGCCGGCGGCGGGATCAGCCGCCGGTGACGCTCATGTGCCGGGAGACGGCCGGGCCGCGGTTGCGCCGGTCGATGACGAAGTCGTGTCCCTTGGGCTTGCGGGCGATGGCCTCGTGGATCGCGGCTTCGAGCTCGGCGTTGTCGTCGGAGCGCCGCAGGGGCGCGCGCAGGTCTGCGGCGTCCTCCTGGCCGAGGCACATGTAGAGAGTGCCGGTGCAGGTCAGGCGCACCCGGTTGCAGGATTCGCAGAAGTTGTGGGTCAGCGGCGTGATGAAGCCGAGCTTGCGGCCGGTCTCGACGACTTCCGTGTAGCGCGCCGGGCCGCCGGTCTTGTAGTCGATCTCGTTCAGGGTCCAGCGCTCGTTGAGCTTGGCGCGGACCATGGAGAGCGGCAGGTACTGGTCGAGGCGCGTGTCGCCGCCCAGCTCGCCCATCGGCATGACCTCGATGAAGGTCAGGTCGTAGCCTTCCTCGCCGCACCAGGCGACCAGGCGGTCCAGCTCGTCGTCGTTCACGCCCTTCAGCGCGACGGTGTTGATCTTGATCGCCAGGCCCGCTTCCTTGGCCGCCGTCAGGCCCTCGATGACCTTGTCGAGCTTGCCCCAGCGGGTGATGGCCTCGAACTTGTGCGGATCGAGCGTGTCGAGCGAGACGTTGACCCGGCGCACGCCGCAACGGACCAGATCGTCGGCGTAGCGGGAAAGCTGCGAGCCGTTGGTGGTCAAGGTCAGCTCGTCCAGGTCGCCGCTCTGCAGGTGCCGCCCGAGCGACTCGATCAGGCTCATGATGTTGCGGCGGACCAGGGGCTCGCCGCCGGTCAGCCGCAACTTGCGGACACCCAGCCGGACGAAGGCGCTACAGAGGCGCTCCAGCTCCTCCAGGCTCAAGACCTCCGCCTTGGGCAGGAAGGTCATGTCCTCCGCCATGCAGTAGACGCAGCGGAAGTCGCAGCGGTCCGTCACCGAGACCCGCAGATAGGAAATGTTCCGTCCGAATGGATCGATCATCGCGCTCATCGATGCGACGCCAGCCTCCGCACACTATCGCCGGATCTGCCCCGGAAATCCTTGATTCCAATCAAGCTTGGATCGGCCGAAAACTATAGTCGAGGGCTACGTTATTGTCGTCCCCAAGATTCCTGGGGAATCTCGGGAGAAACTCGGCACGGCTTGGCAAGCCGGGGTCCGGGCACTAGCGTCGCCCGCCATGGCAGGCGACCAAACCGAGACTCAGGATAGCAGGAGCTTGCTCGACGGGCCGGCGGCTCGTGGAGTCGCCTTGCTCGTACTGCTTCTGGTGGTGGCGGGCATCGTCTGGCTCAATCGCGACAGCCTGTTCCCGGCGGAGGCGCCGACTATTTCGGCCGACGACCCGGTGGCGCTCTGTCTCGCGGAGCGCGCCAAGGGCATCGACGAGATGCGCGCCCAGGGCACCATCGACGAGGGCCAGGCGACCCTCTTCAAGTCGCGCGCCGAGGCGCTCTGCCAGGCGCAGCACGGCCGGAGCGGGCCGCCGAGCCTGCCGGCCCAGTAGTCGCTTCGCTCAAGGCCGCCGAACGGCGGTGACGCAGTCTTCCGGAGATCGGCCGGTCTCTTCGGCGACGCGGCCGAGCACGTCGGCGAGCGGCTCGACCGAGACCATCATGTGATGGGCGTTGGCGTTGACGACGTCGGTCGCGTCGAGCGCGATCACCACGTGGCCGGGCATGTAGACCAGGTCGCCGCGCCGCAAGTCGCCGCGCGGGACGGCCTCGCCGACGCTCGCCGCCTGCTGGTCGCTGTCCCGGCGGCAGTGGATGCCCGCGCGGTCCAGGGCGAGCTGCACCAGGGCCGAGCAGTCCAAGCCGAGCGCGCTGCGGCCGCCCCAGAGGTAGGGCAGGCCGCGGAAGGCGAGGGCGGTCTCGACATGGTCCGGCGCCAGGTCGTCGAGCGGACGCAAGTGCGAGGTGACCAGCCAGCCGTCCCCTGCCTGACCGGAGGCGACTTGGCTGAAGGCGCCTTGCTGACCCGTGACTCGGGCGTGGGCACCGAAGGTGACGATGTCGAGGGCCGGCGCCTTCAGGTCCGGCTCCGGATAGAGGTGAGTGGCGAGGACCACGACGCGGTGGTCGGGCGTCTCGCCGGCGGCCGTGCGCAGCGCGTCGTCGCGCAGATAGCCGACATAGCCGTCGACGTCCGACTGCACCCAGGCCCAGCCCTCGGCCACGTCGAAGCACTGTACCGCCTCGCCGAACAGGAGCTGGCTGTCGAGGGGCGCGTCGTGGCTAGGCGCGCGCTTCAGGTCGGCGACGCCGCGGCGCACGACCGCCGGCCGGCCCTCGACGAAGCGCGCGGCCGCGACCCGGCCCTCGAAGCGGGCGTCCGCCAGGTCGGGGCGGACGGCGTGCTCACGGGGGTCGAGGCTGTCCAAGCGGTCCGCTCCGCAGCGCCCGGCGCTAGTGCCGGGTCTCTTCGTCGTCGGCGCCCTGGGCCCGCTCTTCGAGCAGCTTGGCCCGGGCCTCCTCGATCTCGCGCTCGCGCAGATAGTCCTCGGTGGTCCGGGTCTTGGGGCGCGGCGGGCCGGCCATCGGCGCGTCGGGGCGCTCGAACTCGACGACCACGCGGCAGTCCTCGCACATCATGATCCGCTCGATCTGCTCGCGGCCCTGGAACATGTAGTGCTTCTCGGCGAGCTGGTCGGCGATGCGCTCGATCGAGCGCTGCACGCCGAAGGGCTTGCCGCAGCGGATGCAGTGGAAGGCCGGCTCCTCGTTCAGCTTGACCGCGCCCTTGGCCTCGTTGTCGAAGTTGAGCCGCGGCTCGAGGCTGATCACGCTCTCCGGGCAGGTGTTGCGGCAAAGGCCGCACTGCACGCAGCTCTCCTCGACGAAGCCGAGCCAGGGCCGGCTCTCGTCGTCGAGCAGGGCGCTGGTCGGGCAGGCCGAGACGCAGGCCAGGCAGAGCGTGCAGCCGGCGGCATCGACCTGGACCCGGCCGAAGGGCGCGCCCGCGGGCAGCGGCAGGACGTCGAGCGGCGTCGGCGCCTTGGCATGCAGGTGGCGCAGCGCTAGCAGCAGGCGGGTGCGCTTGCCGCCCATGGGCAGGAACTCGCCGTGCGGCGCCGGCTCGCGGGGCTCCAGGTCGTAGAGTCGGGCCTCGACGGCCTCGGGGTCGATCTCGTTCAGGAGATGCACCCGCCCGCCGCCGTAGCCGAGCCCGGTCATGACGGTCTCGGCCAGGCCGATCTGCTCGGCCAGGCCGCCCAGCTCCTCGGCCTTCTCGGGGCCGACCAGCAGGACGATCTGGCCGGCGCCGTAGGCCAGCGCGCAGGCCAGGAGGTCGAAGCCGACCGAGGTCACCTCGTTCAGGGCAAAGGGCAGCACGGCGCCGGGCAGGCCGCGGCCGTGCCGCGCCATCATCGAGACCAGCTCGGCGCCTTGGCGGCTGTCGTGGATCAGCAGCACCGGCTCGCGGCCGCCGGCGGCGCGGTAGGCGGCGAGCAGGCCGCGCAGCCGCTGGAAGATCGCGTCGCCGGCCGGGAGCTGGTAGCTCGCCGCGCCGGTCGGGCAGACGCTGGCGCAGAGGCCGCAGCCGCCGCAGACCTGCGGGTCGATCTCCACTATGTCGCCGACCGAGCGGATCGCCGAGACCGGGCAGCTATCCAGGCAGCGGCTGCAGCCGGTCTTGCGGCTGCGGGAATGGGCGCAGATGTCCGGGTCGTAGGCGATGTAGCGCGGCTTCTCGAACTCGCCGACCAGGTCGACGATGTCGAACAGCGCGCGCTCGACCGCCGCCGGGTCGCCCGGGTCGGGGCGCAGGTAGCCGTCGCGGCGGGCATGCGCCGGGAACAGCGGTGCGTCGCCGGTCAGGTCGAGGATCAGGTCGCAGGCCGACGAGGCGTTGTCGCGCGGCGCCTCGAAGACCAGCAGGCCGCGCGAGGAGGGCGCGGCGGGCGCGTAGCCGTCGACGACGATCTCGAAGGCGCCGAGGTGGCCGGCGGCGCGGGTGATGGCGCCGCGGAAGACCGGCACGTCCATGACCCGCGGCGGCAGGATCTCGCCCGGCTCCTTGAGCAGCAGCGTGACCTCGAGCCGGCCGGCCAGGCGCCGTGCGGCCTCCAGGGCGCGCTCGTCGCGGCCGTAGACCAGGCAGACGCCTTGCGACTCGTAGGAGACCGAGGGGGTGGCCGGGATGTCCAGGGCGGCTTCGGCGAGGAGCGCGGCGATCTTGGCGGTGGCGTTGCGCGACTCCGCCTCGGCCGACCAGCCGGCGGTCTCGCGGATGTTGACGAAGCCGAGCTCGGCCTGCGGGTTGCTCTCCTCGGCGACCTCGCTGAACAGCGGGGCCTCCTGGGTGCAGGCGACCATCACCGGGGCCTCGCCCAGGAGCGCTTGCTGCAGGCTGCCGAGCTGGGCGCGGCAGAGCTGGGTCTCCAGGGCAAGCTCGCCCGTGGCGCCGGCCGCGCGGCATGCCTTCTCGAGGGCCTTGGCCTCGAGCGGCATGGTTTTCTCGCAGTCGCAGAGCAAGACGCGCCGGCCGCGCATCTCCATTGTCACCCTGTCCTCACCCTAGCTTGCTTTTTTGTCTTGGCCCGACGCGGCCCGTTTTTTGGCGCGAGGCGGGCCGATATTAGTCGGGGGCGCCGGCAATACGACCCCAAAATTCCTGAGGCAATGGCCTGGAGACTTCAAGTGCTTGAAATACCACTGTCATAGTTTCGAGCTAGCTAGAAGGTTCGCGGACAAATGCCCTAAACAACTGGAGGAACAGGGCTATGGAGTTGGCAGATAGCATTCGGCTCGTCAGGGCCATCCGAGATACGGCAGAAGCCCTGCGGCAGGAAGCCGATATCGCCGACAGCAGCTCCGAAGCGGCCTTCCTGCGCCATAGCGCCGAGGCCTGCGAGCGCCGGGCCGCCGAGATGGAGCGCGCCTTGCCGTCGGACGCCATGGCGCGGCAGCCGGCCTACTGATCTCCCGGAGGCTCGTTGGGCAAGCCTGCGGGGGTGACCGCAATCGGTCACCTGCCCTTCACACCAGAGTCACGGCCCGATGGGACAGTGAGCCCGCTGATCTTAGGTAGCGGCCATATCACCTCGCCTAACCTTGGAAGCCAACTGAGCCCCGTCGCCCCCAGAAAGGACGGGGCTCTTTCTTTTGCGCCCCGCCGGCGCCGGGATCAGTCTTCCCCGACCAGACCGTAGAGCGAGACGGGCTGGGCCTTGCCCTTCAGCTCGACGGCGTCGAGGGGCTCGGCGGCGAGGCCGGCGGGCAGCGCCAGCCGCTCCAGCAAGGGGCCGGAGACGACCAGGTCGCGGCCGGCCGCCTTGGCCGCGGCCTCGATGCGCGCCGTGGTGTTGACCGTGTCGCCGAGGAAGACGATCTCGCGCTTCAGATCGCCCATCTCGCCGGTGACCACCGGGCCCGTGTGCAGAACCTGGCGCATCCGCGGCTCGACGCCGTAGCGATCGCGGTAGCGCGGGGCCAGGCGGCCGAGTGTCTCCTGGATCGCCACGGCGCAGGCCAGGCAGCGGCCCGCCTCCAGGCCCTCGGCCTCGCGCCAGGTGACGATCACCTCGTCGCCGACGTAGCGATAGATCTCGCCGCGGTGGCGGACGATGGGGTCGGCGAGATCGAAGAAAAGCTGGTCGAGCATCGCGTGGAAGGCCAGGTCGCCGATGCGCTCGGCGAGAGCCGTCGAGCCGATCAGGTCGGCGAAGAGAAAGATCCGCCGCTCGACCCTCGGCCGGTGGTAGCGGCCCAGGATGAAGCGCAGCAGCACGCCGCCGCCGAGCAGCCGGTCGATCTCGACGAAGAGGATGATGCCGAAGCTGACGGAGAGCGAGAAGGCGAGGTCGCGCAGCAGGTCGGGTATGTAGATGACGCTCTGGCGACCTTCGAACAGCAGGTCGGGCCCGTAGATCAGCACGACGATGATCAGCGCGAAGACCAGGCTCTTGATCAGCACGAAGATGGCGAAGGGCCGCTTGGCGAGCCAGCGACCGCCGGGCCGCTGGCTATAGAAGAGCTCGATGCTGGTCAGCGTGCCGCCGATCAGGGCGCCGGTCAGACCGCCGCGCAGCAGGTTGGTCAGCGTGAACTCATTGGTCGCGCCGCCGTAGACGGCGCCAATAGACACCGAAAAGGCGATGACCCAGGCGAGCAGCTTCAGGTCGGCCAGGTCGCGGGGATTCATGGGCGTCGCTGCCGCGTCATTCGGCGTCTCCGAGCCAGAAGGTATCGGGCCGGTAGATGCCGAAGTAGGCGCCCGGCTCGTAGAGGTAGGGCGCCTCGGCGGGCAGGTTGCGCAGCCGCGGATCGGCGGCGACCGGCTGCAGGACCTGGCCGATCAGGCCGATGGTGAAGACCTGCTCGGCGTGGATCGCCAGCATCTCGCGCCAGGCGTCCCGGCGGGCCTCGGTCGTCACGGCCTCGGACCAGGCGCGGTGCAGCGCCGACAGCCGCTGCACGGCGGGCAGGTCCGGCGCCTCGCCCCGCCGGCCGCCGGTCATGCCGTAGCGGCCCCAGCGCGGCCAGTTGTTCTGCCGGTCGCTGGTCGGCGCCAGCTCGGCCGGGTTGGACTCGGCCGTCGCGAAGCCGTCGGCCAGGCCGTAGAAGACCGTCATCACGGCCGCGCCGGCCTGCACCCGCTCGCGGAAGGCCTGGCGGCCTTGCGGCCGGATCAGCAGCTCGACGCCGACCGCGGCCCAGTGGTCGCGGACCAGCTCCAGCAGCGACACCTCGTCCGGATCGGTGTCGCCGGTCTCGACCACGACGCCGAGCCTGTCGCCGCCCGCCATGCGCCGGATGCCGTCGCTGCCGCGCGGCAAGTCCAGGCCGTCCAACAGTGCCTCGGCCCTGGCCGGGTCGTGGCCTGCCCAGGCGTCGCGCAGGGCCGGGTCGTAGAGCGGGCTGCCCGGCAGCACGGCGTTGCCGCCGCCGATGGCGAAGCCCTTGTAGACCACCGAGACCAGCTCCGCGCGGTCGATGGCCAGCGACAGGGCGCGGCGGAAGTCGACCGACTGCAGCAGCGCGCGCCAGGCCGGGTCGGCGGCGTTCAGGTTGGGATAGAGGGCGAGCTGGGCGCCGCGACCGATCGGCCAGAGCCGCAGCGAGATCGCGCCGCGCGCCTCGGCTTCCTTGAGCAGGGCCGCGTCGCCGAAGCCGAGGCCGATCGATTGCAGGCCGCTTTGGCCGGCCGCGGCCTGGGCCGGGATCAGCCGGGCCTGGGTCTTGGCGATGATCACTTCGTCGAGGTAGGGGAGCTGGCGGCCGGCGCCGTCGACCCGGTGGAAGTAGGGATTGCGCCTGCCGATGAAGCGCTCGCTCGGCGGCTGCACGGTGTTGATCCAAGGCTGCAGGCTCGGCCGCTCGGGATTGCTGTAGCGGAACGGCACGTCCAGCCGCCGGAAGCGGGCCACCCAGTCGGGCTGGCCGGCCGCTTCAGCCTCGGCCTGCAGCGCCGCGGCCTCGCGGTAGCGCGGATGGAAGCGCTTCAGGTAGTGCGCCGGGGCGTAGATGAAGGTCGGGCTGGTGCCCGCCAGGGCCGGCAGGAAGCGGTTGTTCGGTTTCGGCCAGCTAAAGCGCACTCGAGCCCGGTCGAGGATCTCGACGATGGGCGGCTTGCCGTCGACCAGCAGGGCCGAAGGCGGCCCGCCGGGCGAGAGGTCCGGGTCGGTCGCGATGTCCTGCCACCAGAAGCGGAAGTCCTCGCTGGTGAAGGGCGCGCCGTCCGACCAGCGGTGGCCGCCCCGCAAGCTGAGCGTGAAGCTGCGGCCGTCCTCGACCTCGACGGTCTCGAGGATGTCCGGCACCAGCCGGGCGATGCCGGCTTCGTCGCGCTGCCAGGCCATCAGCCGGGCATAGCCGAAGACCACCAGGGCCCGTGCGTCGCGGCCGCCGCGGTCGAGCATGGTCAGCGATCCGCCGTGCTGGCCCGGCGCCCAGTCCGGCCGCGTCGGCAGGTCGCGGCGCGGCGACGCGGGCAGGCGCTCGCTCAGGGGCGGCAGGCGCCCGGCGGCGACCGCCTCGGCCAGGGCCGGCGGCTCTTCGGCACCGCGGGCGGGTGAGTGGGCCGCGACCAGCAGAACGAGACAAAGGAGTGCGAGGGCGGCCTTCATGGCGCGGACCTTAACTCTGGCCCGCGACAGGCGGGAGTCAGTTCTCCGACCAGCGCCGCAGCAGGTTCGAGTAGGTCTTGAAGGCCAGGTCGGTCTCGAGCCAGTCGGCGGCATCGCGCGACAGGCGCCGGCAGACCTTGTGCAGATCGTAGAGCAGCTCGCGCTGGCCGTGGTCGCGGATGTAGCTCTCGACCCAGGTCACCGCGGCCAGGCGCTCGCCTTCCTCGACCGGCGCCACCCAGTGGAGGTTGCCCGAGGCGTAGAGGAAGGCGCTGCCGGCCGCCAGCTTGACCTTCTGCTCGCCGAGGCTGCTGGAGACCACCAGCTCGCCGCCCTTGTAGCTGTCGGGCTCGCTCAGGAAGAGGGTGACCGAGAGGTCCGTGCGGTAGCGCGGCTCGGTGCCCATCAGGGCGTCGTCGGAATGCCGGCCGTATTCCATGCCGGGCTGATAGCGGCTGATCAGCGGCGACTGGACCCGGCGGGGCAGGGCGGCGGACTTGAACTCCGGGTGCAGGCGCAGGCGCTCCAGCACCCGGCGCTTGACCTCCTTGGCCTTCTTGTCGTCGCGCGCGAGCTGCTCGTTCTTCTTGACCCGCTTGGCCCGGAAGCCGGCGGTCTTCTTGCCGTCGATGAACTGGGCCTCATCGATCATGGCGCGCAGCGCCTGCAGCATCTTGGCGTCGAGGACGTTCTTGATCACCAGCATGGCGGTCTCGATTGCTTGTTGGCCCGAGAATACTGCCTTGAATTGATGCAGAAAGTCCTTAGTCGGCCGGGGGCGCCGCGTAGCGCCGGCCGGCTTCCAGCGGCTCCTGCCGGCCGCCGCCCAGGTCGAAGGTCAGGGGCAGGCTCTCGAAGGCCCAGGGACCGGCCTCGCGCGGCGATGCGACGTGGAAATGCAGGTGGGGCTCGCTGCTGTGGCCGCTGTGGCCGGATCGGGCGATCGGCTGGCCGGCGGCGACGCTCTCCCCCGGGCCGACCAGCAGGCTGTCGGCCTGCAGATGCAGGTACTGGCCGACCGTGCCGTCGGCGTGGCGGATCCAGACGAAGTTCTCCCGGCCGCGCAAGGCCGGGTCGGGGCCGCCCGCCGGCTGGTCGCCGCGCAGGCCGATCACCTCGCCGCCGCGCGCGGCGCGGACCTCGCTGCCGAGCGGCATGGCCCAGTCGATGGCATGCGCCAGCGGCCCGCTGTGGCTCCAGCCGCCGCCGGCCTGGATGACCCGGTAGGCCTGGCCCGGCGCGTAGGGCAGCCGGTAGGGCCCGCGCGGCGCATGGCGGGCCGGCGGGCCGGCGGGATGGAAGCTGTAGGTCCAATCCAGGCGCCAGGCCCCGGGCCGCTCGATTTGGAAGCGCTGCAAGCGGACCCGCTCGGCGCCTTTGGTCAGGCGGCGCAGGGGCCCCGGGTCGCCGGCCAGGCCGTCGGCCTCCGGCAGCACGACGACGATCAGAGGATCGGCCGCCTGGACGGCCAGCCAGAGGTCGATCCGGTCGTCCCGGCGCTCGGCCTCGATGCAGAACAGGCCCTGCTGGCAGTGCGGCTGGTGGACCAGGGGCTCGGCGGCGGGGCCGGGGCCCGCCGACGCGGCCAGCAGCAAGAGTCCGGCGATGGCGGGGCGCGGGCTCATTCCTCCGGCGGCCGGGCGTTGGGGAAGAAGACCTGCTGCCCCTCGAGGCGGAACTCGGCGATGGTCGCCTGGCCCTCCTCGGAGGTCAGCCAGACCAGGAAGGTCTGCGCCTCCAGGCTGCGGACATGGGGGTGGCGCTGCGGGCTGACCAGGACCAGGCCGTACTGGTTGAACAGCGCCGGGTCGCGGTCGAACAGCAGGCGCAGCGCCGAGCGGTTGGCGAAGGCGATCCAGGAGGCGCGGTCGGTCAGGCTGTAGGCGCCCAGGTCGTTGGCGGCGTGCAGCGCCGTGCCGCTGGCCAGGCCGCTGTCGCGGTACCAGCCGCCGCTGGCCGCCTGCGGGTCGACCTCGGCGGCGGCCCAGATCGCCAGCTCGCGGGCATGGGCGCCGCCGCCGTCGCCGGCCGCGGCGAAGCGGGCCTGGAGGGCCGCGATGCGGGCGAAGGCCTCGCGCGCCGTCTCGGCCAGGCGGATCGCCGCCGGGTCGGCCTCGGGCCCGACGATGACGAAGTCGTTGTACATCACCTCGACGCGCTCGAGCCCGTGGCCGTCGGCGACCAGCCGGCGCTCGGCATCGGCGTCATTGAGCAGCAGCAGGTCGGCGTCGCCGTTGCGGGCCAGGCGCAGGGCCTTGCCGCTGCCGACGGCGAGCAGCCGCACCGTGACGCCGGTGCGGCCGGTGAAGCGGGGCAGGAGGTGGCCGAAGATCCCGGAATTGTCCGTGGCGGCGGTGGTCGCCAGGGTGAAGTAGCGCTCCGCGCCGGCGGCCTCGGGGCCGCAGAGCAGCAGCGCCGCCAGCGCCAGCGCCGGCCCCAGCCCCAGCCAGCGGCCGAAGCGCCTCACCAGATCAGCTCGCCCCGCAGGAAGGCGCTCGCCAGGGCGGTCTTGGGCTGCTCGAAGAAGCGCTTCGCCAGGCCCCGCTCGACCAGCTTGCCGCGATGCAGGAAGAAGACCTCCTCGCCGAGGCGCCGGGCCTGTCCCAGGTCGTGGGTGGTCATGACCACCTTGGTACCGGACTCATGGATCGCGGTCACGATGGTTTCCACCGCCCGGCTGGCGGTCGGGTCGAGGTTGGCGGTCGGCTCGTCGAGGAACAGCACCTGTGGCCGGATCGCCCAGGCCCGGGCCAGGGACAGCCGCTGCTGCTCGCCGGCCGAGAGCACGCGGGCCGGCCGCTGGGCCAGGTGCGTCAGGCCGGTCAGGGTCATGACCCGCTCGCGGCGGCGCTGCCGCTCCTGCCGGCTCCAGCCCTGCAGCTTCATGCCGAAGTCGATGTTGCCGGCGACCGTCCGGCGCATCAGCACCGGCCGCTGGAACACCATGGCCTGGTGGCGGATCGCGTCGGGGCCGCCGGTCCAGAAGACCTTGCCGCTGCTCGGCCGCAGCAGGCCGTGGGCGAGGCGCAAGGTCAGGCTCTTGCCGGCGCCGTTGGGGCCGAGGATGACGCTAAGCGGGCCGGGCTGGAAGGTCAGGGTCAGGTCCTCGATCAGCCGCTCGCCGCCGGCCTCGAAGCTGACCGACTGCAGCCCGCCCGGGAGGATCGTCCGGCTCATAGGCCGGAGGCGCGGGCGGCCCCGCGCAGCAGGTAGGCGGTGCCGTTGACCGTCAGGGACAGCACCAGGAGGATCAGCCCGAGGCCGAGCGCCAGGGCCAGGTCGCCCTTGCTGGTCTCCAGGGCGATGGCGGTGGTCATGACCCGGGTCAGGTGGTCGATGTTGCCGCCGACGATCATCACCGCGCCGACCTCGGCCGAGGCCCGCCCGAAGCCCGCCAGCACCGCCGTCACCAGGCTGAAGCGGCCGTCCCAGAGCAGGGCCGGGATGGCCCGCCCCGGCCCGCAGCCGAGCGAGCGGAGCTGCTCCTCGTACTCGAACCAGAGGTCCTCGACCACCTGGCGGCAGAGCGCGGCGACGATCGGCAGCACCAGCAGGGTCTGGGCGATGATCATGGCCGTCGGCGTGAACAGCAGGCCGAGCACCCCGAGCGGCCCGGCCCGGGACAGCAGCAGGAAGACGATCAGGCCGAGCACCACCGGCGGCAGGCCCATCAGGGCGTTCAGCAGCACGGCGGCGACCTGGCGGCCGGGAAAGCGGAACAGCGCCACGGCGGCGCCCAGGGGCAGGCCGAGCAGGGTCGCCAGGAGCACGGCGGTCAGGCTGACCCGCAGCGACAGCAGGACGATCTCGTAGAGATCCGGGTCCAGGGTCGCGATCAGCCAGAAGGCGGCGGCGAAGGCCTCGCCGAAGTCGTTCATGGGCTGGCGGTCCTGGATCCGGGGCGGTCGGCGCGGCGGCGCGCGAGCCGCGCCGGCGCGGCCTAGTCAAGACGAGCCGCCGGCCGGGCGCAAGGGCTTGTCATCGGGCGGTTTATGGCGATTTCTATGCTATGCTCCGACACTCCCTTGGGCGATCGAAGAGGTCTTGAGAATGCCCCGCGAGACGGCGGAAAGCGGCGGCGCCGCGGCGCCGCGCCAGGTCAGCCGGGCGCGCCCGAAGCTGCTCGACCCGGCGGCCCGGGCCGAGCTGCTGGTGGCGCCGAACCCGGACGACCCGCGGCTGACCGAGGCGGTGCGCGGGATCGACGAGAGCGGCGAGGCGATCGAGACCCGGGTGGTGGTCGAGCGGCCGCTGACCCTGTTCCTCAACGGCCAGGAGATCGTCACCATGATGACGATCGGCGACTATCCCGACTACCTGGCCGTCGGCTACCTGCTGAACCAGAACATGCTGCGGCCGGACGACGTCATCACCGACATCGAGCACGACGAGGAGCTCGAGCTGGTGGTGGTCCGCACCGAGCGCGAGACCGACTACGAGGAGAAGCTGAAGAAGAAGATCCGCACCTCCGGCTGCGCCCAGGGCACGGTCTTCGGCGACGTCATGGAGAAGTTCGAGGGCGCCGACCTGCCGGCCGAGGCCCGGCTCAAGACCTCCTGGATCTATGCGCTCAGCCGCAAGATCAACGCCTTGCCGAGCCTCTACCTGGGCGCCGGCGCGATCCACGGCTGCGTGCTCTGCGCCGGCGACCGGCCGCTGGTCTACATGGAGGACGTCGGCCGGCACAACGCGGTCGACAAGATTGCCGGCTACATGCTGCTCGAGGGCCTGGCACCTCAGGACAAGATCTTCTACACCACCGGCCGCCTGACCTCGGAGATGGTCATCAAGACGGTGCAGATGGGCATCCCGATCCTGGTCAGCCGCTCCGGCTTCACCGCCTGGGGCGTCGAGCTGGCCCGCCAGGCGAACCTGACCCTGGTCGGCCGGGCCAAGGGCAAGCGCTTCATCGCCCTGGCCGGCGAGCAGCGGATCGAGTTCGACGAGGACCCCGGCGCGGTCGCCGAGGAGGATCCGCGGCATGCCCGCAAGGGCGCGCGGGAGGCTTGAGGTGGTTCCCGCAGCCTCTCCGGATCGGATTCTAAGGCGCTCCAAAGGTTGACAGGTCGAGTCGCAGGCGTGGTGCTGGCCGGCGGCCTGTCGCGGCGCATGGGCGGCGGCGACAAGGCGCTCAAGACTCTGGCCGGGCGGCCGATCCTCGAGCATGTCATCGAGCGCGCCCGGCCGCAGGTGGCGGCCCTGGTGCTCAACGCCAACGGGCCGGCGGAGCGCTTTTCCGACTTCGGCCTGCCAGTGGCGGGCGACGTGGTCGAGGGCTATGCCGGACCCCTGGCCGGGGTGCTGACCGGCCTCGACTGGGCGGCGCGGGAGGCGCCGGACTGCACCTGGCTGGCCAGCTTCGCCTGCGACGCGCCCTTCTTCCCGGCCGACCTGGTCGCGCGGTTCCTGGCCGCCGTCGAGGCCGAGGGCGCCGACATGGCCTGCGCCGCCTCCTTGGACAGAAGCCATCCGGTGTTCGGGCTCTGGCCGCTCAGTCTCAGGGGCGAGCTGCGGCAGGCGATGCTGGAGGAGGAGATCCGCAAAGTCGACGTCTGGACCGCCCGTTACCGTCTTTCCACTGTCCAATTCGAAGAAGTGAAGCTCCCCGGTGGGCCGGTCGACCCCTTCTTCAACGCCAATCGCCCGGACGACCTGGCGGAAGCCGAGTCGCTCCTCGCCAGCGCTTAGACTGACCAAGGTGGCTAGCTGAAAGCGCGGTCGGCGGGCGCGCGTCGGCGGACTCGCGAGGTCGTGTTTCACCCTGTCGCGGCTTCTGCCCGCAGCTCTGCCAGACAGGTCCGAGGGATCGGCAGGGACGGCGTGCATCGGGCCTGGATCGGCAGATCCCAGCCGTCCGCGCGCCGGTCCTGCCGCTCGAGCCCGAGGTCTTCTTCGGCGATATCTATCAGCGCTGTACCGCCACGGGTTGATCAAGACACCGTGAGGTCTCGCCAGGCGGTCGTGGCCTGTGGTATACCACTGGTTAACAATGGTGCGGCGATGCCCTCAAGGCGCGCCACGGGAGGCATTTCTTGAAGGATCAGGCGAGCTTGCCGCTCGGCGTGGTGGTCGAGCGGCGCGAGCTGGAGAGCCGTTGGATCCGCTACGGCTGGCGGCCGGTCGCGGTGATCCCCGGCGCCGGGCCGCTCGATCCGGAGGGCGACTGGACCCTGCTGGACAGCGGCGCGGGCTGGACCCAGTTCCACGCCGGCACCCTGTCCCTGGAGCTCTTCCCGAAGGAGACGGAGGGCTACCGCCTGAACCTCTCACAGCAGCCGCCGCGGGTCTTCGTCGTGCTCCGCACCCTCGACGACGACGACCTGCCGCACGACGTGCTGCCCTTCCGGGTCACCGCCTGTCCCTACGAGGCGCAGGACTACCTCGACAGCGGCGACGACATCGTCGAGGCTGTGGCCATGCCCGATGCGGTGATCGCCTTCGTGCAGGCCTACATCGACCGGCATCACGTCGACGAGCCCTTCGAGAAGCGCAAGCGCAAGCGCTGGGCCGAGCAGAGCGCCGGGATCGGCCTGCGCTCCTCAAGCGGCCGGGGGAGCGGCCCGGGGAGCGGACGGGGCGGCAACCGGGGCCCCGGCCGGGCGAACGGCCATGGCTGAGCAGGACGAGGGCTTCCTGACCCGCTGGGCGCGGCGCAAGGCCGAGCCCGAGGCGCCGGCGGCCCCCGAAGAGCCTGCGCCGCCTGAGGCGCCCGAGTCGCGCGGCGCGCTGACGGAGGCCGAGCGCCAGGCCCTGATCGAGAGCCTGCCCGACGTCGAAAGCCTGGACGAGGGCTCGGACTTCTCCGCTTTCATGCAGGAGGGCGTGCCGGAAGCCCTGAAGCGCCGGGCCCTGCGCCGGCTCTGGCGGCTGAACCCGATCTTCGCCCAGCTTGACGGGCTCAACGACTACGACGACGACTTCACCGACGCCGCCCTGGTCGTCGAGGGCATGCAGACCCTGTTTCAGGTCGGCAAGGGCATGGTGACCCCCGAGACCTCGGAGGAACCCGACGAGGCGCCCGTCGCCGACTCCGCGGAAAGCGCCGAGCCGACGCCCGAAGCGGCCGGCGAGGCAGCGGAAGAGCCGCCCCGCGAGGGTGAGGCTATCGAGGTTGTCGAGGCGGTCGAGGCCGACTCGGCGACGCCCCTGCCGGTCGCCCTGGCGGCGGCGCAGCCGGAGAACGCTCCGGCCGAGGAAGCGCCGCGCGGCAGCGGCCGGCCGGCCTCGGCCCGGCGCTGGGGGCTGCCCGATGCGTGATCGCCGTGCCCTATCAGAGACCCCTCGGTTCCGTTGCTGTACCGGCCGGGCAAAGACCCTAGGTCAGGCTCGGTTGACACCCCACGGGAAAAGCTCTGTAATGGATACAACGTCAAAAAACCCTTTGATTATGAGGGGATAAACACCGGAAAGAGCAAACGAATGGCGCTTCTTGCAGGCGGCGTTCGCTCTCTTCGGACCAACGGGAGGATTGCGGTGTCGATGGCGGCAACGCCCATCGAAATCAGCGAAGAAGACCGACTGAGAGCCAACTGGTATGGCCTGCTGG
The DNA here is from genome assembly GCA_028280455.1 of Kiloniellales bacterium. Taxonomy (GTDB): domain Bacteria; phylum Pseudomonadota; class Alphaproteobacteria; order Kiloniellales; family JAKSDN01; genus JANQLT01. The sequence goes on from JANQLT010000157.1 coordinate 38,814, forward strand.
CGAAGCTCCTGGGAGCGGCGCCGGGGTCCGAGACGCTTGCCCAGGTGGCGGCGCTGCCGGGCGACGACAGCGAGCTCGGCAAGCTGCTCGGCTCTCTCGCCGCTGCCGCCCGCGGCAGCTCCGCCGAAGCCCTGCGCGACGAGTACTTCAGCCTGTTCATCGGCGTCGGCCGCGGCGAGCTGGTGCCTTACGGCTCCTACTACCTGACCGGCTTCCTGCACGAGAAGCCCCTGGCCCGTCTGCGCGCCGACATGACCAAGCTGGGCGCCGAGCGGGCCGAAGGCGTGGTCGAGACCGAAGACCACATCGCCTCGCTCTGCGACACCATGGTCGGCCTAATAACCGGCCAGTTCGGCGCGCCGGCGCCGCTGGAGACCCAGCGCAGCTTCTTCCGCGATCACATCGGCTCTTGGGCGCCGCGGTTCTTCGAGGACCTGCAGGCCGCCAAGGGCGCGGCGTTCTACATGCCCGTGGGCGCGATCGGCGGCCTCGTCATGGCCATCGAAGCCCAGGCGTTCGAGATGGCGGCCTAGCGCCCAAGGGGATCAACAACCCCCCGGGGGCGGGCGGCCCCCTCTAGGCAGACCTCCCGCCCGACAACGGCGCGACCCCGAAGCGAAGGGCGAGCGCCACAGGAGAAAGGTGACTCGATGAGCAAGAAGGAACCGACGTCCCTCGGTCGTCGCGACTTCTTCAAGACAGCGGGTGTCGGCGTTGCCGGCGCTGCGGCTGTCGGGCTTACCGCCGCCAAGGCGGGAGCCGTGGAGTCGAAAGACCGGTCGGCCGACAGCGCCGGCTATCGCGAGACCGAGCACGTGAAGAAGTACTACGAGCTCTCTCGGTTCTAATCCGACGAATTGCAACTTCTAGGAGAAGTCGATGCTTACGAAGAAGACGAATGGGGTGGCGAATGGCCCCCGTTTGTCCAAGGCGTTGGCAGGCGTCGTCGGCAGTGCGATCGATCGCCGGACCTTCCTGAAGCGTTCCGGTCTGACCGCGGGTGGTGCCGCGGCCTTGACCGCGATGTCCTCGGGCATGGTCCGCAAGGCGGAAGCCGCGGCGGCCTCTGGCTCTGTCCAGATGGTCAAATCGATCTGTACGCACTGCTCGGTGGGCTGCACGGTTGTCGCCGAGGTACAAAACGGGGTCTGGGTCGGTCAGGAGCCCGGCTGGGACAGCCCCTTCAATCTCGGCGCCCATTGCGCCAAGGGCGCGTCGGTGCGCGAGCATGCGCACGGCGAGCGCCGCCTGAAGCACCCTGTCAAGCTCGTCGACGGCAAGTGGCAGAGGGTGAGCTGGGAAGACGCGGTCAACGAGATCGGCGACAAGATGCTCGAGATCCGCGAGAAGTCGGGTCCCGACTCCGTCTACTGGCTCGGCTCCGCCAAGTTCAGCAACGAGCAGGCCTATCTCTTCCGTAAGTTCTACGCCTTCTGGGGCTCGAACAACGGCGATCACCAGGCGCGGATCTGTCACTCGACCACGGTCGCGGGTGTTGCGAACACCTGGGGCTACGGCGCGATGACGAACTCCTACAACGACATCCACAACTCCCGCGCCATCTTCGAGATCGGCGGCAACCCCGCCGAGGCTCACCCGGTCGCCCTGCAGCACATGCTCAAGGCGAAGGAGCAGAACAACGCGCCCTTCATCGTGTGCGACCCGCGCTTCACGCGCACGGCCGCGCATGCCGACGAGTTTGTCCGCTTCCGTCCAGGCACCGACGTGGGCCTGATCTGGGGCATCCTCTGGCACGTCTTCGAGAACGGCTGGGAGGACAAGGAGTTCATCCGCCAGCGTGTCTGGGGCATGGACCAGATCCGGGCCGAGGTCGCCAAGTGGACGCCGGAAGAGACCGAGCGCGTCACCGGCGTGCCGGGCTCGCAGCTCAAGCGCGTCGCGCGGACGCTGGCCAATCACCGCCCCTTCACGATCATCTGGTGCATGGGCGGCACGCAGCACACCAACGGCAACAACAACACCCGTGCCTATTGCGCCCTGGGCCTGGCCCTCGGCGTGATCGGGACCTCGGGCGGCGGGGCCAACATCTTCCGCGGCCACGACAACGTCCAAGGCGCCACGGACTTCTGTGTGCTGTCGCACAGCCTGCCCGGCTACTACGGCCTGAAGACCGGCTCGTGGAAGCACTGGGCGCGGGTTTGGGATGTCGACTACGACTACCTGCTGGGCCGTTTCGCCAGCAAGGAGCTGATGGAGTCGAAGGGCATCCCGGTCTCGCGTTGGGCCGACGGCGTGCTCGAAGCCAAGGAGAACATGGATCAGCCTGACAAGCTCAAGGCGATGGTGTTCTGGGGTCATGCGCCCAACTCGCAGACCCGCGGCGTCGACCAGAAGAAGGCCATGGAGGCCCTCGATCTGCTGGTCGTCATCGATCCCTATCCGACGATGACGGCGGTGGTTCACGACCGCAAGGACGGCGTCTATCTCCTGCCGGCGGCGACCCAGTTCGAGACCTACGGCTCGGTGACAGCGTCGAACCGCTCGCTGCAGTGGCGCGACAAGATCTTCGAGCCGCTGTTCGAGGCCCGGCCCGACCAGGACATCATCTACGCGATGGCCGAGAAGTTCGGCTTCGCCGACGAGATGTTCAAGCACATCAAGGTCGAGAACGGTGCCCCGCTGGTCGAGGACGTGACCCGCGAGTTCAACAAGGGCATGTGGACCATCGGCTACACCGGCCAGTCGCCGGAGCGCATGAAGGCGCACATGGCCCATCAGCACACCTTCGACAGGACCACCCTGCAAGCCGTGGGCGGCCCGGTCGATGGCGACTACTACGGTCTGCCGTGGCCTTGCTGGGGCACGGCGGAGATGGGCCATCCCGGCACCCCGATCCTCTACGACACCTCGAAGCCGGTCGCCGAAGGCGGCCTCTGCTTCCGGGCGCGTTTCGGGGTCGAGCGGGAAGGCGACAACCTCTTGGCCGAAGGCAGCTATCCGGCCGGCTCGGAGATCCAGGACGGCTATCCCGAGTTCACCATGGCCATGCTCAAGGAGCTTGGCTGGGATGGCGATCTGACCGCCGACGAGCGCTCGACGATCGAGGCCATCGCCGGCGACAAGACCAACTGGAAGACCGACCTCTCCGGCGGCATCCAGCGGGTCGCCATCAAGCATGGCTGCGCGCCCTTCGGCAACGCCAAGGCCCGTACCGTGGTCTGGACCTTCCCGGACCCGGTGCCCCTGCACCGCGAGCCTCTCTACACCTCGCGGCGCGACCTCGTGGCCGACTATCCGACCTATTCGGATCGCAAGGCCTATCGCCTGCCGACCCTCTACGAGTCGATCCAGAAGAACGATTTCTCGGGCGAGTTCCCGATCATTCTGACTTCCGGACGCCTCGTGGAATACGAGGGCGGCGGCGACGAGACGCGCTCGAACCCCTGGCTGGCCGAGCTGCAGCAGGACATGTTCGCCGAGATCAATCCCTTCGATGCCAACGAGAACGGCATCAAGGACGGCGACATGGTCTGGCTGCACACCCCGGAAGGCGCCAAGGTCAAGGTTATGGCCCAGGTGACCGAGCGGGTCGGCCGCGGCGTCGCCTTCATGCCGTTCCACTTCGGCGGGCATTTCCAGGGTGAGGACCTCCGCAGCAAGTATCCGGAGGGTGCCGATCCCTATGTCCTCGGCGAGGCCTGTAACACGGCCATGACCTACGGCTACGACTCCGTGACGCAGATGCAGGAGTCGAAGGTCAGCCTGTGTCGTCTCGAGCGCGCGTAAGGAGGATCTGAACTATGGCTGCACGTATGAAGTTCCTCTGCGACGCCGAGCGCTGCATCGAGTGCAACGCTTGCGTCACCGCGTGTAAGAACGAGCACGAAGTCCCCTGGGGTGTGAACCGCAGGCGGGTCGTGACCATCAACGACGGCAAGCCCGGCGAGCGCTCGATCTCGGTGGCCTGCATGCATTGCTCCGACGCACCCTGCATGGCGGTCTGCCCGGTCGACTGCTTCTACGAGACCGAGGAAGGCGTGGTCCTGCACTCCAAGGACCTTTGCATCGGTTGCGGCTACTGCTTCTACGCCTGCCCCTTCGGGGCACCGCAGTACCCGCAGGCCGGCAACTTCGGCAGCCGGGGCAAGATGGACAAGTGCACCTTCTGTGCTGGCGGACCGGAAGAGGATCACTCCTCGATCGAGTTCTCCAAGTACGGACGCAACCGTCTTGCGGAAGGCAAGCTCCCGCTTTGCGCCGAGATGTGCGCCACCAAGGCGCTCCTCGCCGGCGATGGCGACACGGTGTCCGACATCTACCGCGAGCGCGTGGTCGCCCGCGGCTTCGGGTCGGGCGCCTGGGGCTGGGGCACGGCTTACGAAGTCAAGTCGGGCTCCTGAAGATCGGTCGAGAGACCGGCCTCGACGGTCGTTACGGCGCGGGGGCGGCGGTTTCGCCGCCCCGTGGCCGCCTTCGACCCAGGCGGTCTTCCGACCGGGGCCGCGCGAGAGCGGCGAAAGCCGGGCGGCAACGCGGGCCGCGGCGGCCACAGGTAAGCGAAACTGAGACCGGCGGGGCGCCCGGGGGCGGCCTCTCGCGGTCTGTCTTGGGTTGGAGGAGGCGGAGCCATCATGGCTAGGCGGTCGTCAGCTCTGTTGCTTTGGCCTCTTGTCGCGCTGCCGCTGGTCCTGGCAGGTTGCGACGAGGCGGAGCAGGGCCGGATCCTGCGCTACGAGAAAGGCGTCTACTTGGGTCCGGAGGACACCAAGCTGGATCAAGAGACGCTCGACCAATTGCGTCAGCGCACGCGTCTGCAGCAGGGCAGCTAGGCGCGACAAGAAGCGATTTCCTAGGGTCAGGGACGAAGGCGAATGGTTGACTTGAAGCAGAGGGCGCTCGGGCGCTTCTTTGAGGGCGGCGTGGCGATGCTCGTTGCCGCCTTGCTGGTGCTGGGCCTGGCTACGGCCGTCAGCCCGGAGGCCTTGGCCCAGGGCGCACAGGACAGCCTGCGCGAAGTGGCACCAGAGTCGCCGACGGGCGGGACGGTGCCGGGGCAGTCGCTCGGATTCAACAGCGATTCCGAGATCTGGCGCGCGGTGCGCGAGGGCGCGTTTGGCGCGGTGTCCGGGCCCAACAAGGCGTCGGGCAACTTGATCCAGTCCGAGGGCGACAACTGGCGGGCCATCCGAAATGGCCCGCTGTTGGTTTACGGCGGCAGCCTCGTGCTCGGCTTCATCGGCTTGACGGCCCTGTTCTTCCTGTTCCGCGGCCGGATCCGCATCGACGCAGGGCCGAGCGGCAGGACGATGTTGCGCTTCAACGGCATCGAGCGTTTCGCCCACTGGATGACGGCGGTCAGCTTCATCATCCTGGCGCTGACCGGCTTGAACCTGCTCTACGGCAAGGAGGTCCTGATCCCGCTGCTTGGCAAGGAGGCCTTCGCCACGATCAGCGGCTGGGGCAAGATTGCCCACAACTACTTGGCTTTCCCCTTCATGTTCGGCGTGGTGATGATGTTCGTCCTCTGGGTGGCGCACAACATCCCGAACCGGCACGATATCAAGTGGCTGCTCATCGGCGGCGGCCTCTTCGTCAAGAACGTCCATCCGCCGGCGCGCAAGTTCAATGCCGGCCAAAAGCTGATCTTCTGGTCCGTGATCCTGGGTGGCCTTTCTCTCGGCCTCTCCGGTTGGGCTCTGTTGTTTCCCTTCACCACGACCTTCTTCGCCGACACCTTCGCGGTCCTGAACGTGTTCGGCTTGGGCCTGCCGACCGATCTGACCCTGATGCACGAGATGCAGCTCAACCAGCTCTGGCACGGCATCGTCGGCTTCATCATGATGGGCGTCATCGTCGGGCACATCTACATCGGGACGCTCGGCATGGAAGGCGCCTTCGCCGCGGTGGGGAGCGGCCATGTCGACGTCAACTGGGCGCGCGAGCACCACAGCCTCTGGGTCGAAGAGCACGAGGACTTCATGGATCCGGCACCCGACGCGGAAGGGCCCGGCAGGGCTCAGCCGGCGGAATAGGCCCGGAGAGGAGATCACGGAGATCCAAGCCGCCCTTGGGGTGCCCATGTCCATGCAGTACGATGTCGGCACGGATGTCCGGCTGGGAGAGCGGCAGATGCGCATGGCGGGTGGAGAGCGGCTGGCCGCCGTCGGGATGTCTTTGGCCGTCCTGATGGGCGCCTCGGCGCTGCCGGCCCTGGGGGACGAGCGGCTGCAGCAGGCGGTCGGCCCGGGCGGCGCGCCCGGCAGCGTGACTAGCCAGGTGCTGGCCAAGATGCCCGAGGGCTTCCCCATCGAGGTCGTGCTGTTCGACGACTCGGACACCAACATCGAGCTGCGCGCGCTGCTGATTCAAGGCCTGGAGCGCCATGGCCATATCGTCGGCGAGGGAGCGCCGCTCGAGCTGGCCTTCGAGTCGGAGGTGATGGAGGCGAACTTCCAGGACGATGACGCCCCGAGCCTCGGCCGCATCCAGTCCAGCAACCAGAACCAGACCGGCAACCGCGGCTCGGCGCGCGGCGTCGAGGCCGAAGTCAACCTCTGGTCGACGACCAAGGACTCCCTGCTCGGCGGCCGCCAGAAGCGCCTGGCCCAGTCGAAGCACTCGCTCTTCCACATCAATGCGATCCTGCGCGATCGGGAGAGCGGTCGGGTGATCTGGCAAGGCGACGCGCTCTGCGAGATGCTGACCAGCAACCGCACGCGCCTGCTCCGCTCGATGGCGGAGCCCCTGGCCGCCTCGGTCGGCAAGACCGTGGTCGACGAGCCCTTCGATATTCGGTGAGACGGCTCGCGGGGCTTCATGAGTCGTTGGCACGTCACCGATAGCCCGATCGTCCGGTTCTTCGCTCGACGCGGCGCCGTCGCGGCCCTTCTGCTGGCGCTCGGCCTCGTCGCGGCCCCCGGGCCGGCGCCCGCCGAGCTCACCGGCCACGGCGGCTTCGTCAAGGGCGTCGCCGTCTCAGCGGACGGCAGCCTGGCGCTGAGCGCCAGCTTCGACTACCGGCTGATCCTCTGGGACATCGCCGAGCAGAGCGCCCTCTTGGTGCTCGAAGGCCACGAAGGCTCGGTCAACGCCGTGGCCTTCCTGCCGGACGGCGGCCGGGCGGTCTCGGGCGCCGACGACGGCACGGTCCGGCTCTGGGACCTCGGCGAGGGGCGGCTGCTGCACAGCTTCGACGGGCATGCCGGCAAAGTCGCCCATGTCGCGGTCTCGCCCGACGGCCGGCGGGCGGCCTCGGCCGGCTGGGACAAGACCGTGCGTCTCTGGGACCTCGAGCGCCTGGAGCCGCTCGGCGTGCTCGAGGGCCACCGCAACAACGTCAACGGCGTGGCCTTCCTGCCGGACGGCGAGCGCCTGCTGAGCGGCAGCTACGACTCGACCATGAAGCTCTGGCACCTGGCCGACGGGCGCAGCATCGCGACCTACGACGGGCACGACTTCGGGATCACCTCGGTCTCCGTCTCCGCCGACGGCCGCCTCGCGCTGACCGCGAGCGTCGACGAGACCTTGCGGCTCTGGGACCTCGACAGCGGCGAGACGCTGGAGACCTTCGTCGGCCACGACGGACCGATCTTCGGGGCGGCGCTGTCGGCCGACGGCAGCCGCGCGGCCTCCGGCGGCGCCGACCGCACGGTCCGCGTCTGGGACACCGACAGCGGCGAGCTGCAGTTCGAGCTGCTCGGCCACGGCCAGCCGATCTGGTCGCTCGCCTTCGTGCCCGGCGCCCGCTCCCTGTTGTCGGCCGGCTCTGACGAGGTGGTTCGGCTGTGGGATCTGGTCGATGGCCGCGAGATCGGCGGCGACGGCGACCGGGTGGCGAGCGCGACCCTGCCCGAGCCGCGCTCCGAGAGCGAGCGGCGCGGCGCCGCGCTCTACGCCAAGTGCAGCGTCTGCCACACCCTCGGCCCCGAGGGAGGCAACAACCGCGCCGGCCCGAACCTGCACGGCCTGTTCGGCCGCCGCGCCGGCAGCCTGGAGGGCTACAGCTACTCGGAGGCCCTGCTGGCCAGCGACCTGGTCTGGAACGAGGAGACCATCGACCTGCTCTTCGCCGAGGGACCCGACGAGTACACCCCGGGCTCCAAGATGCCCTTGCAGCGCATGCCGAGCGCCGAGGACCGCGCCGATCTGATATCCTATCTGAAGCTGGTCACGGGTGCCGGGGGCGCCGAAGCCGGCGCGGACGACTGAGCGACGGGGGCGCGGCGGCGACATGAACACAATGGGGATACGGAGATGAGAGCCTTCCTGACCGGCTGCCTCGGCGCGCTCGTGATCGCCGTGGCAGCCCACTACGTGCTCGACTCGCTGGGCTACAGCTCGGAGAACGTCTACTCCAGCGACAACGTCCGCCTGCCGGAGGTCCGCACCGCGGAGTAGGCGGGCGCGGGAGTCACGCTCGTCATCGCGCGCGCAGCGAAGCGATCCAGCCTGTCGCAGGTGCGATGCGGTTCCTGGATTGCCGCGCCGGCTGACGCCGGCTCGCAATGACGGCGCCGAGTCGCGTCTCCTTTTCCCTCTCCCCCGACGAGGGAGAGGGATGCGCAGCCTTCTCGAGGCGTAGCCGAGATTTAGGCGAAGCTGGGTGAGGGGGCGGTCGTTTTCCACCTCAACATTGCATCATTCTCGCGCGCCGGCGTCGTGGAGGAGCGCGACGAAAGACACCCTCACCCTCCCACCGCTTCGCGGCGGGCCCCTCCCTCTCCCCTCGAGGGAGAGGGGACAAGGGGCTCGCTTTACCTTCACCCGTCGGCTGGGCAAGGACAGGGGAGCTTCCATTTACGGCGAAGGAGGATCACTCCCGCGCGCCGGCCTCGCGAAGCAGCGCGGCGATCTCGTCGTCGCCGATCATCTCGGCGGCCTGCAGGGCGGTCCAGCCGTCCTTGGCGGCGATGTTGGGATCGGCGCCGGCGCGCAGCAGCATGCGAACCGCCTCCAAGCGGCCGCGGTTGGCGGCCAGCATGAGGGCCGTGTTGCCGCTCTCCGCCACCGTCGCATCGACGTCGGCGCCGCGCGTCAGCAGGACGTAGAGCGTGCTGCGCTGGTCGGCGAGGGCGGCCAGCATCAGGGGGCGGTGGCCGTCGTGGCCCGGCGCCTCGATGGGGGCGAGGTTCTCGAGCAGGGCGATCACCGTGTCGACGTGGCCGGAGACCACGGCGCGGCCGAGCGGCGTGCGGCCCTCGTCGTCGGCCGCCTCGGTGTCGCCGCCGGCCGCGATCAGGCGGCGCAGCGCCTCGGTCGCGCCGACCGCGGCGGCGCGCAGGACGGCGCTGGCGCCGCCGGCGTCGCGGGCCGTGGCATCGGCGCCGGCGTCGAGCAGCAGGTCGACCGCCGGCCTGTTGCCGCGCGCGGCGGCCGCGATCAGGGCGGTGGTGCCGTCCTCGGCCGCGATCTCGACGCTGGCGCCGGCCGCCAGGAGATACGCGACGATCTGCGGGAAATCCGGGTTGAAGGCGGCGTTGATCAGCGGCGTGTTGCCGTCGCTGCTGTCGCGGGCGTCGAGCGCCGCGCCGGCCTCGACCAGCGCGGCCACCACCCGCCGCTGGCCGCGGCGGGCGGCGAGCAGCAACGGCGAGTTGCCGTGGTCGCGCTCGCGTGCCTCCAGCGGTGCTCCGGCCGCGATCAGCGCGCGGGCGATGCGGTCGTTGCCGGCGTAGGCGGCGTAGTGCAGGGCGGTCCAGAGGTCATCGGGCGTCGCCGCGCCCGGGTCGGCGCCGCGCTCCAGCAGGAGGGTCGCGACCTCCAGGCTCTTGGTCGCGGCGGCGATCATCAGCGCCGTGTTGCCGTCGGCGTCACGGGCTTCCAGGTCGGCGCCCTTCTCCAGGGCGAAGTCGGCGAGCTCGCCGTCGTCGAGCCGGGCGGCCTGCAGCAGTGCCTGATCGGGAACCGCTTCCTGGGCGAGCCCGGGCGCCGCCGCCGGGCCCGCGAGGACCAGAAGCAGGCAGAAGCCGAGTGCGGCCCTCAGGCCCACCTCACTCCGCCGCCAGCATGGTCTCGAGCTTCGTCACCCGGGCGGCGCAGGCCTTGAAGCCGGGGATCTTGCCGAAGGGATCGAGCTGCGGGCTGGTCAGCAGGTTGGCCGCGGCCTCGGCGTAGCAGAAGGGCAGGAAGACCATGCCCTCGGGCATGTCGGGGTCGACGCGGACCTGCACGTCGAGGCCGGCGCGCCGGGTCTCGACCCGGATGCAGTCGCCGGCCTTGAGGCCACGGCGGCGCATCTCGAGCGGCGAGAGGCTGGCGACGGCGCCGGGCTCCAGGTCGTCGAGCACGCCGGCGCGCCGGGTCATGGAGCCGGTGTGCCAATGCTCCAGCACGCGGCCGGTGCAGAGCACCATCGGGAACTCCTCGTCCGGCTGCTCGTCCTCGGCCAGCGAGCCGGCCGGAACCAGGCGGACGCGGCCGCTGGCGGTCGGGAAGCGCTCGGCGAAGATGATCTCGTTGCCGGGCTTGTCCGGCGCGTCGCAGGGGTAGGTGACGGAGTCCTCGCGCTCCAGGCGCTCCCAGGTGATGTTCTTGAGCGAGGGCATGGCCTGGGCCATCTCGGCGAAGACGTCGCTGGCGCCGCCGTAGGACCAGTCGAGACCCATGCGCTGGGCGATGTCCTGGATCAGCGCCAGGTCCTGACGCGCCTCGCCGGGCGGCGGCACGATCGGGCGGGCGAGCTGCACCTGGCGGTTGGTGTTGGTGAAGGTGCCGTACTTCTCGGCCTTGGCCGAGGCCGGCAGGATGACGTCGGCCTGCCAGGCGGTCTCGGTCAGGAAGATGTCCTGCACGACAAGGTGCTCGAGCTTGGCCAAGGCCTGGCGGGCGTGCTGCTGGTCGGGGTCCGACATCGCCGGGTTCTCGCCCATGATGTACATGGCCTTGATCTCGTCGGCGAGGATGGCGTCGATGATCTCCACCACCGTGAGGCCGCGCTTGGGATCGAGCTGGGTGCCCCAGAAGGCCTCGAACTCGCTGCGGATGTCCTCGGCCTCGACCGAGCGGTAGTCCGGGAAGACCATGGGGATCAGGCCGGCGTCGGAGGCGCCCTGCACGTTGTTCTGGCCGCGCAGCGGGTGCAGGCCGGTGCCGGGCCGGCCGACGTGGCCGGTGATCGCCGCCAGGGTGATCAGGCAGCGGGCGTTGTCGGTGCCGTGAACGGACTGCGAGATGCCCATGCCCCAGAAGATGATCGAGCGCTCGGAGCGGGCGTAGATGCGCGCCACCTCGCGGATGGTGTCGGCCGGAATGCCGCAGCGCTCGGCCATGGCCTCCGGCGAGAAGGCCTTGATGTTCTCGCGGACCTCCTCGAAGCCGTCGACATGGGCCTGTACGTACTGCTCGTCGTAGAGGCCTTCCTCGATGATGGTGTGGATCATCGCGTTGAGCAGCGCCACGTCCTGGTTGGACTTGAACTGCAGCATGTAGTCGGCGTAGCGCGATAGCATCTGCTTGCGCGGGTCCATGACGATCAGCATCTTGCCGGCCTTGGCGGCGTTCTTCAGGAAGGTCGCCGCGACCGGGTGGTTCTGCGCCGGGCGGGCGCCGATGACGATGATGCAGTCGGCGTCCTTGGCCGCGGTGAAGGGTGCCGTCACGGCGCCGGAGCTGACGCCTTCCATCAGGGCGGCCACCGAGGAGGCGTGGCACAGCCGGGTGCAGTGGTCGACGTTGTTGGTGCCGAAGCCGGTGCGCACCAGCTTCTGGAACAGATAGGCCTCCTCGTTGGAGCCCTTGGCCGAGCCGAAGCCGGCGAGGCCCTTGCCGCCCTCGCGGTCGCGCACGCGCTTGAGGCCGGCGGCGGCGACCTCCAGCGCCTCCTCCCAGCTCGCCTCGCGGAAGTGGCTCCAGGGGTTCGCCGGGTCGATCTCCAGGTCGGCGCCCTTGGTGGCGCCCTCCAGGCGGATCAGGGGCTTGGTCAGGCGGTGCGGGTGGTTGATGTAGTCGAAGCCGAAGCGGCCCTTGACGCAGAGCCGGTTCTGGTTGGCCGGGCCGTTGCGGCCGTCGACGTAGAGGATCTTGTCGTCCTTGACCTTGGCCTCGATCAGGCAGCCGACGCCGCAGAAGGGGCAGACGGAGTTGACGCTGCGCTCTTCGAAGTTCACGCGAACGCCCTGCTCGTCGAGCAGGCTGGCCTCCATCAGGGCGCCGGTCGGGCAGGCCTGCACGCACTCGCCGCAGGCCACGCAGGTGCTCTCGCCCATGGGATCGTCGAAGTCGAAGACCACCTTCGAGCCGTGGCCGCGGTAGGCCATGCCGATCACGTCGTTGACCTGGACCTCGCGGCAGGCGCGGACGCAGAGGTTGCAGTTTATGCAGGCGTCGAGGTTGACCCGCATGGCGCGGTGGCTGGAGTCCGGTGCGTGGGCCTCGCGGGCCGGGAATCGATTCTCGTCGACGCCGACCTTGTCGACCCAGTTCCAGAACTTGGACTCCGGATCGTGCGCCACGGCGCGCTCGGGCTGGTCGGCGACCAGCAGCTCGAAGACCAGCTCGCGCGACTTCTTGGCCCGCTCGCTGGCGGTCTTGACCTTCATGCCGGGGCTCGGCTTGCGGATGCAGGAGGCGGCCAGGACCCGCTCGCCCTCGATCTCGACCATGCAGGCGCGGCAGTTGCCGTCGGCGCGGTAGCCGGGCTCGGGCGAATAGCAGAGGTGCGGGATTTCGACTCCCTGGCGCTCGGCGACCTGCCAGATGGTCTCGCCGGGCTGCGCCTCGACCTCGCGGTCGTTCAAGGTGAAGGTTACGGTCTCGGTCATCGCCTGCTCCGTCGCATGCCCTAGAGGTCTTCCGGGAAGTACTTGAGGACCGAGACCAGCGGGTTGGGGGCCGCTTGGCCGAGGCCGCAGATCGAGGAGTCGCGCATGACCTGCGCCAGCTCCTCCAGCAGAGGCTGGTCCCAGGTCGCCTCGCTCATCAGCTTCACCGCCTTCTCGGTGCCGTTGCGGCAAGGCGTGCATTGGCCGCAGCTCTCGTCCTCGAAGAAGCGCATGAGGTTGAGCGCGACGTCCTTCATGTTGTCCCGGTCTGAGAGGATCACCACGGCGTGGGAGCCGACGAAGGAGCCGTGTTCCTCGAGCTTGCCGAAATCGAGCGGCAGGTCGCCCATGGCCGCCGGCAGGATGCCGCCCGAGGCGCCGCCCGGCAGGTAGCCCTTGAAGCTGTGCCCCTCGGCCATGCCGCCGCAGTATTCCTCGATCAGCTCCTTCACCGTGATGCCGGCGGGCGTCAGCTTGACGCCGGGCTGCTTGACCCGGCCGGAGACCGAGTAGCTGCGCAGGCCCTTGGAGCCGTGGCGGCCCTGGCTGGTGAACCAGTCGGCGCCTTTGGCGAGGATCTGCGGGATCCAGAACAGGGTCTCGACGTTGTTGACAAGGGTCGGGCGGTCGAAGATGCCGACCTGGGCGACGAAGGGCGGGCGGTGGCGCGGCAGGCCGCGCTTGCCCTCGATCGATTCGATCATCGCCGACTCTTCGCCGCAGATGTAGGCGCCGGCGCCGCGTCGCAGGACGATCTTGGTGTGCGCCGCCAGGCCGGCCGCCTCGACCGCGGCGATCTCCTTGAGCAGGATCTCGCGGACCGCCGGGTACTCGTCGCGCAGGTAGATGTAGACCGCCTCGGCCTCGACCGCCCAGGCGCCGATCAGCATGCCCTCGAGGAACTGGTGCGGCTGGCGCTCCAGGTAGTGGCGGTCCTTGAAGGTGCCGGGCTCGCCCTCGTCGGCGTTCACCGCCATCAGGCGCGGGCCCGCCTCGGCGCGCACGAAGGTCCACTTGCGGCCGGTCGGGAAGCCGGCGCCGCCGAGGCCGCGCAGGCCCGAATCGCTGAGGCTCTCGATGACCTGCTCGACGCCGCGCCGCCCGGCGAGGCAGTCCTCCAGCACGGCGTAGCCGTCGCGGGCGCGGTAGGCGGCGAGATCCTCGTAGTCCGGCACGTCGGGGTGGTGGTGGCCGGAGCGGGCGCTCTCGACCAGGCTGTCCAGGCTGGCATGGTCGACATGGTGGTGGCCGACCTCGGCCACCGGCGCGCTGTCGCAGCGGCCCATGCAGGGCGCGCGGAGCACGCGGACCTCGCGGCCCAGCGCGTCGGGCAGGGCGTCGAGCAGGGCCTGGGCGCCCATCAGCTCGCAGGTCAGGCTATCACAGACCCGGATGGTCAGCGGCGGCGGCCGCTGCTCGTCGTCGAGCACGATGTCGAAATGGGCGTAGAAGGACGCGACCTCGTAGACCTCGGCCATCGGCACGCCCATGAGGTTGGCCAGGCCCTGCAGGTGGCGGGCCTGGAGGCAGCCCTCGCCGTCCTGGATCTTGTGCAGGTACTCGATCAGCAGGTCGCGCTGGTAGGGCTCGGGGCCGATCAGCGAGGCCACCTCGTCCCGGGCTTCAACTTCGAGCTGCCGGCCCTTGGGGAAGAGCGGGGCCTTGCGGCGGCCCGAGCCGGGGTGAATCTCCCGCTTGACGGGCGGCCGCCCTGGGCCGGCCTGACCGATTTCGACGTCCGACATTTGACAGCTCTTGCGCCTGTTCTCTTTCCGTCGGCTCCGGATTGCGTCACGCGCAAAACCGACCCCGAAGCATGGACTCTCGGCGCGATCGCTTCGGCTGGCAAATTGCTATTGCGGATTGCCCGATAGACCCTGTCGATCAAGCCGGGCGGCCCCCAGGCCGTCCCTGAGATGCTCGGATTCACAGATACTTAGAAGGGCCCGCGCCATGGGGGTCGGGGGGTCGCGGTCGGAGATCACCAGGCCGATGTCATGCCGCAGGTCTGGCTCAACCAGGGGCAGTGCGGAGAGGCCCTCCGGCACCCCGAAGACGTCGACCATGGCCTGGGGCATGACGCTCGACCAATGCCCGGAGCGGACGTGGGCATAGAGCGTGATCATCGAGTTGGTCTCGATCTCCGGCGTCGGCGTGGCGCCGATGCCCTGGAAGATCTCGTCGATGATGCGGCGGTTTTGCATCTCCGGCGTCAGCAGGCAAAGCGGCATCTCGGCCGCCTCGGTCCAGGTCACGGCCGCGCGCTCGCCGAGCGGCCCGTCGGCCGGCGTGAAGAGCACGTAGCCCTCGCGGTAGAGCGGCAGGCGGCGGACATGGTGCAGCGGCTCGTTGTCGAGGTAGGTGATGCCGCCGTCGATACTGTAGTCGTCGAGCCGGCGCTGGATCTCGATCGAGCTGATCGACAGGGCCTGGACGAAGACCCCCGGGTAGCGCGCCCGGAAGGTGCGGGTGATCAGCGGCACCACCGGCAGGGCCGAGGGAATCACGCCGATCGAGAGCGTGCCGGTCAGCTCGGCGACCTGGGCGCTGGCCTCCTGGATCAGGGCATCGCAGTCCGAGATGATGCGCCGCGCCCAGGCCAGCACCCGCTCGCCTTCCGGGGTCAGTCCCTCGTAGCGCTGGCCGCGGCGCACGATGGCGACGCCGAGCTCGTCCTCGAGCTGGCGGATCCGGGCCGAGAGCGTCGGCTGGGAGACGTGGCAGCTCTCGGCCGCGCGGGCGAAGTGGCGCTCGCGGGCCAGGGCCGAGAGATAGCGGAGCTGCCTCAGGTCCATGCGTCGGACAGGCTCGGCTGCGGCGGGCGTGGGGCGAGGGCGGCGCTAATCGCTCAAGACCTCGAGCTGAATCTCTTCGCTGTTGATCGTGACCTTACCCGCGTGCTCGAAGTTGACGGTCACGCGCGCGCCGATCACGGACTGGACCTGACCGCGTCCCCAGTCCGGCTCTGCGGGGTGCGATACCAGCATGCCGGGCAGCAGATCCTGCGTCATGCCCGCCCTCTCGAAGCCTCGGAGCGATAGTGTATAAGGACTGGCCGCCGGGCTGCAAACTGCGGAGACAGCGGGCGCCGGCGGGCTTCGGGAGGACCCTTGCGGGCGCTCGGCCCGCGACCAACGTCATGAGGGGAACTGCAGCTTTGTCCTTGAATTCGATGATCGACATGCGGGTCGCCGAGCTCCTGGCGTCCCGCCTTTGCCACGACATCGTCGGGCCGATCGGCGCGGTGAACAACGGCATGGAGCTGATGGCCGACGAGTCCTTCGGCATAGCCGACGACGCCCTCCAGCTCGCCGCCCGCTCGGCCGCCCAGGCGGCCGCCTCCCTGCAGTTCTTCCGGCTCGCCTACGGCACGGCCGGCGGCCAGGTCGAGGGCGGCCTGGCGACCATCGAGCGGATCGCCCGGGAGTTCCTGGAAGCCCACAGGTGCTCGCTCACCTGGGCCCCGGAGGTGGCGCCGCCGACGGTGCCGGAAAGCGCCGGCAAGCTGATCCTCAACCTGCTCGCCCTGGCGGCCGAGGGCCTGCCGCGCGGCGGCGAGCTGACCGTGCGTCTGGACCCGGCCGGGCCGGCGACCTTGGAAGTCCTGGCGAGCGGCAGCGATGCCGGGCTGCGCCAGGAGGTGATCGAGGGATTGGCCGCCGACGCCGCCGTCGAGGCCCTGACGCCGCGCAACGTCCACGGCTACTTCACCCGCCGGGTGGCCGCCCGTGCCCAGTCGGAGCTGAACCTCGAGCTGCCGAGCGTCGACAGCTTTCGCCTGCTGGCGACCTTGCCGGCCGAAACTCAGGCCTAGACCTTAGTCAAATTGTGGATAATCTGCGCCGTCCGCCGCGCGGGGCCGGCGGCGCGGCGATAAGTGCGCTTGACTCGTGCGATTGCGAGGCATTATCACTGCGAATGAGATCAATTCTCAAGGGTCGCCGTGCAAGGCGCTCGCTATCTGGCATGACACTGGAGTGGAGAACATCGACATGAGGCGGCACGAACCTTCGACGAGCCCGGACGGCCGTAAAGCCCGGGAAATCAGCGGCCGACGGGCCGCGATCGCGGCGGGACTGATCGCCGCCCTCTGGGCCGGCCCGGCCATGGCCGCCGAGGTCAACCTCTACACCTCGCGGCACTATCAGACCGACGAGGCGCTCTACGAGAACTTCACCAAGGCGACCGGCATCAAGGTCAACCGGATCGAGGGCAAGGCCGGCGCCCTGCTCGAGCGCCTGAAGAGCGAAGGCGCCAACTCGCCGGCCGACGTCTTCATCACCGTCGACGCCGGCAACCTCTGGCGCGCCGACCAGGCCGGGCTGTTCCAGCCGGTCGACTCGGACACGCTGAAGCGGCGCATCCCCGCGAACCTGCGCCACCCCGACGGTCACTGGTTCGGTTTCTCGACCCGCGCCCGGGTGATCTACACCAGCATGGACCGGGTCAAGGACGGCGAGATCAGCAACTACGAAGACCTGGCCGACCCGAAGTGGAAGGGCCGCATCTGCATCCGTTCGAGCTCGAACATCTACAACCTCTCGCTGGTCAGCTCGCTGATCGACGTCAACGGCGAGGACGGCACCGAGTCCTGGGCCAAGAGCGTGGTCGGCAACTTCGCCCGTGACCCGCAGGGCGGCGACACCGATCAGATCCGCGCCGTCGCGGCCGGCGAGTGCGACGTCGCCGTGGGCAATCACTACTACTACGTCCGCCTGGCCACCAAGCCGAAGGATGCCGACAAGGGCGTGGCGGACAAGGTCCGCGTGGTGTTCCCCAACCAGGGCGACCGCGGCACCCACGTCAACATCTCCGGTGCCGGTGTGCTGGCGAACGCGCCGAACAGGGACGCGGCGGTCGCGTTCCTCGAGTACCTGGCAAGCGGCGAAGCCCAGAGCTACTTCGCCGACGGCAACAACGAATTTCCTGTCGTGACCGAGGTAAAGGCCAACGGCGGCGTCATGGCCCTCGGCAAGTTCGAGACCGATCCGATCAACGTTGCGGTCTACGGCAAGAACCAGCCGACGGCCCAGAAGCTGCTGGATCGCGCCGGCTGGAAGTAGCCGCCGCTCCCGGCAAGTTACTGATTTTGTTGGCGTCCCGGGCCCCTAGGGGTCCGGGACGTTCTATTTGGACTCCGCTTCCGAAGCGTGGCCTGGGCGCGAGCGCCGGATGGCCGCGGACAGCAGGATCACCGGCAGGATGCCGACGGCGACGATGGTGAGCGAGGCCGTCGAGGACTCCGCCAGGCGCTCGTCGGCGGCCAGGTTGTAGGCCTGCACGGCCAGCGTGTCGAAGTTGAAGGGCCGCATCACCAGGGTCGCCGGCAGCTCCTTCATGACGTCGACCAGGACGATCAAGCCGGCGGCGAGCATGCTGCCGCGCATCAGCGGTATGTGAATGCGGAACAGCACGCCGCTGGGCCGCGAGCCGAGGTTGCGGGCGGCCTCGTCCATGCTGTTGCGGACCTTGGTCAGGCTCGCCTCCACCGTGCCCAGCGAGACGGCCAGAAAGCGCACGAGGTAGGCGAAGACCAGGGCGGCGATCGAGCCGGTCAGCAGCAGGCCGGTGGAGACTCCGAAGGTCTCGCGCATCCAGGCGTCCAGCGCGTTGTCGAAGGTCGCCATCGGGATCAGCACGCCGACGGCGATGACGGTGCCGGGTATCGCGTAGCCCATGGAGGCGATCCGGTTGACGCCGCTGCTGATGGCGCCCGGACTCAGTCTGCGGCTGTAGGCCAGCAGCATGGCGAGGGCGACGGCGAGCACGGCCGTCACCACGGAGAGGGTCAGGCTGTTGCCGACCAGCGAGAAGTAGCGCGGTCCGAACTGCGAATCGCCGACCTCGATGGCCATGTCGACCAGGATCAGGCCCGGCAGGATAAAGCCGAGCATGAGCGGCACGAAGCAAACCAGGAACGCAGCGACCGCCCGCCAACCGCCGAGGCGGTAGCTCGGCAGTCGCTGGAACTTCGACGAGGTCTGATGGAAGCGCGCGGGTCCTCGGCTCCATCGCTCGAGCAGCAGGACCAGCAGGACGCAGCCGAGCAAGGCCGTGGCCAACTGGGCCGCGGCGATCGGATCACCGTAAGAGATCCAGGCCCGGATGATGCCGGTCGTGAAGGTCGGCAAGCCGAAGAAGGAAACGGTGCCGTAGTCGGCCAGGGTCTCCATCAGGGCGAGGGCCGTGCCGGCGACGATCGCCGGTCGGGCGGTCGGCAGGGCCACCTGCCAGAAAGCCCGCCAGGCTGTGCAGCCCAGGGTCCGGCTGACCTCCAGGATGCAGATCGACTGCTCGATCAGGGCGGCGCGGGTCAGGAGGTAGACGTAGGGATAGAGCACCATGATCAGCATCAGCATGGCGCCCTCGATGGAGCGGACGTTGGGAAACCAGTAGCCGCCGGCCTCCCAGCCGGTGGCCGCGCGCAGGGCCGTCTGCAGGGGGCCGGCAAACTGCAGGAAGTCGGTGTAGCTGTAGGCCATGACATAGGCCGGCACAGCCAGGGGCAGAACCAGGGTCCATTCGAAGACACGCACGCCGGGAAAGCGGCACATGGTGACCAGCCAGGCCGTGCTGACGCCGATCACCAGCACGCCGAAACCGACGCCGAGCGTCAGGATGACGGTGTTGGCGATGTAGCGGGGCAGCACCGTTTCGGCCAGGTGCTGCCAGGTGCCCTCGCTTTCCAGGAAGGGGCTCGCCAGGATGCTGCCGATCGGCAGGATGAAGAGCAGGGCGGTGACCAGCGCGGCAGCCGTCAGGATCGGCAGGCGCAAGGAAGCGGACCGGCGCTCGCCTGTCGCCGGGCTCATGGGCAGGAGCTCGAGGGGCTCCCGGGTCGGCGGTAGGGCCGCCATTCCGCTCCTGAATCCTCCAAACCGACCGGCCCGATGCAGCCTCGTCCGAGCCGCTGCGCCGCCCCGCCCGGGCAGCGCCCTGCTGTACTCAATCGGCGCCGCGATCACAACCGGCCGCCGGGCCGCCGAAATCGCCGGCGCCGGTCGAAAGACAAGGGATGGCGCGACCTTTGGCCTAGTCCGACAACTAGGGGTAACGCCTTCTTAATCTCTTTTTGGGACCGTTCGGGAGGATTTTCGGGGGGCGAAGGTCCTGCGCCCTGACCCCGCCTCGCTCTTCCTTGACCAAATAGGTTAATCGGGAACAGGGTCCATGGACGATCTACTGAGCGAATTCTTGACGGAGACCAACGAGAGCCTCGAGGTACTCGATCAGGAACTGATCAAGCTGGAGCAGAACCCGGACGATCCGGAATTGCTCGGCAACATCTTCCGCTTGATGCACACCATCAAGGGTACTTGCGGCTTTCTCGGGCTGCCTCGTCTCGAATCCGTCGCCCATGCCGGCGAGAACGTTCTCGGCAAGCTCCGCGAAGGCGAGCTCGAGATGTCTGCCGAGACCGTCTCCATCATTCTCGAGGCGCTCGACAAGATCCGCGAGATCCTCTCCGTGCTCGAGGCGACGGAAGCCGAGCCGGAAGGCGAGGACTCGGACCTGATCGCGCGATTGAACGCCGCCGCAGAGGGCGGCGGCGCGGCTGCCGTCGAGGAAGCGCCGGCCGAGGCGGACTCCGCCGAGGAAGAGGTCGCCGCCGAGAGCGAGGAGGAAGCTCCCGCAGAGGCCGAGGCCACGCCCGAGCTGCCGGCCGAGGTCGCGCCGGTGGCCGCGAGCAGCCCGCCCCCGGCGCCCCGCGCGCCGAGCGAGAAGCCGCAGACGGCGGCCTCGGAGGAGGCCCATCGCGAGTCGGCCGTCGCCAACCAGTCCCTGCGGGTCAACGTCGAGGTGCTCGAGAACCTCATGACGATGGTCTCCGAGCTCGTGCTGACCCGCAATCAGCTCCTGCAGATCCTGCGGACCAAGAAGGAAAGCGACTTCGCGGGCCCGCTGCAGCAGCTCAACCACGTCGTCTCGGAGCTGCAGGACGGTGTCATGCAGACCCGCATGCAGCCGATCGGCAATGCCTGGTCGAAGCTGCCGCGCATCATCCGCGACCTGGCGCTCGAGCTGGACAAGAAGATCGAGCTGGTGATGAAGGGCGCGGACACCGAGCTGGACCGCCAGGTGCTCGAGCTGATCAAGGATCCGCTGACTCACATGGTGCGGAACTCCGCCGACCATGGCCTGGAGACCCCGCAGGACCGGGTCGCCAACGGCAAGGCGGAAACCGGCACGGTGACCTTGAACGCCTACCACGAAGGCGGCCACATCATCATCGAGATCGCCGACGACGGTCGCGGCATCCCCATCGAGAAGGTCAAGGAGAAGGTGCTGGCCAACGGCCTCGCCAGCGAGGCCGAGCTCGAGACGATGACCGACCAGCAGATCCAGCAGTTCATCTTCAAGGCCGGTTTCTCGACGGCGGCCGCCGTCACCTCCGTCTCCGGCCGCGGCGTCGGCATGGACGTGGTGCGCACCAACATCGAGAAGATCGGCGGCACCATCGAGCTCAACTCCACCGAGGGCAAGGGCTCGACCTTCACCATCAAGATCCCGCTGACCCTGGCCATCGTCTCGGCGCTGATCGTCGAGTGCGCCGGCGAGCGCTTCGCCATTCCGCAGCTCTCGGTGGTCGAGCTGGTCCGCGCCTCGGCCAATTCCGAGCACACGATCGAGACCATCAAGGACACGCCGGTCCTGCGCCTGCGCAGCCGGCTCCTGCCGCTGGTCAGCCTGCAGGATCTCCTGGGCATCCGCGCGCCCGACGGCGAGGAGACCGAAGGCGATCAGGGCAAGATCGACTCCCACGGCTTCATCGTCGTGGCCCAGGTCGGCACCTACACCTTCGGCATCATCGTCGATCGCGTCTTCGATACCGAGGAGATCGTGGTCAAGCCGGTGGCGCCGATCCTGCGCAACATCTCGCTCTACTCCGGCAACACTATCCTCGGCGACGGCAGCGTCGTGATGATCCTCGACCCCAACGGGATCGCGGCGGCCACCGGCGAGATCAGCGTGACCGAGAACTCCGGCCAGGATGTCGGCGAGCGCGCCGGCCGCGGCGGCTCGGAGCGCATCGCCATGCTGCTGTTCCATGCCGGCGACGACTCGCCCAAGGCGGTGCCCTTGGCCCTGGTCGCCCGACTGGAAGAGGTGGACTGCGACGACATCGAGATCACCAACGGCCGACATGTCGTGCAGTACCGCGGTCAGCTCATGCCGCTGGTCGGCTCGACGGGCGAGATCCACGTCAAGGAGGGCGGCAAGCTGCCGGTCCTGGTGTTCAGCGACAAGGGCCGGAACATGGGCCTGGTGGTCGACGACATCGTCGACATCGTCGAGGACAACATGGCCGTCGAGCTCGCCGATTCCCGGCCCGGCTTCATCGGCAGCGCGGTCATCGGCGGCAAGGCTACCGACATCATCGATGCAGCCTACTACCTGCGGCAGGCCTTCCCCGACTGGTTCAACATGGACTCCAACGACAGCCCGTTGCAGCGCCAGAAGATCCTGCTGGTCGACGACAGCAGCTTCTTCCGGCACCTGCTGGCGCCCTTGCTGCAGACCGCCGGCTACCAGGTGGTCGCCGCCGAGAGCGCAAAGGAGGCGCTCAGCCTCTGCGACGACGGCGAGGTCTTCGATCTGATCGTCTCGGACATCGAGATGCCGGAGATGGACGGCTTCGCCTTCGCCGAGTCCGTAAAGCAGAGCAGCCGCTGGTCGCAGACTCCGATCCTGGCCCTCTCGTCCCACCACGGCCCGAACGAGCTCGCCCGCGGTCGGGAGGTCGGCTTCATCGACTATGTCGCCAAGGACGACCGCGACGGTCTCCTCAGCTCCATCGAGCAGACGCTCACTGAACTTCGAGGTGCCGCATGACCAGCCAACAGCAGACCGAGCAGACGGGCCACGGCACGGGCTTTGCCGCGGACGCTGCGGAATTCGTGACCTTCGTCATCGAAGGGCAGCTCTTCGGCATACCGGTGCTCGGCGTCCAGGACGTCCTGGCGGCGCACAAGATCACGCGCATCGCCCTGGCGCCCTCGGAGATCGCCGGCTCCTTGAACCTGCGGGGCCGGATCGTCACGGCTTTCGACGTCCGGCGCCGCCTCGGGCTGCAGCCCCGGGACTGCTACGAGGATTCCATGAGCATCGTCGTCGAGCACAGCGGCGAGCTCTACAGCCTGTTGGTCGACTCCGTGGGCGAGGTTCTCGCGCTCTCCGCGGACGACTACGAGAAGAACCCGCCGACCTTGGCCGCGGGGATTCGGGAGTACTCCTCCGGAATCTATCGCCTCGATCAGCGGCTTCTCGTCGTGCTGGATGTGGATCGCCTGCTCGACTACGAGCCGGCCTTGGTGGCTTGAGCGAGAGGGGCCGCGAAAACGGTGCCGATCGCCGCTGCCCGCAATGACGAGGCAACGCGCGGAACGCGACTAGGAGATGCGCAATGAAGACCTGCTTGGTGGTTGACGATTCCAGAGTCGTGCGAATGGTCGCCCGCAAGATCCTCGAAGGCTTGAGCATGAAGGTCGTCGAGGCCGAGGACGGCCAGCAAGCCCTCGACCGCTGCGACGAGAGCATGCCGGATGCGGTCCTGCTCGACTGGAACATGCCGGTGATGAGCGGGATCGAGTTCCTGCGGGCGCTGCGCTCGAAGGCCGATGTGACTCAGCCGATCGTCGTTTTCTGCACGACCGAGAACGACATGGCCCACATTCAGGAGGCCATAAGCAGCGGCGCCAACGAGTACATCATGAAGCCCTTCGATAGCGAGATCATCGAATCGAAGTTCAGCCAGGTCGGTCTGCTTTGACGCAGGCCAATCGCCGTTTTTTGGGGGCAGACGCCTTATGACCGCGCCTTATCGCGTGATGGTGGTGGATGACTCGGCCGTGGTGCGCGGCCTGCTCGTGCGTGCGCTCGACGCCGACCCGGCGATCGAAGTCGCGGCTTCCGTCGCTGACGGGCTGACCGCAATCAAGAGAGCCGGCCGCGACGAGATCGAGGTCGTCGTGCTCGACATCGAGATGCCGGTGATGGACGGCTTGACCGCGCTGCCGAAGATCATCGAGGCGCGGCCGGACGCGCAGGTCATCGTCGCCTCGACCCTGACCCGCCGGAACGCCGAGATCAGCCTGCGCGCCTTGCGTGCCGGGGCGGCGGACTACATCGCCAAGCCCAGCTCGAGCTCGGACCTGCACTCGCCCGAGGGCTTCAACAAGGAGCTGATCGACAAGGTCAAGGCGCTCGGCGCCGCCCGCCGCTCGGTTTCCGGCGAGCCTGCCGCCAGTCCGGCCAAGGCGGCCAAGGCCATTGGCGAGCCGGTCCCGCAAGGGGCGCCCGCCAAGGAGATCAAGCTCCGCCCGGCGCCGAGCTTCGTGCCGCGGGCCCTGGCCATCGGCAGCTCGACGGGCGGCCCGCAGGCGCTGCACGACCTCTTCGCGGCGCTGCCGTCGCGCATTCCAGTGCCGATCTTCCTGGTCCAACACATGCCGCCGGCCTTCACGAACCTGCTGGCCGAGCATCTCAGCCGCAGCTCGTCGATCGCCTGCAGCGAAGGCAAGGACGGCGAGCCCGTGGTTGCCGGACGGGCCTATCTGGCACCCGGCGACTACCACATGGAAGTGGAGGCCAAAGGCGGCTCGCCGGCGATCCGGCTGCACCAGGGGCCGCAGGAGAATTTCTGCCGGCCGGCAGTCGATCCGACCTTGCGGAGCCTCGCGAAGGTCTATGGCGGCAAGGTTCAGGTGGTCATCCTGACCGGTATGGGGGCCGATGGGATGAAGGGCTCGCGGGCAATCGTCGAATCCGGCGGCGCCGTCGTTGCACAGGACGAGGAGTCGAGCGTCGTTTGGGGCATGCCCGGCGCCGTGGCTTCGGCCGGCCTCTGCTCCGCCGTGCTGCCCTTGCCCGAGATCGCGCCCTATTTGAATGGACTCCTGATGAGGTCCGCGGCATGAACGTCAGCGATTTCGATATGATCACGCGAATCTTGCGTGAGCGCTCAGGTCTGGTCCTGTCGAAGGACAAGGCATACCTGATCGAGAGCCGTCTCAACCCGGTTGCGCGCAAGTGGCAGTTCAAGAACTTCGACGACCTGGCCAGCGCGCTGCGCCTCGGCAACGACGAGAAGCTGCTGCGCGACGTCACCGAGGCCATGACCACGAACGAGTCGTTCTTCTTCCGCGACAGCAAGCCGTTCGACCAGTTCAAGGCCATCGTCCTGCCGCACCTGATCAACGCCCGGGCGTCGAAACGCTCCTTCCGCATCTGGTCCGCGGCCTGCTCCAGCGGCCAGGAGCCCTACTCGCTGGCCATGATCCTCAAGGAGGCGGGGGCCAGCCTGTCGGGCTGGAGGATCGAGATCGTCGCCACCGACCTCAGCACGGAGATCCTGCAGAAGGCGCAGGAGGGAGCCTACTCCCAGTTCGAAGTGCAGCGCGGCCTGCCGATCGAGTACCTGGTGAAGTACTTCAAGCAGGAAGGCGAGCGCTGGATGATCGATCCCTCGATCCGCCAGATGGTCACCTACAAGACCTTCAACCTGCTCGAGGACCCTATGGCTCTCGGTACCTTCGACGTGGTCTTCCTGCGCAACGTGCTGATCTACTTCGACCAGCCGACCAAGTCCCAGGTGCTGGCCGGCATTGCCCGCAACATGCCGGCCGACGGCTTCCTCTACCTGGGCGGCGCCGAGACCGTGCTGGGCATCTCGGATTCCTTCCAGCTGATTCCCGGCCAACGCGGCATCTACGGCCTGATCCCCTCCGGCGCAGCGGCGGCGAAGTCGGCCGTCGGCTGACAAGGCACTTGCGGCCGGCGCGCCGCGACGGCGACAGCCGCTTCCGCGCCAGCACTCCAGATCGCATGGCGATGAGCCCGGCTCATCACGGCGCGGCACTCGCCGTCGAACCGAGGCTACACAGCGATGTCGGAGTATCGACCGCGGAAGAAGAGCAGCGCGTTTCTGCCGGTATCCCGTAAGGTGCCGAGGGCTTCCACGAGGCCCAGTATGACCAAATGGTCGCCGGCGTCGACCTGCCTGTAGGTGCGGCACTCGAGAGTCGCCAGGGCGTCGGCGATCAGCGGCGCATCGATGCTGATGCTGCGAGACTTCGGTACATCGCGCCATTTGTCGGCCAGGGGCGCCGCGAACTGCCTCGACAGGTGTTGCTGATCGCTGGCCAGGATGTTCACCGCAAAGCCCCGGGCCCGCTTCCATTTGTCATAGGCATGGGAGCTCTTGGCGACGCTCCACAAGACGAGGGGCGGGTCGAGGGAGACCGAGTTGAAGGAGCTCACCGTTGCACCGAGGTCTTCGCCATGCTCGGTCGTCGCGGTGACGACGACCACGCCTGTCGGAAACATCCCGAGAGCGTGTCGGAACTCGGAGCTTGAGAAGGGTCTCGTTCCCTCTGCCGATGCCATCGTGCCGCCCTGTTCTGTCGTCTGCCGCCACTGGCTGGCGAGCCGGTATCACGCCCGCGCGCTTCAATCACTTTGCCTGGGCGGAATTGTAATACAAGAAAGCTTTTTTTCAAAGGTAAAATCAGGACTCGTCGACCCGCACGTCGCCGATGTGGCGCAGCAACGACAATGCCCGATCGGTAGAGGCGACGAGACGCGGCATGATCTCCCTTACACGATCGAAATCATCTCGAGTCAGGTTGCCGAAGTGCACGTCGTTGACCTGAGACTGCAAGCCGGACAGCTTGTCCAGCCGCTCCCATCCGTCATCGGTGATCTCGAGATTGACCCGTCGGCGATCCTGGTCGTTCTCGGACTTACTGATCAGTCCGAACTCCGTCAGCTTCTTGCATTCGTTCGTGACGAAGGAGCCGCTCAGGTGCAAGTGCGATGCGATGTCGGAGACCGTGACCGGGCCTTTCTCGGTGAGATGGGCGATCGAGATGATGATCGTGTATTGCGGGCCGGACACGCCGATCAGTCTGGCGTATCCGTCTCTGACGGCGGTCAGTCGTGCGGCAAAGGCGAGGGAGTCGTGAACGAACTTGCGGAAATGAAAATCGTTGCCGTCGACCAGGAGCTCGTCTCGGCTGACCGTGTTGTTGGCCCTTCTGCGCGGTCGACGCGATGCAGACTTGCCCCTTGTCTTGGTTCTTACGCCCGCCATGGGTCCTCTCATCGGATAGCTCAGGCAAACGAGCGAAGGCGAGCAGGGAGTGCCAGCCCTTCACACGACGACTCAGCCTACAAACTGACCGCCGAATATCAACGCCAGATCCGCACGAAGGGGAAGGGTGCGGCGGCCTTTTGCCGCTCGGTCGCTCCGCTTCCCGCTGCGGCCGCGGCCCAGGGGCTAGGAGGCCAGTGACTGCGCCCTGGCCGATTCCGTCGCGCTCGAGCCATGCGGCGACTCGTAGCTGTCGATTATGCCCTTCAGAATCTCGTCCGCGCCGGCCCAGTCGTAGGTTCGGAAGCTGTTGCCGGCCGTCGTGAACTGTGCGCCGGCGTAGAACATCTCGTATTGAACGTGCCGGCCGGCGAACTCCGAGCCGACGGCGTCCCACGCAAGCTTGAAGAGCTTCATGCGCTCATAGGCGTCGTCCCCCTCGCGCGCCGAGGCCTGCGTGCTGTTCAGCATCGAGAGCAGCTCGGGGTTTGCCAAGTCCGCCACCGAGGACGGCAGCATGATCAAGCCGCCGCCGGCCAATTCACGGATCTCATTGATAAACTTCGGGTACAGAGCCTGCGTGTAGACCTGTGCCGCGTAGAGAAGGTGGCGGTTCGGCACGTAGTATTCGCCGTGGAACCGGCCGGAGGCTTCCATGCCGTAGAGCATGCCCTCGGCGGCGCCGATCTCGGCAGCCATGCGGCCGAGCTTCTCGCGGACCGGCGGCATGTTGATGGTGCCGATCGTCTCGGTTATCCGCCGGGCGATGGCCAAGAGGAACTTCATCTTGACGCAGTAGCGGACCTGCGCCTGGTAGTTCTGGCTCACATGGCCCGGCGTGTCATGGAACTGCGCCCGACAGACGTTGGTGTCTCGGTAGACGAAAATGCGCTCCCAAGGCACCTTGACGTCGTCGAAGTAGATGATGGCGTCGTTCTCGTCGAAGCGATAGGAAAGCGGGTAGTCCCATTGGCTGAGGGCATGGGCCTCGTAGCTCTTGCGGGAGATGGTCTTGATCCCCTTGCTGGCCATCGGCAGAGCAAAGGAAATGGCCAGGTCTTCCTCACCCGGCTTCAGGGGTTGCAGGTTTGCGACGAAAATCTCCTCGGCCATGATCGAGCTGGTACCGAGCATCTTGGCGCCCCGCACGGTGACGCCTTCGGAGTCCTCGTCGACGATGTGCATCGTCATATCTTCTTTTTCTTGCTCTCCCCAGGCCTTGGACCTGTCGGCCTGGGGGTTGATGATCACGTAGGTCAGGAAGATGTCGTTGTCGCGGGCGTAGCGGTAGTAGTCCTCGTAGGCCTTGGCATAGCGCTCTCCGTGCGCCCTGAAGACCTCGAGCCCGGCGATTTGCCCACCGATGGCGCAGGCGAGGTGGTCCGGAGAGCGCCCCATGAAGCCGCCATGCAGCTCGGCCCAGGCGGTCATCGCCTTGCGCTTCGCAACCAGCTCTTCATAGCTCCTCGGAATCTGCCAGGCGCGGTTGGCGCGAACGCCGGTGCCCGTGTCGAAGGTCATGAGATCGATGTTCTCGTCTCTCGACTGGAAGTCGTAGAGAGCCGCCGTCGTTCTGCAGCTCTCCCGGAAGGCTGGATGCTCGGTCACGCGCTTGATGAGCTGGCCGTCAAGAAAGACCTCTCTATCCACGTCCAAAGCCGCCAGATGCGCCTTGCCGTCCTTGATCTTCATGGGAGCAGACCTCCTGCGTTCGCTAGAAACTATAGTAAAATAGCTTTGCAACGAATGCAAAGAGAATGCACTAGGATCCAAGATAGGCCGCTTCGATGTCGTCATGCTCGAGCAGCTCCCGCGCCGGGCCGGATGTCACGACCGAGCCGAGCCTGAGCACGTAGCCCCGGTCGGCGAGGGTGAGGGACTTGCGGGTGTTCTGCTCGACCAGCAGCATCGATATGCCGCTCTCCGAGAGCACGGCCAGATAGTCGAAGAGCTCGTCGACGAAGACGGGACTGAGCCCCAAGGAGGGCTCGTCGAGCATGAGCAGCTTAGGCTTGGCGAGGATGGCGCGGCCGATGGCCAGCATCTGCTGCTCGCCGCCGGAGAGGCAGAGCGCTGCCAGTTCCCGGCGTTCGGCCAGGTTCGGGAATCGTCTGTAGAGCTCCTCGATCTCGCCGTGCACGGCGTCGCGGTCGTCCCGCTGCGTCGCGCCGAGCAGCAAATTCTCTTCGATCGTCATCGTCACGAGAATCTGCCGGCCCTCGGGAACCAAGACCAAGCCGCGCTTCACGCGCTCGCTCGGCGGCATCCGCAGGAGATCATCGCCGCGGAAGGCCACCGCGCCCGAAGACGCCTTCTCGAGGCCCGCCAAGCAGCGCAGGAGGCTGCTCTTGCCGGCCCCGTTGGCGCCCAGCAAGGCGACGACCTCACCCTCGCGCAGATTCAATGTCAGCGTGCTTATCGCCCGAATGGGCCCATAGCTGATACTCAGATCCCTGATATCCAACAGGCTTTCGGGCATGTCAGTGCTCCGAGCGCCCGATGTAGGCTTCCCGCACGAGGGGGTCGCGGCGGATCTCGGCCAGAGTCCCTTCGGCGATCTTCCGCCCGAAGTTCAGGACGATGGTGTGATCGCACAACTGATCGACGAAGTGCATGTCGTGCTCGATGATCAACAAGGTCAGGCCGGCGTCCGAGAGCTTGAGCAGGACGCGGGAGAGCTCGGCCGCTTCCTCGGCATTGAGGCCGGCCGCGGGCTCGTCGAGCAGGAGGATGCTCGGTCCCGCCATCAGCGCCCGGGCGATCTCGATCTGCTTGCGTATCCCGTAGGGCAGGCCGCCGGCTTTCTGGCGGTCGAAGCGCTGCAGATCGATCTCGGCGAGAACCGAGCGGGCCTGCGCGCGGGCCCCGCTGTCACCGAGCCAGCGGATCGGCGCCAGGTAGGGGCGAATGCCCTTGCAGAGGCTCTGCTCACCGAGGATCACGTTGTCGATGACGTCGAGCTCCGGGACCAGGCGGATGTTCTGGAAGGTCCGAGCGATGCCTGCCTCGATGCGCTTGCGGGAGGGCAGCTCGTCGATTCGCCGATCCGATGCGGTGACACGGCCCGCATCGACCGGATAGACGCCGGTGATCAGGTTGAACACGGTCGTCTTGCCGGCGCCGTTCGGGCCGATGAGGGCAACGCGCTCGCCTTGCGCGACGCTGAAGCTGACGTCGTGAACGACGGACAAGCCGCCGAAGCTCTTGCAGACACCGGCCAGCTCCAAGGCCGGCGCGCTCATCGGGAACGCCCGACCCATCGCGCGACAAGGCTGCCCGGGCCTGAAGGCCAAGGCGCCACGATGCCTTCGGGGCGGAAGGCGATGAACGCGATGATCAGCGCGGAGAAGATGACGAATCGCCATTCGCCGCTATCGCGAAGCAGCTCCGGGAGAAAGGTGTAGATCAAGGCCCCCACGATCGGCCCCCAAACCGACCGCGTGCCCCCGACGACCACGTAGAGGATCGTCGTGATGGAGAGAAACACGGTGAAGTGCTGCGCCTCGATGAAACTGAAGTAGTGCGCATAGAGGCTGCCGCCGGCCGCGGCCAGGCCCGCGCTGACGACGAAGACGATCAACTGGACGAGCCGGATGTTGACCCCGAAGAGGTCCGAGACGGCTTCGTCGCGCCTGACCGACGCCAGGACGATGTGCGCCCTCGTCGCGCCGGAGTAGACCATCAGGAGCGTCACGACCGCCGCGACCAGCGCGGGAAAGAGGATGCCTGAATAGACGGCGACGGGATAGCCGGCCGCGCCGCCGACGAGCTCGATGTTCAGGAACAGCGATCGGACGATCTCGTTCAGGGCGAAGGTCGCGAAGGCCAGATAGATGCCGGTTGTCCGCAACACCGGATAGGCGATCAGCGCGGCGGCGACCGCGGCCACGGCGATGGCCGAGAACAGTCCGAGAATCAGGGGAAAGCCGAGCTCGTTGGTGACGATCGCCGAGGTGTAGGCGCCGATCGCCATGAAACCGGCGATGCCGAGGTTGATCTGTCCGATGGACAGGGGCAGGTAGGCGGCGTAGCCGAGGACGGCATTGATGCACAGCACGACCAGGATGCCTTCGAGATATCCGGTCATGGCTGCGCGTCAAATCCGCTGCGTGCTTTGCAGGGCACCGCCGAGGATCCCGCTCGGTCGGACGACCAGCAGCAAGAGGAGCAGGGCGTAGATCACGATATCGACCGTGTCCGCACCGAACAGGCCGATTGTGGTGACTTCCAGGATTCCGATCAGCATGCCGCCGACCACGGCACCCCAGATGCTCCCGACACCGCCGATGATCATGGCGGCGATCGCCTTCAGGCCGATCTCCTGTCCCATGAGGGCCGAGACCTGGAGATAGTTGAGAGAGAACAGCAGCCCGCCTAGGGCCGTGAACAGCCCGACCGCCACGAACATCATCTGGACATGCCGCCTGACATTGATGCCCAGGATGGTCGCAGTCTCGGTGCTCTCCGATATCGCCCTGAGGTTTCGGCCGACCGGCGTGTGCTTGAGGAGGTAGGAGAGCCCGAAGACCAGCAGGATCGAGATGGCGAAGCCGCAGAGCTGGCCCAGCCCCACAACGATGTCGCCGAAACGGATGTTGAAATCGGGCAAGAGCGCCGGGAAGGCCTGCTGGTCGGAGCCCAGGATATGGATCACCAGGTGCTCGTAGAGAATCAGGAAAGCCAAGGAGCCGATCAGCGAGATCACCGGGTCCCGGCCGCTCAATCGCTTGTAGAGAACCTGCTCGACGGCCATGGACGCGACGATCCCGACGAGCAAGCCGGCGACCAAGGCGAGGGGGGCCACCACGCCCACGTTCAGCAGCGCCCAGGCCGTCATCGCCCCCAGCATGAAGAGGGCCGGGATGCTGAAGTTCACGAAGTTGATGATGCCGATGATCATCGTGAAGGCGATCCCGACGAAGACATAGACCGAGCCCAGCATCAGGCCGTTCACGATCTGTTGGACGTGCATCGTTCGACCACCGTCTTGGAAGCGGGAAGGCCAGGCCTGCCAGGGCCGACAAAAGAAGGCCCAGGCGGAGCGTTCCGTTCCGCCCGGGCAGCTTTGCAGGCTAACTCAGGGATTGTAGACGCCGAGCAGCTCCCACTTGCGTCCGACGATCTCCATGACGTAGATCGGCTTCAGGGCGTCGCCGTCGGCATTGAAGGTGACCTCGCCGGCCAAGGTGGGGAAGTCCTTCAGCTTGGCAAGCTCCGCCTGGATCGCGACGCGCTCCGCGGCGACCTCGGATTGCTTGCCGGTGACATTCGCGCGGCGCATGACCTCGGCATAGATCATGGCGATCTGGTAGGCGTTGACGTCGTACATGTTGGGCTCGGTCCGCGCGATCCCGGCGGCCTTGGCCCGCTCGGCGAAGGCCTCCGAGAAGCTCTTGGTGCTCTCGTCGTAGCCGCCGAAGAAGGTCGCGCCGATCGTCATCCGCTGCCCGGCACCGTCCATGCGCTTCGGTAGATCGGGGTCGGCCGCCGGCGTGCCCGCGATCAGCCGGACGTCGACCTCCTGCCGCTGCAGCTCCTTGGCGAGCTTCAATGCCGCTTCCGGGGGCGAGCCGAGACCCACGATGTCGACATTCTCGGCCTTGATCTGCGACACCTGCGTGGAGACGTCGAAGGCCTTGTACTGGAAGGTCACGGTCTTCTTCTGCTCGATGCCGTACTGCTCGAACAGCGGCGGCAGAACCTTGGTGCCGATGGCCTTCGAGACGACGTCATCGGTCGCGTGGGCGATGGCCGCCGTCTTCGCGGGCAGGCCCTTCTCCTTCAGGGCTTTCATCACCGAGCCGATGATGGCGCCCTCGTTGATGCTGTTCCTGAAACCGTAGGCAAAGGGCTCGGAGAGCTTCGGTGCCGCGGAGGCGATAGCGATCTGCGGGATCTTGAGCCTCTCGCCGGCCGGAAAGGCGACGCGGCATTCGCTCGAGCTGAACGGCCCGATGACGCCGAGCGCGAAGTCGTCCTTGGCGAAGCGCGAGACGGCGATGCTCGCCTGTTTCGGGTCGCCGCCCGTGTCGAACTTGATGAGCCTGATCTTCTTGCCGTTGACGCCGCCCGACGCGTTGATCTCCTCGACAGCCATGTCGACGGCGATCTCGTTGGTGAGCGTGAGACTGACGAAGGGGCCCGTCTTGGCTATGGAGAAGCCGAGCGTCAGGTCTTCCGCGCTCGCGGGCGACGTCGACGCCATTGCCGCAAGGACCGTCAGTGCGATGCCGGACACCAGGTGTTTCATTCCCGCCTCCCATTGTTGATCGCCGGCCACGCCGCTTGGCTTCGTGACCAATTTCTTAGATTGTATGATAATATAATAAATCAGACAACGTTTTCCACAAAGCTTTTTTGGCGCAAGCAGACGACTGACTCCATCCCCGCCTATGCAGTCGAAGCTCGACAGAGGGCCGAGCCGCCTGTTTCAGCCTGCCTAGAGGAACTCGTCGAACTTGCTTCGTGCCGATTCGGCCGCCATCTCGACGTGGTGGCGGCAGGCCTTGGCCGCCGCGACCGGGTCTCGCCTGGCGATCGCCTCGGCGATCGCGCGCATCTCGACGAGTGAATGCGGACTGCGGTCCGGCGACGACATGGAGGTCGATCTAAGGATGCTGATCCGAGCCCGCAGGTTGCCCAGCATCTCGGCCACGACATCGTCCCGCGAAGCGCCCAGCAGGACCATGTAGAAGGAATCGGCATGGCGGACGAGGTTCTTGAGGTCCTTTTTCGCGACGGCCTTTCCAAAGCGATCGACCGCTTCCTGAAGCGCTTCGATCTCCGCCTCGGAGGCCCGTTCCGCCGCGTGACCGCCGGCAAAAGCCTCGAGTTCCGCCCGAATCGCGTAGATTTGCTCGGCCTGCGCCCGGGTCGGCGTGGCGACGACGATGCCGCGGTGCGGCTGCGATTCGATGATTCCCTCGCCCTCGAGGATCCGCATCGCCTCCCGAACGGAGGTTCGGCTGGCGCCGGTCAGCTCGCAGAGCTCCTTGTCGACGAGTCGCTGACCGAACTCGAAGTGGCCGGATACGATGGCCTCCCTGATCTGATCGACCGCCTGCCGAACCACCGTGTTGCGGGTATCCTTGAGCCTCGTCATCGCATCGTGATCCTCTCGGCGCGCGCCATGGCTATCGCACCGCTTGCCGGTTAGAGAGGCGCGATCGCCCGGGTATTGTGCCAGATTCGGCCAAGCGACTTGTCGACAGCAGACCATGGAAGGGTGCGAAGAGTCTGCGGTCGAGCGTCATGCCGGCCCTTCGGGCAGTGCCTGGAAAGAAGCTTGTTGCCAGGCTCATGTCGATGGCATAGAAACTACCGCTGTTCAAATTGTATGACAATCATTGATCTGGGGTCATACCGGTTGGCTTTGCGGAGAAGTGCGACGTTTCGCGTTTCGGCCATTCGAAAGGAACCGTGCCGTCATGAAGACTGCCATCGTCAACCTTGGGACGATCGTCACGGGCGACTGGCGCGCGCCGACGATCGAGGGCGATACGATCATCATGGAGCAGGGCAAGATCCAATCCGTGGGCACGGCCTCGGCCGATGCCGTTTCCTCCTGCGACGTCGTGATCGACGCGGATGGCGCAACCGCTGTCCCGGGCTTCATCGATTCACAGATACACAACACCTTCGGTGACTATACGCCGAGGCAGAAGACCGTCGGCTTCCTGGAGAGCTACTTGCACGGCGGGACTACGACCGCCATCAGTGCCTCGGAGGTCCATGTCACCGGGCGCCCCAAGGACCCGGAGGGCGTAAAGGCCCTCGCGGTCGCGGCGCAGAGGTGCTTCCAGACCTATCGCCCCGGCGGGATGCGTGTCTGGGCCGGCTCGATCATCTTGGAGCCCGGGCTTGTCGAAGAGGACTTCAAGGAGATCGCCGACAAGGGAGTCTGGCTTGCGAAGGCGGGCTTCGGCGCCGTCGGCACCCCCTATGACTACGCGCCCATGGTCGGCTGGGCCAAGAAGCACGGGATGGTGACCACGGTGCACACGGGCGGCGCCTCGATCCCGGGCTCGTCCGGCATTTGGGCGGATCATCTCCTGAGGATGCAGCCCGACGTCTCCTTCCACGTCAACGGCGGTCCGGTCGCCATACCGGACGAGGACTTCGCCACGCTGCTCCATGAGAGCGAGATCGCCCTGCAGGTCTGTACCGCGGGCAATCTACGGACCCTGCTGATGCTGGCCGACATGGTGAGAGAGGCCGATCAGTTCGACCGGCTCCTGATCGCCACCGACACGCCGACCGGCTCGGGGATCATGCCGCTCGGCATGATGTACACGATCACCCACCTCGCCAGCCTGACGGACATGCCGGTCGAGCATGCCATCGCGGCGGCGACCGGCAACAACGCCCGTGTCTACAATCTCAACGCCGGCTTCATCGCGGAGGGAAAGGACGCGGACGTCCTGGTTCTGGACGCCTGCGTCGGCGGCACGAAGACGGAAGCGCTGGACGGCCTGACCAACGGCGACATCGTCGCGGTTTGCGCCGTGGTCACCGACGGCATTCCGAGATTCGTCGGCCGCAGCCGAAACACGCCGGCCGGCAATCGCAAGGTTCGCGTCGCCGAGAGCCGCATCATGCGGGATTTCAAGACTCCATCGAGCTAGCGCGAAGCGACGCCGCTGGAGCCAACGCACGCCGACAGCAAGGAGCGACGATGCCGAAAGCCGTAGAGGGTTACCGGATCCGGAAATGGTACGGATTCTCCGAAGACGCTCTGGCGAACGAGAGCGGGAACGCGGCCGATGGCGAGCCGGTCCGGAAGGTCGCCGTCGCGGCCGTCGTTCACAATCCCTATGCCGGCGCCTTCAGCGAGGATCTATCGCTCCTTGTCGATCCGTCGCCCAAGCTCGGCGAGGAGTTCGGCCGCCGCCTCTTGAATTTGGCCGAAGGCGCCGGCATCGAGAGCTACGGCAAAGCCTGCCTGGTCGGCGTCAATGGAGAATACGAGCATGGCAACGCCTGCCTGACGACCGCCTTCGCGAATCCGGTGAGGGAGGCCATCGGTGGCGCGGCGGCTTGGATCCCCTCGACCGGCAAGCGGGGCGGGCCGGGCGCCACGATCGACGTTCCCTTGGCGCACAAGGACGCGCTCTATGTGCGATCCCACTACGACACCTTCACCTTGTCTTTCGCGGACGCGCCCGGCCCCGACGAGATCCTGGTGATCTTCGCGGCCGCGACGCGGGGCCGGCTCCACGCCCGTCTCGGCGGGCTCAAGGCCGAGGACGTTCAGGGGAAAGACGGGCTGAGCTAGCGATTCGGACTGAGTTTCTGGTCAGGTCGGAATCTCGGCGCGCAGAAAGGCCAAGGGCGCTCGAATGAGCGCCCTTTGACGTCGGAGGATCGGGGATCGGCGCTGGGGCCGTCTCGCTCAGCCGTTGGCGACCTTCTTCGGGGCCGGGTCGTCGACGGTCTCGACCGGGTCGCGCAGCACGTAGCCGCGGCCCCAGACCGTCTCGATGTAGTTGTCGCCGCCGGTCGCCGCCGCGAGCTTCTTGCGCAGCTTGCAGACGAAGACGTCGATGATCTTGAGCTCCGGCTCGTCCATGCCGCCGTAGAGATGGTTCAGGAACATCTCCTTGGTCAGCGTCGTGCCCTTGCGCAGGGAGAGCAGCTCGAGGATGCCGTATTCCTTGCCGGTCAGGTGCAGCGGCTGGCTCTCCACCTCGACCGTACGCGTATCGAGGTTAACCTTGAGCTTGCCGGTCTCGATGATCGAGTCCGAGTGGCCCTTGGCGCGGCGGACGATCGCCTGGATCCGGGCGACCAGCTCACGCCGGTCGAACGGCTTGGTGAGATAGTCGTCGGCGCCGAAGCCGAGGCCCTTGATCTTGTCGTCCAGGCCCGAGAGGCCGGAGAGGATCAGGATCGGCGTCTTGACCCTTGCGGCCCGCAGGCGGCGCAGGACCTCGTAGCCGTCGATGTCCGGCAGCATGAGATCGAGGACGATGATGTCGTAGTCGTAGAGCTTGCCGATCTCGAGGCCGTCTTCGCCCATGTCGGTCGTGTCGCAGATGTAACCTTCCGACCGGAGCATCATCTCGATGCTCTGGGACGTGGCCGAATCATCCTCGACGAGTAGTACACGCATTGAGAAACCCCCAGGTCCTTCTTCGATTCTTCCTCAACGGTTAACCATTTTGGTCCGTGATTGTTAATAATCCCTTAGCGCCGCCACAAAACTGTCCTAGGCCCTTGCCGTTTTACCGAAGCTTAAGCCTGTCACCAGATACTGGCCGAGCTTCGACGCGCCCAGATAATGACAATGAATCGCATACGATTCAACTGCTTATAAGGCGTTCTTGTGACCGATTCCCTGGAAGGACTGCTGCACGACATCCGCCGCCTGCCGCGCTTGCGCTTCTATGGCAGGGTCAGCGGCATCCTCGGCCTGGTGGTCGAGGTCGAAGGCCTGGAGCCGGCCCTGGCCGTCGGCAGCCGCTGCCATGTCGTCGCCCGCGACGGCCGCCGGGTCGCCTGCGAGGTCATCGGTTTCCGAGCCGGACGGGCCATTCTGCTGCCTTTCGGCAAGCTGGAGGGCATCGGCCTGGGCTGCCGGGCGGAGCTGGCCGAGACGGAATTCGTGGTGCGGCCCAGCCGGGCCTGGCTCGGCCGGGTGGTCAACGCCCTGGGGCAGCCGCTCGACGGCAAGGGCCCGCTGCCGGGCGGCACCGAGGGCTACGCGCTCAACGCCGCGCCGCCGCCGGCCCACGACCGGGGCCGGGTTTCCGGGCGCATCGACCTCGGCGTGCGGGCCATCAACTGCTTCCTGACCACCTGTCGTGGCCAGCGCATGGGGATTTTCTCGGGCTCGGGCGTCGGCAAGTCGACCCTGCTGTCGATGCTGGCGCGTTACACCGAGGCCGACGTCAACGTCATCGGCCTGATCGGCGAGCGCGGCCGCGAGGTGCAGGAGTGGCTCGAGGACGAGCTGGGCGAGGAGGGCCTGGCCCGCTCGGTCGTGGTCGTGGCCACCTCGGACGAAGCACCGCTGATGCGCCGTCAGGCTGCCTATATGATGATGGCCCTTGCGGAGTTCTTCCGCGACCAGGGCGAGGATGTTCTCTGCCTGATGGATTCCGTGACCCGTTTCGCCATGGCGCTGCGCGAGATCGGCCTGGCCGCCGGCGAGCCGCCGGCCAGCAAGGGCTACACGCCCTCGGTCTTCGCCGAGCTGCCGCGCCTGCTGGAGCGGGCCGGGCCGGGCCGCTGCACGGGCTCGATCACCGGCCTCTTCACAGTCCTGGTCGAGGGCGACGACCATAACGAGCCGATCTCCGACGCCGTACGTGGCATACTGGACGGTCATATCGTGCTGGAGCGCTCGATCGCCGAGCGCAACCGCTTCCCGGCGATCAATGTCCTGCGCAGCGTGTCGCGGACCATGCCGGGCTGCAACGGACCGGAGGAGACCAGCCTGATCGCCCAAGCCCGGGGTCATATGGCCACTTACGAGAACATGGCCGAGCTGATCCGCATCGGCGCCTACAAGCGGGGCGCCGACCCGGCGGTCGACGCCGCGATCACCTTCTATCCGCGTCTCGAGGCCTTCCTCGGCCAGCGCCGCGACGAGCGCAGCGGCCTGGAAGAGGGCTTCGCCGGCTTAGGCGCAATCCTCGGCGCGCCGCCGCAGACCGCCGCCGAGCCGCCGGAGGCGGCGGCCCTGGCTGACAGCGTCGAGGCCGCCTGATCATGGCCGCCCTCGATTCCATGGTGCGGGTGCACCGCTGGATGCTCGACGAGAAGCGCCGCAAGCTGGTCGAGCTGGAGCGCTTCGTCGGCCGGATCCGCGACGAGCTGCTGGCGCTGGACCAACAGATCGAGCGCGAGCGCGAGACCGCCAACCGCTCGCCCTACGAGTCCCTGGCCGCCTATGCCGCCTTCCACGCGGCCTCGAACGAGCGGCGGCAGAGGCTGGCCAAGACGGTGGAAAACCTGCAGGCGGAGGTCGATTCGGCGCGCGAGGAGGTCAACGAGGCCTTCCGCGAGCTCAAGGGCTACGAAAGCGCCCGCGAGCGGGCCGCGCAGCGCCAGCGCGACGAGCGGGCCCGGCGCGAGCAGCTCACCCTGGACGAGACCGCCATCGGCATCTACCGCCGCCGCTCCGGGCCGCGTGCCGGCTAAGGCCGTTCCTGGCCGCTCCCATCCCCAGCGACCGTCGATCACAGGCAGGTCCGAGGTGATCCATGGGAAGATTTCCCACGTAGAAGGGAAATCTACCACGCTCACGGGGATGGCAAACCATGTCTTTTCTCAAGTCGTTGCGGGCGATCGTGCTCGCCTTTCCCTTCGCCCTGGCCGCCTGCGCCGGCCAGCAGCAGGCCGAGACCGCGCCCGATATCGTCGACACGGCGGTGGCGGCCGGCCAGTTCCAGACCCTGGTCGCCGCGGTCCAGGCGGCCGATCTGGTGCCGACCTTGAAGAGCGACGGCCCCTTCACGGTCTTCGCGCCGACCGACGAGGCCTTCGCCAAGCTGCCGGCCGGCACCGTGGAGAGCCTGCTCGAGCCGGCCAACAAGGACCAGCTTGTCGCCGTGCTGACCTACCACGTGGTGCCGGGCAAGCTGATGTCGGGCGACATCGCCGGCCGGCAGGGCCGGGTAAAGACGGTGCAGGGCAGCGAGCTCAGCTTCGATGCGACCAGCGGCGTCTCGGTCGACAACGCCAAGGTGATCGCCGCCGACATCGAGGCGTCGAACGGCGTCATTCACGTCATCGATACGGTGGTGCTGCCGAAGTAGGCTCGGCGCTACCGGCGGCGGAAGCGCCCCGCCAAGACGGCGGGGCCTTTCGTCGTGGCGCGCGGCGAGCGGATCCGGGGATCGGCAGGCGGCCATGAGCATCTACGTCTCGATCACCGGCCTGACCTTGAGGCGGCCCTGGCACGCCTTCCGCTTCTACTGGTACGCGATCCCGTCGATCCGCCAGGCGCGGGCGGCCGAGGGCAACCTTCACACCGCGGTCAAGACCGTGAATGGCGTGCACCACACCCTGACGGCCTGGCGCGACGAGCAGGCGATGCGGGCCTTTCTCCAGAGCGGCGCCCATGGCCGGGCGATGCGGTCCTTCGACGACTTCGCCGAGGGCAAGACCTTCGGCTTCGAGGCCGTGGCCATACCGTCCTGGGACGAGGCCCTGACCCTCTGGCGCGCCATGGGCCGCGACGTCCGGGTCATGGCGCGGGGCCGGAATCGGAACGGCGGCTCCGGGGAGCCGCCGTCCGAGGAAGCGCGCGGCGCCGATCGGGCTCAGCTCGGATCGGGCACGTAGCGCAGGTAGGGCAGCGGCGCGCGCCAGCCGTCCGGGTACTTCTTCTTCGCTTCTTCGTCGTTGATCGCCGGCACGATCACCACGTCCTCGCCGTGCTTCCAGTTGACCGGCGTCGCGACCTTCTCCTTGGCCGTGAGCTGGCAGGAGTCGAGCAGGCGGAGGATCTCGTCGAAGTTGCGGCCGGTGCTCATGGGATAGGTGAGGGTCGCCTTGATCTTCTTGTCCGGGCCGATGACGAAGACCGAGCGCGCGGTGGCGTTGTCGACGGCCGTCCGGCCCTCGGAGCTGTCGCCGCTGTCGGCCGGCAGCATGTCGTAGGCCTTGACCACCTTGAGCTCGGGATCGCCGATCAGCGGATAGTTCAGGGCCTGGCCCTGGGAGCTCTCGATGTCCTTCGACCAGCGCTCGTGCTCCGGCACGCCGTCGACGGAGATGCCGATCACCTTGGTGTTGCGCTTGTCGAACTCCGGCTTGAGCTTCGCCATGTAGCCCAGCTCAGTGGTGCAGATCGGCGTGAAGTCCTTGGGGTGGGAGAAGAGGATGGCCCAACCTTCGCCGATCCAGTCATGGAACGAGATCGTGCCCTCCGTGGTGTCGGAGGTGAAGTTGGGTGCCTCGTCGTTGATTCTCAGAGTCATAGCGTCGTTCCTTGTCTAGCCCTGTATCCGGAACCCCCGAATGGGCCGGGGTGTAGCATAGAGGCCGGTGCCGAGACAGCGCCGCGCGCGTTTCATTTGTATGTGACACAACGCGGCAACGCGCCCGAAGGCCGCCGATTCCCATGGTCTCCGCTCCTGGCCGCGCTGTAGGCTCGCCCCGGAGAAGGCCAAGAGGAGGGAGCCTTGATCCCAGCGACCATGACGGGCGTGCAGCTTATCGGCTACGGCGGGCTCGACAAGCTACAGCTCCGCGACGACCTGCCGACGCCCCAGCCCGGACCGGGCGAGGTCCTGATCCAGGTCTCGGCGGCCGGCATGAACAACACCGACATCAACACCCGCACCGGCTGGTACAGCCAGACGGTGGAGAGCGGGACCACCGCCGACGGCGGCCAGGGCGGTTTCGGCGTCGAGAGCGGCGGCATGGGCGACTGGGGCGGCGACATCGCCTTCCCGCGCATCCAGGGCGCCGACGTGGTCGGCCGGATCGTCGCGGTCGGCGCGGGCGTCGCCGAGCAGCGGCTCGGCGAGCGGGTGGTCTGCGACCCCTACCTGCTCGATCCCGACGACGAGACGGGCCTCGATAGCGCCGGCTTCCTCGGCGCGGCCCATGACGGCGGCTTCGCCCAGTTCACCTGCGTGCCGGACAGCAACGCCGTCGCCATCCCCGAGGGCGTCGCGGCCTCGGACGCCGAGATCGCCACCTTGCCCTGCTCGGGCGGCACGGCCATGAACATGTACCTGATGGCCGGCCTCGAGGCGGGCGACCGCGTCCTGGTGACCGGCGCTTCCGGCGGGGTCGGCAGCTTCCTGGTGCAGATCGCCAAGCATGCCGGCGCCGAGGTGGTCGGCGTCTGCGGCCGCTCGAAGGCGCAGGCGGTGCGGGATCTCGGCGCCGACGCGGTGGTCGACCGCGCGGCCGAGGATCTGGTCGGCGCGGCGATGGCGGCGACGGGCGCTCGCCCCTACACGCTGGTCGCCGATGTCGTCGGCGGCCCGCAGTTCGCCCAGTACCTCGCCCTGCTCGCCCGCGGCGGGCGCTACGTCACCGCCGGAACCGCCGCCGAGGCCCCCGCCCGTGTCGCAAACTGCGCACGCTCTACCTCAAAAGCCTCGCCTTCTTCGGCTCGACGGTCTACCGCCGGGACGCCTTCCCGGCCTTGTTGCGAATCCTGGCCGAGGGCGGGCTCAAGCCGGCCGTCGAGGCGGTCCGGCCGCTGATGGAGATCCAGGCGGCCCAGGAGGCCTTCCTGGAGAAGCGCCATGTCGGCAGCTTCGTGCTGGAGCCGCCGCCGCTCGGTCAGTGAAGACTGTACGGCTAGGGCGCGTCGGCAGGCGGCGGCCCGGTCGAGCCGCGGACGATCAGCTCGACGTCGAGCGGCGAGGGCGGCACGGCTTCCTCGCCGGCCAGCACCGAGAGCAGGTGGCGGCCGGCGAGCCGGCCCATCTCGCTCTGTGGCGTGCGCACCGTGGTCAGGCCCGGGGTCATCTGCGCCGCCAGCCAGAAATCGTCGAAGCCGGTGATCGAGACCTCGTCCGGCACCTTGAGCCCGAGGGCCTGGGCTTCGAAGAGCGCGCCGTAGGCGAAGGGCTCCGAGCCGCAGATGACGGCGGTCGGGCGGGGCCGCCGGGTCATCAGGAGACGAAAGGCCTCGCGCCCTTCGGTCGAGCCGAAGGGCCGCTCGAGGACCAGGGATTCGTCCAGGGTGAGACCCTGCTCGGCGAGGGCCGAGCGGGTGCCGGCGATGCGCGCCGCCGCCCGGTCGTTGTCCTTGACGAAGCCCGAGATGACGCCGATGCGGCTATGGCCCATGTCCAGGAGGTGTCGTGCCGCGCGACGGGCGGCTTCGGCGTTGTCGAAGCCGATACAGGGCCGCTCGCCGTCGCTCTCGGAGATCCAGATCAGCACGTAGGGCACGCCGTTGCGCTCGATCAGGCGGTAGACCGAGTCGTCGCGGATGCCGCCGACCAGCACCAGGGCATCGATGCCGCTGGTCAGCAGGTTCCGGACATGGTGCTGCTCTCGTTCCAGGTCGTAGCCGTAGGAGGCCACGACCAGCGTGTAGCCGGCCTCGCCGACCTCCTGTTGCAGGGCCTCCAGGGTGCGGCCGAACAGCGTGGTGTCGAGGATCGGGAAGATCGCGCCGATCATCCGCGAGCGCCGGGAGGCGAGGGAGCGGGCGCCGCCGTGGGGCACGTAGTCGAGCAGGCGGATCGCCGCCTCGACCTTGCTCTTCAACGCCGGCCGGACCAGGTCCGGGCTGTTCAGGCAGCGCGAGACCGTGGCCGGCGAGACCCCGGCGTGGCGCGCCACCTCTTCCAGGGTCGCGCCGGTTTTGGCGCGGTTCTTGAAAGCGCCTTCAGGCGCCATGGCGCGCTCTAGCCATGGTCCTGACCCCGTCGTATGGAGCCGATCAGGTGCATTCGGCGGAGAATAGCACAGAGATCTGCCGTGTCAGGCCCTGGAATCTCCAGGCACTTGACTCCCTAGGGTAAGCAATGCTCTAGTCATTGAAAGCGCTTTCAAGGCGCGAACCCACCGGCGCGGCCAAATGGGCCGGGCATGCGGGCCGGTGAAGGCAGGGACGCAAGACGATGGCGACGATCTCTCTGGACGATCGGGCGACGGGCCCGTCCGTGCGGCCGAACCGGACGGTCTTCGCCGGCGACCTCTCCGCGCCGGAGCCGATCCCGGAAGCGGGCATCGAGGCGGCCCTGCGCCTGATGCGCGACGGCCGGCTGTTCCGCTACGGCGAGGACCGCAGCGGCCTGCCCGAGGCGGCGCTCCTGGAAGAGGAGTATGCGGCCTACATGGGCCGCAAGTACTGCGTCGCCATCAACTCCGGCGGCTGCGCCCTGTTCATCGCCCTGCGCGCGGCCGGCGTCGAGCCCGGCGACGCGGTCCTGGTCAATGCCTTCACCCTGGCGCCGGTGCCGGGGGCCATCGCCCACGCCGGCGCGAAGCCGGTGCTGGTCGACATCGATGACCGCTACGTCATCGACCTGGAGGACCTGGACCGCAAGGCAGAGGAGAGCGGCGCCAAGGTCCTGATGCTGTCCTACATGCGCGGCCACATCCCGGACATGGACGCGCTGATGGCGCTCTGCGCGCGCCGCGGCCTGACCGTGATCGAGGACTGCGCCCACACCATGGGCGCCCGCTGGGACGGCCGGCTGAGCGGCAGCTTCGGCGCCGTCGCCTGCTTCAGCACCCAGACCTTCAAGCACATCAACTCCGGCGAGGGCGGCCTGCTGGTCACCGACGACGAGGACATCGCCGCCAAGGCGATCCTGCTCAGCGGCAGCTACATGCTCTACGCCCAGCACCGGGCCCGGCCGGACATGGTGGTCTTCGAGCGGCACCGCTTCACGACGCCGAACTGCTCGATGCGCATGTCGGCCCTGGTCGCCTCGCTGCTGCGCCCGCAGGTCGCCGAGATCGAAGAGCGCAACGAGCGCTGGCGGACGATCCACGCCCGGCT
Organism: Kiloniellales bacterium; assembly: GCA_028280455.1. Lineage (GTDB taxonomy): Bacteria > Pseudomonadota > Alphaproteobacteria > Kiloniellales > JAKSDN01 > JANQLT01. The sequence continues at coordinate 83,056 of JANQLT010000157.1, forward strand.
CGCGCCCCTGGTCGACGCCATCGACCACATCGCGGTGCCGGCGCGGCCGGCGGCCGAGGCCTTCGTGCCCTCGTCGCTGCAGTTCTCGCTGGTCGATCTGGAGGACGCCCGGGCCGAGCGCTTCGTCGCCGCGGCCAACGCGCACGGCGTCCACGTCAAGTGGTTCGGGACCGAGGGCCCGGTCGGCTTCACCAGCCGCCACGACCACTGGCGCTACATCGAGACGACGGACGCGGTGCCCAACGCCGACCGCGTCCTGCACGGCCTCTGCGACATTCGGCTGCCGCTCTGGCTGACCGACGAGGACTGCGAGACCATCGCGGCCGTGCTGCGCGAGGCCATGGCGGACGCCCTGGCGGCATGAGCGCTCGCAGGCACCCGGAGCCGACGCGGGGGATCGGCGCGTGAAGAGCCATGCCCGCGCAGTGGTGATCGGCGGCGGCATCGGCGGCTGCAGCACCCTCTATCACCTGACCCGCGAGGGCTGGAGCGACGTGGTCCTGGTCGAGCGCGACGAGCTGACCTCGGGCTCGACCTGGCACGCTGCCGCGCAGGTCACGCAGTTCGGCGCCAACCAGGTCATGGTCGGCCTCAAGCGGCACAGCGTGCAGCTCTACCGCGAGCTGGCCGACGACCCGGAGCATCCGATCAACTACCACATCACCGGCGGCATCCGCCTGGCCCACAGCGACGACCATATCGACGGCTACAAGCACTTCATCGGCATGGCCCGGGGCATGGGCGTCGAGCTCGAATTGCTGTCGGCCGAGGAGTGCGGCCGGCGCCACCCGCTGATGGCGACCCACGGCCTCAAGGGCGGCCTCTGGGACCCGCTCGACGGCGACATCGACCCCAGCCAGCTCACCCAGGCGCTGGCCCGGCGGGCCCGGCAGGCCGGCGCCGAGATCTATCGCTTCAACCCGGTCGAGGCGATCGAGCGGCGGCCGGGCGGCGAGTGGCTGGTGCGCACCAGGAACGGCGACATCCTCTGCGAGGTCGTCGTCAACGCCACCGGCTACCGGGTCAACGAAGTCGGCCGCATGCTCGGCGTCGAGCACCCCGTCGTCTCCATGGAGCACCAGTACTTCCTGACCGAGCCGATCGCCGCCCTGGAAGAGATGGACAAGCGGGTGCCGATCATCCGCGACCCGGGCGACGACTTCTACAGCCGCCAGGAGAAGCACGGCCTGCTGGTCGGCATCTACGAGCAGGGCTGCAAGACCTGGGGGCTCGACGGCATCGACCCGAGCTTCACCATGGAGCTCTGCCCGAACGACCTCGACCGCCTGCTCGACAACATGGAGCGGGTCTTCGAGCGGCTGCCGGCGCTGACCGAGACCGGCATCACCCGCACCATCAACGGGCCGATCACCTACTCGGCCGACGGCCTGCCGCTGATCGGCAAGATCCCGGGCCTGCGCAACGCCTACGCCTGCCTCGGCCTGCGCGCCGGCATCGGCGAGGGCGGCGGCCACGGCAAGCTGCTGGCCGAGATCATCGTCCACGGCGAGGCCGAGTGGGACACCTGGCCGCTCGACCCGCGGCGCTTCACCGGCCACTGCAACACCGAGTACACGGCCCTGAAGGCGATCGAGGACTACCGGAACGAGTTCCGCTTCCATATGCCGCACGAGCATCGGCCGGCCGGGCGGCCGGCCAAGACCACGCCGCTCTACGGCCACCTGGCGGAAGCCGGCGCCGCGTTCGGCACGGTCGCCGGCTGGGAGCGGGCGCTGTTCTTCAAGCCGAGCCCGGACTTCGAGGACCGGCACAGCTTCCGTTTCACGCCGACGGAGGCGGTCGTCGCCGAGGAGATCGCGGCGGTGCAGGAGCGGGTCGGCCTGATGGAGGTCTCCGGCTTCAACCGCTTCGAGATCGCCGGCCCGGGCGCGGCCGACTGGCTCGACGGCCTGGTCTGCGGGCCGATCCCCAAGAGCGTCGGCCGGGTCGGCCTGAGCTACTTCCTGACCGAGCAGGGCCACGTGCTGGGCGAGGCCACCCTCGCCAAGCTCGGCGAGGACCGCTTCTGGTACGGCTCGGCGGCGGCGGCCGAGTACCACGACTGGGACTGGCTGAGCGAGCGCCTGCCGGCGGAGGGCATCGCGCTCAGCAACCTGACCGCCTCGCATAGCATCCTGGTCGTCGCCGGGCCGCGCTCCCGGGATCTCCTGGCGCAGGTCGCGCCGCGGAGCGACTGGTCGAACGAAGCCTTTCCCTGGCTGACCCTGCAGCCGGTCTTCATCGGCTCGGCGCGGGCCCTGGCCATGCGGGTCAGCTTCTCCGGCGAGCTGGCCTGGGAGCTGCACCTGCCCAACGAGCAGCTCGTCCTCGCCTACCGGGCCCTGGAAGCCGTGGGCGCCGAGTTCGGCCTGCGGCCCTTCGGGCTCTACGCCACCGAGTCCATGCGCCTGGAGAAGGGCTTCCGCCACTGGAAGGCCGACCTGGTGACGGACTACTCGGTCCTCGAGTCCGCGCTCGACCGCTTCCTCAAGCTCGACAAGCCGGGCTTCGTCGGCCGCGAGGCCGTCCTGGTTGAGCAGCAGCGCGGGGCGCGGAACCGCTTCGTCTCCCTGGTGGTCGACTGCGACGTCGGGCCCGCCCACAGCGGCGACCCGATCTACAGCAACGGCAGCCAGGTCGGCACCGTCACCTCCGGTGGCTACGGCCACCGCGTGCGCAAGAACATCGCCATGGGCTTCGTCGAGACCGTCCACGCGGCGCCGGGCAGCGGTCTCGAGATCGGCATCATCGGCGAGCGCTATCCGGCGCAGGTCGTCGAGGCGCCGCTCTACGATCCCGAGCACGCGCGGATGAGGGCCTAGAGGCCATGGCCGCCGACCACAGCGCCGCCGAGCTGCGCCGCAACGAAGAGGTCTTCCTGCAGGGCCTCTACTGGTGGGGGATCCCGACGCTGTTCCGCTGCCCCGCCGCCGACTCGCCGGCCGACTGCGACATCGCCCTGGTCGGCGTGCCGCACAGCACCGGCAACGGCACGACGGAGCGCGATCAGCACCTGGGGCCGCGGGCGGTGCGCGACATCTCGGCCCTCGGCCGGCGCGTCCACATGAAGTACCAGCTCGACCCCTGGACCAGCGCGCGGATTCACGATCTGGGCGACGTGCCCCTGCCGGAAGGCAACAACAACGAGAAGTCGATCGAGCACATCACCGAGTTCTATCGCGTCCTCGACGAGGCCGGCACGCCGGCGGTCTCGATCGGCGGCGACCACTCGATCACCGGCGGCATCCTGCAGGCCTTCGGCGGCCGCGGCTCGAGGCTCTCCGGCGGCGAGAAGGTCTCCCTGCTGCACTTCGACGCCCACACCGACGCCTTCCAGAACATGGAGCACTTCCTCGGCGCGCGGAAATCGGCGGCCCACTGGGCGGCCTATCTGGTGACCGACGAGCACGTCGACGCCTCGCGCAGCGTGCAGGTCGGCATCCGCGGCAATCCCCGGACCCTGGATTGGCTGCAGCCGAGCTACGACCTGGGCTACGAGGTCGTCACGATGGACCGCTACGCCGAGCTCGGCCCGGCGCGCTGCATCGAGATCATCCGCGAGCGGCTCGAGGGGCGTCCGGTCTACGTGACCTTCGATCTGGATTGCCTCGACCCGACCGTCGCGCCCGGCGTCGCCAACATCGAGGCGGGCAGCACCGGCTTCACCGCGGCGCAGGCCATCGAGCTGATCCAGGCGGCGCGCGGCCTGAACGTCATCGGCGGCGACGTGGTCTGCCTGATGCCGACGCGCGACAACCCGAACCGCATCACATCCATGGTGGCCAACGCCGTCATGTTCGAGATCGTCTGCCTGATCGCCGACCGCCTGCGCCAAGGCGGCGGCGATGGGGCGGCGGCAAGTTGAACGAGAGAACAGGGAGCTTGAACCGAGAATCAACAAGTTAAAGCGGCTCACGGGGCCGCCGAGTCGAAAGCAAGCAATGACGCGTGAAACCCAGAACAAGGGAGCGAGTTCGATGAGAACCTCAGCAAAGTTGATTTCCACCTGTGTCGCCGCCCTCATGGCGTCGGCCTTGAGCGCGCAGGCCGCCGATGTCGTCATCGGCGTGCCCAACTGGCCGTCGGTCAATGCCGAGGCGCACATTCTGAAGGTCATCATGGAAGACAACCTCGGCCTCGAGGTCGAGCTTCAGAACGGCACCAACCCGGTCATCTTCGAGGCCATGGACAAGGGCAGCATGCACGTCCATCCCGAGGTCTGGCTGCCGAACCAGCAAAATCTGCACGACAAGTTCGTCAAGACCAACGACACGGTTCGGATGAACCCGAACGGGGCCGAAGCCTTCCAGGGCATGTGCGTCGCCAAGCATACCGCCGACGCCCTCGGCATCTCCTCGATCACCGATCTCTCCGATCCCGACATGGCCGCCAACTTCGATTCCAACGGCGACGGCAAGGGCGAGATCTTCATCGGGGCGCCCGGCTGGGCCTCGACCATCGTCGAGAAGATCCGGGCCAAGAGCTACGGCTACGACGAGGTCCTGGAGCTGACCGAGATGGACGAGTCCGTGGCCTACGGCAACCTCGACTCGGCGATCAGCGCCAACAAGCACTGGGTCGGCTTCTGCTACACGCCGCACCATCTCTTCAACCTGCATGAGCTGGTCGTGCTCGACGAGCCGGCGCACAACCCCGACACCTGGGAGGTGATCCAGCCGACCGACGATCCGGACTGGCTCGCCAAGTCCAAGGCGGGGAGCGCCTGGTCCTCCGCCTACCTGCACATCCACTACTCGGCGGCGCTCGAGAAGGCGCAGCCGCAGGCGGCGGCTCTGCTGGCCAACATGGCCTTCACCACCGAGCAGATCAGTGGCATGAGCTATGCGCTGGTGGTCGAGGACGCTGACCCGCTCGAGTACGCCAACCAGTGGGTGATCGACAACGCCGACCTCGTGGCGGAGTGGCTCACCAAGTAGCAGGACCGGACCCGCGGGCGCCGGCTCCATAGCGAGCCGGCGCCCCGGCCCTCCGGCCTCTCGATTCGACAAGAAAAACAGGGGCGTCGCCCGCGGCCTCGGGGGTGTCCCGGACAGGGGGTTGCAATGGACCAGCCGGTATCGGACGCGGTCATAGACCTGCAAGGCGTCTGGAAGATCTTCGGCGACAAGTCGGCGGAGGCGATGACGGCGATCAAGAACGAGGGCCTGGGCAAGGCCGAGGTCTTGCAGCAGTACGGCTGCGTCGTCGGGATCGCCGATGTCTCCTTCTCCATTCCGCGCGGCGAGGTCTTCTGCATCATGGGCCTCTCCGGCAGCGGCAAATCGACGCTGGTGCGCCACCTCAATCGGCTGATCGAGCCGACCTCGGGCACCATCCGCGTGCTCGGCGAGGACGTCATGGGCCTGCCGGACGACCAGCTTCGCGCCATGCGGGCGAAGAAGATCGGCATGGTCTTCCAGCACATGGCGCTGATGCCCCATCGCAGCGTGCGCGACAACGTGGCTTTCCCCCTGGAAGTGCAGGGCGAGCCGAAGATCAAGCGCTGGGAGGTGTCGCAGCACGCGCTCTCCCTGGTCAATCTCGACGGCTTCGAGGACCACATGCCCCGGCAGCTCTCCGGCGGCATGCAGCAGCGCGTCGGCCTGGCCCGCGCGCTGGCCTCCGATCCCGACGTGCTGCTGATGGACGAGCCCTTCAGCGCCCTGGACCCGCTGATCCGGCGGCAGCTCCAGACGCAGTTCCTGGAGCTCTCCGAGAAGCTGCACAAGACCACGGTCTTCATCACCCACGATCTCGACGAGGCGATCCGCATGGGCAATCGCATCGCCATCATGAAGGACGGCCGGATCGTCCAGATCGGCACGCCGGAAGAGATCGTCACCCAGCCGGCGGACGACTATGTCGCCGACTTCGTGCGCAACATCTCGAGACTGAAGCTGGTCTTCGCCCACACCGTCATGGAGCCGCTCGACAGCTACAAGCCGGCCAACGGCGAGGACACCAGCAAGTTCCCCCGCGTGACCGAGGACACCGACCTCGATCACCTGATCGACGTCGCCGTCGAAAGCGACGGGCCGATCATCGTCACGGACGCCGGCGGCAGCGAGATCGGCATCGTCACCAAGAGCGCGCTGCTCACCGGCATTCAGGGAGGCAAGTAGATGGCCAGCGAAGCGACCATGGAAGAAGGCGTCGGCCTGGAGCACTCCGTCGGTGAGTTCGTCGGCCGGGGCGAGACCTACTACTCGCAAGCCTTCACCAAGATCCAGTCGACCCTGGGTTTCGCCTATACCTTCAACTGGGCGGCGGCGCTCCTCGGGCCGATCTGGGCGGCGGCGCGCAACCTCTGGGGCTTCTTCTGGATCTTCTCGATCCTCGAGCTGATCGCCCTGGTGCAGCTCGGCCGCGGCCTCTGGGGCGACCTCGGGGCCGACGAGCTGGCCAAGGCGGCGCGCCTGAGCGAGAAGGCCGAGGTCATGCGCCAGAAGGCGGAGGAAGCCGCGGCCGCCCAGCAGGACAACGCCGGCGCGCTGGCCACCGTCGCCGAGAACCTGCAGAAGGCGGCCGAGCAGGCGCAGGTGGCGGCCGATGCGGCGACCTCGGGCGCCTTCACCGTCACCCTCATCGGCTTGGCCTTGCTGGTCGTGATCAAGGCGATCGAGGGCTTCTACGCCAACGTCCATTACGAGCACCGCTACACGGCCTGGCGGGCCGACCCGGGCATCGGCGCCGGCTTCTCCATGCCCAACCTGCTGCTCGGGCTGGCGCTGCTCGCGGCCATGGTGCCCTTGACGCTCTACCGCTTCACGGCCAGCCAGCCGGCCGATCTGGTGACCGAGTTCCCGGTCGACAAGGCCTTCTACAACGGCGTCGCCACCTGGCTGGACGAGTCCTTCTTCGACCGCATCGCCAACGCCTGGTCGGGCCTGTTCGACGGCATCACCGCGGCGATCCGCAGCCTGCTCGACGGGCTCGAGCTGATCCTGGTCGGCACGCCCTGGATGGTCTCGCTGGTGGTCATCGTCGCCATCGCCTGGCGCCTGGCCGGCGTGCGCGTCGCCATCTTCACGACGGCGGGCCTGCTCTATCTCGGCTTCTTCGGCTTCTGGGAGAAGAGCATGATCACCGTGGCCCTGCTCGGCGCCGCGGCCCTGCTGTGCATCTTGATCGGCATTCCGCTCGGCATCTGGTGCGGCAAGAACAACACGGTCTACACGATCGTCCGGCCGATCCTGGACTTCATGCAGACCATGCCGGCCTTCGTCTACCTGATCCCGGTGATCGCCTTCTTCGGCACCGGCAAGCCGCCCGGCATCCTGGCCACGGTGATCTTCGGCATGCCGCCGGTGGTGCGCTTGACGGCGCTCGGCATCAAGGGGGTGCCGGAGAACATCAAGGAGGCGGCGATCGCCTTCGGTTGCAGCCGGCGCAAGCTGCTGTTCGACGTCGAGCTGCCGCTGGCCACGCCGAGCATCATGACCGGCGTCAACCAGACCATCCTGATGTGCCTCTCGATGGTCGTCATCGCCTCGCTGATCGGCGCCGAGGGGCTCGGCAGCGAGGTGCTGCTGGCGCTGCAGTACGCGGCCAAGGGGCAGGGCCTCCTGGCCGGCCTGGCCATCCTGTTCTGCGCCATGATCATCGACCGCATCGTGCAGGGCCGCTTCCAGAAAGCCGAAGACGGTCGCTAGCCCTGTACCCCAGCGGGCCGGGCGGCTTCCTCCCCGCCCGGCCCGTCCGAGGATTTTCCTGGATGGTGTCGGAGACCTCACGCATTCGACGCGGCGGTGGGCGCGAGGCGAGGCGCGCCAGCCGCACGTCGGGCGAAGCGGAAGCGGATCCCTGTCCGCCCGGCCAGCGCGGCGGCGCCTATCGGCCGCTCGACGAGGCCGGCCTGCAGGCGATCTACGGGACCGCGCTGAAGATCCTCGACGAGATCGGCATGGGCGAGGCGCCGCCCGCCGTCGTCGAGCGGGCCGAGGCGCGCGGCGCCCGCCTGAACGGTCTCGGTCGGCTCTGCTTCCCGCCCGACCTGGTCGAGGCGGTGATCGAGCAGGCGGCCAAGCGCTTCGTCTTCCACGGCCGCGCGCCGGGCCAGGACATCGAGGTCGGCGGCGAGCGGGTCTACTTCGGCACCGGCGGCGCGGCGGTGCAGACGCTCGACCTGGACAGCGGTCTCTATAGGCCCTCGACCTTGCAGGACCTCTACGACTTCACGCGGCTGATCGACCAGTTGCGCAACGTCGCCTGGTTCACGCGCTGCTGCGTCGCCACTGACGTCGAGGACCCCTTCGACCTCGACGTCAACACCGCCTATGCCTTGCTGGTCGGCACCACGAAGCCGGTCGGCACCAGCTTCACCCTGGGCGCGCACGTCGCGCCGATCGTCGAGATGTTCGACTGGGCGCTCGGCGGCCCGGGCCGCTTTCGCGAGCGGCCCTTCTGCAAGGCGCACATCAGCCCGGTGATCTCGCCGCTGCGCTACGGCGAGGACGCCACCGACGTGGTCGAAGCCTGCGTTCAGCACGGCGTGCCGATCAACTGCATCATCGCGGCGCAGTCGGGCGCGACCGCCCCGGCGACCCTGGCCGGCATGCTGGCCCAGACGACGGCGGAGACCCTGGCGGGCCTGATCCTGGTGCACCTCTACGGGCCCGGCCACCCGACGGTCTTCTCCAACTGGCCCCTGGTGATCGACCTGCGCAGCGGCGCCTTCTCGGGCGGCGGCGGCGAGAGCGCGCTGCTGAACGCCGCCTCCGGGCAGATCGCCAACTGGCTCGGCCTGCCCGGCGGCGTCGCCTGCTCGATGGCCGACGCCAAGGCGGTCGACGCCCAGATGGGCTCGGAGAAGGCGCTCTCCGCGCTCGCCGCCGGCCTGGCCGGCGCCAACATGGTCTACGAGTCCTCGGGCATGACGGCGAGCCTGCTCGGCGCCTCCTTCGAGGCCTTCGTGCTGGACGACGAGATGCTGAGCCACGTCTACCGGACCATGCGCGGCATTGAGGTCGACGAGGAGACGCTGGGCTTTGAGGCGATCCGCGAGACGGTGAGCGGCGAGGGCCACTTCCTCGGCTCGGCCCACACCATGGCCGCCATGCAGCGCGACTACTTCTACCCGGCTCTGGCCGACCGCGAGACGCCGGCCACCTGGGCCGAGCAGGGCGCCCCCGACATCTGGCGCCAAGCGCGTGACAAGGCCCGCGCGATCCTCGATAGAGACGTCCCTTCACGACTGGACCCGGCGGCCGATCGGCAGATCCGGGACCGCTTCAAGATCCTTCTTCCGGAGTCGACGCTCGCCGCGCGCCGCGACGCGTCGGCCTCCCCATGACCAGATAACCGAGGCGCAGGAGATGCCATGATGCCGAGCCAGGCTTCCGAGACCCCGACCTTCGTGACCCACCTCGAGTGCTCCATGACCGGGCAGCGCTACGAGGCCGACCGCATCCACGGTCTCTCGGAGGTCGGCCGGCCGATGCTGGTGCGCTACGACCTGGACGCGCTGGGCGCGGCGCTCAGCAAGCAGGACATGGCGACGCGCAGCGGCGGCTTCTGGCGCTACCGCGAGTTCCTGCCCGTGCGCCGGGCCGAGAACGTGGTCGACCTGGGCGAGGTCATGACGCCGCTGATCCCCCTGGCGACGATCGGCGCGCGCCTCGGGCTGGCTGGCGGCGAGATCATCGTCAAGGACGAGGGCCGGCTGCCGACCGGCTCCTTCAAGGCGCGCGGCCTGGCCCTGGCGGTCTCCATGGCCAAGGAGCTCGGCATCGGGCACCTGGCCATGCCGACCAACGGCAACGCCGGCGCGGCCATGGCGGCCTACGCCAGGCGCGCCGGCATGCGCGCCACGGTCTTCTGCCCGCAGGACACGCCGGAGATCAACATCTCCGAGATCGCCCTGCAGGGCGGCGAGGTCTATTGCGTCAACGGCCTGATCAACGACTGCGGCAAGATCGTCGGCGAGGGCAAAGAGGCGACCGGCTGGTTCGACCTCTCGACCTTGAAGGAGCCCTATCGGATCGAGGGCAAGAAGACCATGGGCCTGGAGCTCGCCGAGCAGCTCGGCTGGGAGCTGCCCGACGTGATCTTCTATCCGACCGGCGGCGGCACCGGCATGATCGGCATGTGGAAGGCCTTCGCCGAGCTCGAGGCGATCGGCTGGATCGGCGCCAAGCGGCCGCGCATGGTCGCGGTGCAGGCGACCGGCTGCGCGCCCATCGTCAAGGCTTTCGAGGAGGGCGCGGAGCATGCCGAGCTCTGGACCGACGCCCACACCGTGGCGGCCGGCATCCGGGTGCCGGTGGCGGTCGGCGATTTCCTGATCCTGCGCGCCGTGCGCGAGTCCGGCGGCTTCGCCATCGCCGTCACCGACGAGGCGATCATGGAGGCGCGCGCCGAGGTCGCCCAGGAGGAGGGCCTGCTGCTCTGCCCCGAGGGCGCCGCGACCTACGTCGCCTACAAGGAGGCCCTGGCCGACGGCCGGGTGACGCCGCAGGACCGCTGCGTGCTCTACAACTGCGCCACCGGCCTCAAGTATCCCATGCCGAAAGTCGAGCGCTTCCTCGACCGGCACCAGCCCGTCGACTACGCCGCGATGTCGTAACGGCCTGCCTCTGGGGCGAAGGCCCGGCCTGAACGCGCGGTGAACAGCGCGTTCAGGCCGGGTTCATGCCCGCGCGCGCAGCTTTGCTCCCCTTGGAAGAGCGCAATGCACGGCGACTTGCCGTCGCGCACAAAGAGGGGAAACAGGATGATCAGCTCGAACCAGAGAACGCTTCACGCAGACTCGAAGACCTTGTCCGCGCGCCTCGGCACGCTGGGACTGGCCGCCGCCGCGCTTGCGGTGCTGGCCGTCTCCGTGCCGCAGCCGGCCTTGGCCTACCACTGCGACATGCTGTTCGAAAAGGTGGTCAAGACGGACAAAGCCTACGATGACGCCGTCCAGCTCTACGAGGACGTGATCGAGAAGGTGAAGTCCGGGGAGTTCGGCGCCGGAGAGCTCCGCGGCGCCCGTCAGAACCTGGCCGCCCAGACGAAACGGGCCAATGCCGCCGTGGACGAATACCTCGACCATGGCTGCGACAAGAAGGCCAAGGCCGACGACAAGGACGACAAGAGCAAGAAGACCAAGAAGAACTGACTCCGGGCCTGCCGCCCAGCCGGTCTTGCATGCAGAGTTAGAGCGGAGTCACGAGATCGGGTGGAAGCATCGCGTGCTTCCACCTGGTCCCGGTCCGCTCCAGGGCACGCCGTCCGGACTCAGGCGCCTTCCTCGATCCTGACCTTGGAGGCCCAGAAGGCGCGGCGGCCGGCCAGCGCCTGGGCGAAGTCGAAGGGCGCGTCGTAGGCCCAGGCCAGCTCCTCGCCGTCCAGGGCGAAGTAGCTGGCGTCGCCCTTGAGCGGGCAGTGCGTGGACTTCCCGGTCTGCTCGAGCGGTGCCGTGACGTCTTCGGCCGGGATGTAGAAGCTCGGGTCGTAGACGCCGCGGCCGACCTCGATGACCCGCACGGCCCGCGTCGTGTCGGCCAGCAGCCGCTCGCCCTGGAAGATCCTGACCCGGCGATCGACCGGCTTGATGGCCATGAAATGGCGCGGCTCGCTCGGGTTGTGGATGGTGTCGCTGGCGAGGGTGACGCTTTCGTGCTGGCTCATGGCGGGCTCCCGACTGGCTTCGCAAAAGATGGGGACTCGCCCGGCGGAATCCAGACGGCGCGAGTCACTCGACGGTCACGAAGTCGATATCCGGCAGCGCGGCGTCGGCGCCCTCGGAGGCGATCGCGGCGGCGACCTTGCGCCAGGCCTTGATGTCCTGGTGCAGGGCGCCGGATTTGAATTCCTCCCGGATGGTGTCTTCGATGAAATCGCTGCCCTTCGCCAGAAGTTCGTCTGGCGAGGTGGTGGAGTCTTCTTCCAACGCCGACTCCGTCGCTGCCGAGAGGATGAAGATCAGGGCGCGTTCCCAAGGGGTTGTGGTGACCGTCTGCCGATCCGCCAGGTCGCGTAGCCAGGCCCAGTCCTGCGCCGCGCGCCGGAGCAGGGCCTGGCGGCCGACGTCGGGCTCGGCTAGGGCCGTCTCGTGGCAGAGCCGGGCGCGGATGTAGCGGAAGGTCGGCTCGATGACGCCTCCGTCTTCGGCCGCGGTGACCGCGTCATCGAGCTTCGCCAGGGCGACCTGGCGGACCATCTGCATCTCGGTCGCCGTCGGCCGGCGGCGGAAGTAGTCGCCGTCAGGCTCGCGCGGGCGCTCGTAGGCGGCGAAGGCCGCGATGTAGGCGCGCATGGCCGCCAGCATGGCGGGCGGCACCGTGTCCGCCTTGTGCGTGCCGGCCCCCGACAGGGCGAGCTGCCGCCAGTCGATGGCGAAGCCGACCAGGGTCGAGTGCGGTCCCGGCAGCGCTTCGCCGATGGTGAACCAGATCTCGTCCGCGGGTGAGGCGCGGTCGGCGCTGGCGCGGGCGATGCTGCTCATTAGGCTGTAGGCCTTGCAGATGGTCCGCCCGAAGCTGCGGCGCTCGCCCCCGGCGGCGCTGTCGGCGTGGTCGGCCAGGAGGGCGAGGGCCTCTGCGGTGCCGAAGCGCCTCGCTGCCGTCGCCTGCGAGACCCGCGCATCGGCCGTCTCGAATCGTGCGCGAGTCTCCATCCACTTGCCGACGGTCTTGGTGAAGTGGGCGTCCCGGAAGAAGTCGTGCTTCTCCTGCAAGCCGCTCAGCAGGAAATGGTTGGTCTGGATCACCGGCGCGGCCGGATCGCTCGCGGCGACCCGCGGGACATAGCGGCCCCTGTCGTCCTCGGCGCCGTTGAACTCGATGCGCAGCGCCTTGCCCGAGGGCGCGTGGCTGACCAGGATCGTCCAGGAGGCGAAGTGCTTGCGCTCGCGGGCGATGTCGACCGCCTCGTCGAGCGTGCGGGCCTCGCGCAGGATGCGCTGCTGCACGTAGGGCGCGATGTCGTGGTCGCCGCGGCCGTCGCCGACGGTGAAGTTGACCGTCGACATCTGGTGCAGGGAGGCGGCGAGGCCGGCCTCGTTCATGCCGCTGATGCCGCCGGGATAGACCAGGCCGGCGGTGCCGACCGCGACGTAGCGCTGCCAAGCGCTGTTGCTCGCGGTCTCGTCGATCAGGCTGAGCACCGGATGGTCGTTCCAGGCGAAGAAGGCGCCGTCGAAGTTGCGGGCATGAAGGCCGAGCTCGTCGCCGGTCGTGTCGGGCGCCGCCCAGAACCCGGTGCAGCCCATGCCGGCGCGGCGCAGGCCGCGCATGTGGGCGGCACCGTTCAGCCACTCGGACAGCGGCACGTCGTCATGCAGCTCCTCCGTGTCCTGATAGCTGCGGCGCCAGCGCGACAGGTACCACAACGACGTCGCGTAGCTGCGCCAGCGGGAGAAGCGCCGGCTGTTGCTGCGGTACTGCTGGAGCTGCCCGAAGCCGGTGGCGACGTTGCCGGTGTCGATGGCGACGCAGGCGTGCTCGACGGCCGTGTCGTCGAATCGCGGGTTGTCCAGGCCGTCGAGGTAGCCGCGGGCCAGGCCTTCGACGCCGCGGCGGAACTCGTCGCTCGAGGAGCGCAGCACGTCGCGGCTCAGGCGGTTGAAGAAGGCGCCGACGATCTTGTCGGCCAGGCCCGTCTCCAAGGTGCGGCCGGCGTCCACGTCGTGGGCGATGGTCGCCAGGATCTCGGGGAACACGCCGCGCTCCAGCTCGGCGGCGAGCAGGCGGCCGTGGTCGTAGCAGAGGTCGGCGTAGCGGCCCTTCTGGATCAGCAGGAAGAAGGGCTTGCCGGCGGCTTCCCAGACCTCGAGCCGGCTTTCGGCACGGCAGTCGTCGGGGGTCGGACGGGTGTCGACGTGCTGGAGGGACATGCTGGCCTCGCACCTGGGACTTTGGGGGACGTTTCCTTGATAGCGCGCGTGCCGAGGCGCGGCTATCCCGGGTCTTCGCCAGGGGCCCAAGGTTGTGACAATTTGGGGCACGGCGCGGCTTGGGGCAGGGCGGAGGAGGCGCGAGGCCCATGAAGATCACCAAGATCTCGGTCTATCGGCGGGACCTGGACTATGTCGGCGGCGCGTACCGCTGGGGCGCCGGCAACGTCGTGACCACCGAGAAGACCACCGTGGTGGTGATCGAGAGCGATGCCGGCCTGACAGGCGCGGGCGAGTTCTGCCCCTGCGGCTTGGCCTACATGGAAGCGCATACGGAGGGCACCGAGGCGGCGGCCCGGCTGCTGGCGCCGGCGCTGCTCGGCGAGGACCCGCGCCAGGTCGGCCGCATCGAGGGCATCATGGATTCGATCATCGCCGGCCACGGCTACGCCAAGGCGCCCTTCGACGCCGCCTGCTGGGACATCCTCGGCCAGGCCACGGGCCAGCCCGTCTGGATGCTGCTCGGCGGCAAGCTGACCGAGGGCGCGCCCATGTACCGCGTGGCGCCGCAGAGGCCGCCCGAGGAGATGCGCCGCGAGCTGGAGGGCTATCGCCGCCAGGGCTACCGGCAGTTCCAGATCAAGGTCGGTGCCGACTGGGCGGCGGACATCGAGCGCATCCGCGAGACCGTGCCGACCCTGCAAGCCGGCGAGAAGGCCTTCGCCGACGCCAACCAGGGCTGGCGGCTCGACGAGGCGATTCGCGTCGGCCGGGCGACCCGTGATCTGGACTACTTCATGGAGCAGCCCTGCAAGACCTACGAAGAGTGCCAGCAGGTGCGGCGCGCGGTCGACCTGCCGATGAAGCTCGACGAGTGCGTCACCGACATGCGCATGGCGCACCGCATCGTCCAGGACCGCGGCGCCGAGGTGGTCTGCCTCAAGCTCTCCAAGCAGGGCGGCCTCTCCAAGGCCCGGCGCATGCGCGACTATCTGGTGGACTGCCGCATCCCGGTGGTCGCCGAGGACACCTGGGGCGGCGAGATCTGCACCGCGACCTTGGCCCACTTCGCCGCCTCGACCCCGGCCGATTTCCTGGTCAATGCCACCGACCTGCACAACTACGTCACGGCCAGCACCGGCCAGCCGCCGCCCGAGACCCACGACGGCAAGCTCTTCGCCTCAGACGCGCCCGGCCTCGGCGTCATGCCGGACTACGACAGCCTCGGGGCGCCGGTCGCGGTCTATTCCTGATTGTGACCGTCAGCCGATCGACCGCTTTCTGGACCGGTTCTCAATTGCGATGCTATCCGAGATCGAAGGGTTCTTTTATGCAATCATAGGGGCATGCCAAGCGGAGCGCATTCGCGAGCCCTACCGGCGCCACCCATCGCCTTGAGCGGTTTGCTTCGCCCGGCCGTGCAGACTCGCGGGGAGGGAAGCCATGTCAGACGATCGCACCATCATTGACGTTTTCGAGAGTGTTCTAGGTGTACCTTTTGATTGGCGCTGGACGAAGAAGATACCGATCGATGTGCCGACGACACGTCGCCTCGCGGAAGAAGTGGGAGACTACTACAACAATTTCCGCATCCCGGAGAAGAACACGGGCGATTTGAGGCCCTACCTGTTCCACTCCTATACGACGGGCAACCAGCTATGGGAGAAGTACGTACGGCACGAAGGCGCTCACTATAGTTTCTCGCCCTCTAGTGACAGTGAGATAACCCCGTTCCTGAAACCATTCCTACTCTATTCTCACGGGATCTCGTTCCAAGATCCGTTGCCTGGTCTGCTGGACTACTTTCGGCCTTCTCCAGAGGAGACCGAGTTCGAGAGATTGCGGCTTCCGGGTGTGGCTCAGCTTTTGATCGAGTATGTCAAGATTGCCGATCTCATAAGGCATCGAATCGTCGTGCCGGTCTCAGGTGAGGTCTTCGGATTCTATTCACACGACCAGTTCTTTCTTTCCGACGACGAGAAGAACGAGATTCAAAGTCTGCTACCAACACTGAACGTCGATTTGACTCCGGAGCAAAGGGCAAACGTCTTCTCCTACATTGCAAGACTGATCAAAGAACAACTGTGGCTCAGTCAGCAAACGGACAACCGCATCGATTTGTACTTTCCCAGAGAATCCTATGTACCGATCTTCCAAGGGCTGCTGCGCGCGGCCTCGCGTCGATACAACAGCAAGGAGATCGAAGAGCCTTTCGCCGTTGGTCGGCTTGCTAGCCTCGCCTGTCTCGACACCAGCAAGATCTCAATCGCCGACATCATCTCCATTCGCTCGGAGGACGCTTTCAACGAGTATCGAACTGTCTTGCAGGGAATTCTCCAGCGGCTGCAGGAAAGGGAAGGGAAGTTCTCTGACCTCGAAAGCGAGTTCGCCCTTGCCGCACGGGAGGAGATGGCTGCGTGCGACGACAAGATTAGGCAACTCACCAAGAAAACGAACGTGCTGAAAGACACGTTGCGCAACTTGGATCGTGTCATTATTGGCGGAGCGACTGGCTCGGTGGGGGGACTCCTGGCGGCTTCCCCCGAGATTGCAGTGCTCGGCGCGGCCGCCGGCGCAGCTTTCCGACCTTTGTACGACATTGTCCGGGGGAACTGGACGGCATCTCCGAGCAGTGCCGCGCGGGCGAGTCTTCGGCATCACTTCATGGTTCTAGGCGCAGCCGATCCTCAGAGCGAAAGCTGAGCCTCGGGTGAGGGGTGCCGTGGAAGTCGTACTATCAGCGGACTGAGTGCCAGCGGTCGTTCGCCAGTCCTTGGCCAGCGCGAGGCCCTGTTCGCCGTGCCTGACCCCGCCATTCGACCTAGATGAAGCTTTTCGGACCAGCCGAATGGCAGAAGGCACCGCTCGCTCGTTGGGCCTATACTTGCTCTTCCCATGGCCAAGGTCGTCGTCTTGTCGCCCGGTGATTGGCTGCCTGCCTTGTTCGGCAGGCGCGCGGCCGTCGCCGCGCTGGTCCTGCTGCTCGCCCTCGTCTGCCTGACGCCGGCCGGCCGGGCCGCCGCGCCGCCGGTCAAGCCGCTCGAGTCCGTCGAAGCCTATCTCGAGGCCAATCGGGAGGCGCTGCGCGCGGGGCTCAAGAGCTACAACCAGAAGTTCCGCATCGCCACCAGTCCCGAGGGCCATTGGGACATCGATTCGCTGTTCTGGAAGATCGAGCGCCTGGAGGGCGATCGGGTCTTCCTGGTGATGCGCTTCGAGGTCGGCCGCCGGGGCTGGTATCAGGCCCAGGCCGAAGGGCTCTTCGAGCTGCAGTGGCGCGGCGACCGGCTCGCCTTCGTCGGCCATGGCGCCGTGCCGCGCACGGCCCGGCGCGGCGCCGGCTGGGTCGGCAACTCGGACGCCAAGCACGGCTGCACGCCGAACTACTACGCGCCGAATCCTTGCGTCGACATCGCCCGGCGCTGGACCGAGTTCGCGGAATTCAACGGCCTGGCGCTCGATCCGCAAAGCGCGGCCATCTTCCAGGCCTACGCCGAGAACGACAACGTCACCGGCGACCGTCTGCTGGCCCGTGCGCGCGGCCGACCCGATCCGACGACGAGCAGCGTGTTCGGCTTGCAGGCGGAGGTCGCCGGGATGGACTTGCGCAGCGTTCAGGCCGCCAGCGACAATCCCTGCGACCTCGACCCCTTCGGCCCACGACCCTGCATGAAGATGCTGCCGAAGTTCCGCCGCTTCGCCCAGCGACACGGCTTGCCGCTGAACCGCAGCACGGGGCGCATGTTCGAAGCCTATGCCTATGGCGATTTCGTCCAGGCGGACGTGCTCTATGCCTACGCCAAGGACCTGCCGGTCCCGGCCTACGGCTATCGGCCGACGGGGATCGGCCGCGATCCGGCCTTCGCCAGCCTGCGCCGGCCGAAGGAGGGCGAGGCGGGGGCCTGCTCGCCCAACCCCTACGCGCCGAAGCCCTGCCCGGAAAGCGTCGCCGCCTGGCGCAGCTTCGCGGCCCGCTACGAGCTGGCGGACGACATCACCAACGCGCGGATCTTCGAGGCCTACGCGGAGGGCGAGCTGAAGACCGGCGATCGGCTCTTCGCCTCGGCCAAGGGCGTCGCGCTCGACCAGCTTCACGAAGCGGCCGGCGTGCCCAGCGGCGGCCTGGTGATCGAGGTCTACCCCGGCCAGCGGCAACGCATGATGGCCCGGCCGAGAACCTTGCCGCCGCAGAGCCTGCCGCAGCCGCCACGGGAAGAGTCGTGAAGCCCGCGGTGGCGGAACCGGCGGGGGCGGCGGAACCGGCGGGGACGGCGGAACCGGCGGGGACGGCGAGACAGCCCTTCGCGGCCCTTTTGGGCTTGCTGCTGTCGGGCCTGCTCCATGGCGCCGTCGTCGGCCTGCTGCTGTCGGACTGGGGCCGGCTCGGCGAGCCGCTGCCGACGGTCGAGGCGCTGCCGGTCGAGGTGGTCCTGCTGGCGCCGCCGGAGCCGGCGCCGGAGCCCGCAGCGCCCGAGGCGGTCATGGCGGAGGCCGTGGCGCCGCCCGAGACAGCGCCGGAGCCGGGCCTGGAGCCCGACCTGGCCGGGGCGCCGGAGCCTTTGGCAGAGACTCCCGAGGCTCTGGCCAACGAGCCCGAGCCTCAGGTTGACGCCCCGGAGCCCTTGGCAGCGCCCGAGCCTGAGCCCGAGCCCGAGATCGCGGCGGAACCGGCGCCCGAGCCGCTGGCCCAAGCCGAGGCCTTGCCCGACCCGAGCGAGGCGGAACCGGCGATCGAGCCGGCGCCGTCTGCCGAGCCGGCGCCGAGGGCGGTCGCCGAGCCCAAGCCCGAGGTCGTCGAACGTGCCGAGGGCCCGCCAATACCGGAGCCGGCGCCCGAGCCGGCGGTTGCGGCAGCGCCCGAGCCGGCCGTCGAGGCGGCCCCCGAGCCCGCCTCCGAGTCTGCCCCCGAGCCCGCCCCCGAGCCCGCCAGCGAACCGGCGCAGACCCCAGCCTTCGCAGGCCTGGCGCCGCCACGGCCCGCGCGCAGGCCGGCGGCCGTGGCGGATCCGGAGCCGGCAGCGGTCGAGGTGCCGAGGCCGCAGCAGGCCGAGGCCGAGAGGCCGGCGCAACCGCCGACCGAGCCGGCGGCGGAGAGCGCGGTGAGCGCGCCGGCGCCCATGCCCGCTCCGCCGCCGCGACCCGGCCGCCCGGCGACGGCGCAGCAGCTCCTCGACAACCTGGCGAGCCTGCGCGACGAAGCGGCGCAGGCCAAAGCGCGGCCGGAGCTTTGGCGCGTGATCCGGGCGGTGCGCAGCCAGGTCGCGCGCTGCTGGCTGCTCAGCCCGGCCGAGGCCCGCAACCCGCGGCTCAGCGTCGACGTCGCCGTGGCCTTCGACCGCCGCGGCCGGCTGCTCACGGCGGAGGTCAAGGAGGCGGGGCGGATGGTCACCGACGAGGCCTTCAAGGACTTCGCGGTCTCGGCCCATCGGGCGCTGGAGGCCTGCAGCCCCTTCGATCTGCCCGAGGAGCTGTTCCACATCTGGCAGCGCTTCACGATGCGCTTCGTGCCGCGCCAGCCGTCCTAGCGCCGCGTGCCGCGCGCGGTCGGCTCGCTTCAGCAGGTTGCCGGAGGCGAGTCCGGGGCCTGCTTGGCTCGCATCGGTTGCGGCCACCAACTGTAGCGGGTGCCGGGCGCCGAGTCGGCATCCCTGGATGCAGATCATGGCTCGGAAATCCGACCGGGCCGGCTCCAGGGGCTTTTGTTCCGGCACGCGCGGCGCGGCGAGAAGAGCCCTGGTCGAAACCGCCTAATTGTGGCGCGGTGGACACCGCGGATCGGTCAAGCCCGGGGTTTTTGCATGTGGCCGCGCGTCGCCGTCGTGTTGTATCGGGAAGCTTCATTGTAATCACCTAAGGAAATTGCCTTTGGCTTTGATCAATCTCAAGAAGTCTTCAGTTGATTTTCGAGCTTACGTGTTTACAGGAGCTGTTTGGCTGATCAAGCTGGCGCTATGTTTTGCATTTTGTTGCCAGGAGTTGAAATATTTACCAATAAAAATAGTCATGAGATATATATTGTTTCTATTTATTATATCAATAATGCTTGTATGCAGAATATAACTGCATCAATGACGTTTGATCATTGTTGCGATATTGGTTAATCGCGTTAACCATACGCTATTTTTGCTATCTTTCTTGAGGTTTCGTTCAATATTAGTTTGGTTTCCAAGCCCTTAATGTGATCTAATCCGCTTGGGCAGAGTGGGCAGAGTGGGCAGAGTGGGCGGAGTCTTGCGGGCATCCAGGTTCGCGCGGGCCTTTGGGCCGGCCGGATCGTGCCGGGCAAAGGCCCCGGCGGAAGCTCGGACTGAACCGGGCCCTTGTTCTGCCGAGCGGTGGCTTTCCGCTGGAGATGATGGGCTGTGAAAGAGACCGGAGACATCCTGGGTGGCGGCTCCGAAGCTGCGGTCGTTATCGCGCCGCAGCCGGGCGACAGCGTCGTCCTCCCTGACGCCGCCTACCTGGCCGCGGCCGACTTCGCCCGCTTGGGCAGCGATCTGGTCCTGCAGGCTGAGGGACAGCCGACGCTGCTGCTGCAAGGCTATTTCGAGCCGGGCGGCGCGCGCGCCCTGCTGTCGCCTGAGGGTGCCAAGATCGGCCCCGAGCTGGCCGCCAAGCTGGCAGGCCCGCTGGCCCCCGGCCAGGTCGCCCAGGCCTCGGCGGCGCCGGCGACGGAGATGATCGGCGAGGTCACGGAGCTGACCGGCAGCGCCCGGGTCACCCGCACCAACGGCGTCGAGGAAGATCTCTCCCTGGGCGACCCGGTCTACCTGGGCGACGTGCTGGCGACCGGCGCCGACTCGAGCGTCGGCATCACCTTCGTCGACGACACGCTGTTCTCTCTCGGCGCCGATGCGCGCCTGGTCCTGAACACCCTGATTTTCGATCCGGGCGGCGACTCCAATAGCCTGGCGGTATCGATCGTCACCGGCGCCTTCACGCTGATCTCCGGTCAGATC
This sequence comes from Kiloniellales bacterium, assembly GCA_028280455.1. Classification (GTDB taxonomy): domain Bacteria; phylum Pseudomonadota; class Alphaproteobacteria; order Kiloniellales; family JAKSDN01; genus JANQLT01. Next base: position 103,834 of record JANQLT010000157.1, read on the forward strand.
GCCGGCAGCGACGGCCCGGGCATCACGGTCGAGACGCCGGTCGCGACCATCGGCGTCCGCGGCACGGCCCTGTCGGGCATCTACCAGGCCATCGAGCACACCCTGACCACGACGCTGCTGGAGTTCGCCGGCGAGGTCGGGGCCTACGAGGTCTTCAACGCCGTCTCGCTGCAGAGCCTGGTCAATGCCCTGGCGACGGTCGTGGTCTCCAGTCAGACGGAGAGCATCGGCACGCCCAGCCAGGCGACGCCGGAGCAGCTCGCGCTCTACCGTGTCGCGATCGCCTCGGCGACCAACATGTTCCTGCAACGCCTGCAGGAGCTGGATCCAGAGGCCGGCGACCAAGACGACGGCCAAGGCAACGACGGCGGCAGCATCAACGACCCGCAGCCCTTCGACGTCGAGGACATCGGCCAGAACTTCGACGAGGCCGATGAAGGGATCATCGATCCCGGTTTCAACGTCACGCTGACCCTCGGCGAGCTGCTGGATCTCTTCGGACTCGATCCGAACCTGCTGCTTCTGCTCGGCCTCGGCTTGCCGCAGGGGGCGACGATCATCGTCTCCCTGGCCCGCGGCCTGGAGAGCGTCAGCGATGGCGGCGGCGGCGGCGGCTTCGAGGGCAACCAGATCCCGATCGGACCGGATCTGGAGGATGTCGGCGGCGAGGTCTCGCTCACACTGCTGAACATCCCGCCGGAGGTCACGGTCCTGTCGGAGAGCACGGGACTGTTCTTCTTCAACGACACGGAAGAGCTGGGCCGCATTCCCCTGGGCCTGGCCGACCTGGAGGACCTCGCGGTCATTCCGCCGGCCTTCGCCGACGCGGACTTCACGCTCGTCCTGCAAGTCACGGTCAACGATCCGGTAACCGGCACGCCGGTGCTGACGATCGGCGCGATCTTCGTCAACGTGCAGGCTTTCTCCGACCTGGCGAAGCTGATCTACACGGCGGCCACGGCCGAGCCTCTGGGTCCCCTGGAGCTGATCGCCGAGCTGCAAGACGTCGCGGGCCTGAACCGCATCCAGACCGAGTTCGAAGGCCAGGGCCGGGTCGGCGTCAACGAGACCTTCGACACGGAGACCGGGACCTTCGCGAACGCCCAGGACCTCGGCGCCCTGGATGCGGCCGAGAGTGGCCGGGCGTTGACCGTCAACGGCTGGGCGGGTGACGATCCGGACGCCAACCCGCTGGACGGCACCCCGCCGGTGCCCGACGTCGACGTCTACAAGGTGACGCTCACCGCCGGCACCTATCAGGTCGACCTCGACTTCGCGAGCCAGGACGAGAGCGACGATCCCGACTCGCAGGGCCGGATCGACGCTTTCGACGCCTACATGGCGGTCTACGACGCGGCCGGCAACCGTCTGGACGAAAGCAACCCGACCACGGAAGGCGAGGACCCCTTCATCACCGTCACGGTGGCGACGCCGGGCATGTACTTCGTGGTGGTCACGCCCTCGGTGAACCTGCCGGCGAGCGCCAGCTTCCTGGACGGCTTCGTCGACAACTCGACCGGCGACGACGACCTGGTCGGCGACTACCAGCTACAGATCCGCGGCGACGAAGCCCCGATCCTGCCGGGCGAGCGCTTCCATCAGACCGAGATCGAGGACAACGCCGCCGAGTCGTCCGCAGACAGCGGCATGTACGAGGACGCGGCCAACCTGATCAAGGAGACCGGGTTCAAGTTCCAGGTCGGCGAGCAGGTCGAGGTCGCGCCCGACGGCGTCATCGTCGGGCCGGACGGCTCGGAGTCGATCACCCGCGCCCAGATCAACGTGGTGCCGACGAACGAGGGTGAGTCCTTCACCGACATTCCCGGCTTTATGATCGACTTCGGCGCCGGCAGCGGCTTCGTCGAGCCGGGCGACGGCACGGCCGACATCCGGGTGCGGCTCTTCGGCCAGAGCGCGTTCGAGGTCGTCCAGGCCGGCCTGTCCTACGACGCGACCCGCGGCATCTTCGTGCTGACCTTCCCGGAGACCCTGCGGGTCCAGGAAGTCGACCTGATGGAGATCGATTGGAAGGTCGAGCAGCATGACGACCACGATTTCGATCTCGAGGTCATCGTCCGCACCACGGAGACCCATCCGAACGAGCCGATCGCCGTCATCGTCGACATCGACGGCGTGCCGACGGCCACGCGCACGACCAACGACGGCGAAATCCAGGAGAACCTGGCGCTCAGCGATCAGCTCTTCCTGCTCGATAGCATCACGACCGGGCCCGGCGAATCGCTGACGATCCGCTTTACCGACCAGAGCCTGTTCGAGATCGGCCCCAATCAGACGCTGCTGCTCGACACGAGCGTGTTCGATCCGCTGCTCGGCGCCGACACGGCAGGCTTCGAGGGCAACCCCAACCAGGTCGCCATCCCGCACAACCACCAGTCGGCCACGCTGTCGGTCGAGACCCGAGCCGTGGCGGACAAGCCGCTGGTCGAGCTGACGCATGTCTGCGTGATCGAAGACGAGATGGAGGGCGGCGCCCCGGTGCCCTTCGACGAGGGCGAGCACGGCCCGCAGGACGGCAGCGAGGGCCCGCTCACGGTCACCTCGACTCTCAGCACCGCGACGGTCGACCGGGACGGCACGGAGTCGATCCACAAGATCGTGCTGTCGACCAGCGACGTCGACCTCTTCAGCCCGGATCTGGCACTCGCCGATTTCATGCTGTTCATCGATGGCGAGATGATCAATGTCGCCGACCTGGTGTCGGAGCCGCAGGTGATCACGTTGAACGGCCTCGCCACGGTCTTCCGGAACGGTGCCGAAGTGTCGGGCGAGACGCTCCAGGCCGAGGTCGCGCTGGTCGGTACCACGCTCGAGATCACCTTCCCGGACAACAACGAGACCGGCGAGGAGAGCATCCTCAGCCTGACCTTCGACATCGACCTCAAGTACCCACGGCACGAGGCCGAGGACTTCACGCTGCACGCCGAGGTGACGACCAAGGAGCTGAACCCCTTCGGCGAAGTCGAGGTCCTGACTCAGAGCGAGTCGACCAGCGAGCGGATCGAGGTCAAGGAGATCGCTGACGCGCCCGAGGTCGAACTGACGCATGTCTGCGTGATCGAGGACATCGGGACGCCATTCGACCAGCAGGGCGGCGAATACGCCGAGCAGACCTCGAACGACGGCCCGCTGACGGTGAGCTCCACCCTGACGACGGGAACGGTCGACCGCGACGGCTCGGAGTCGCTGAAGACGATCGTGCTGTCGGTCTCCAGCGTCGATCTCTCGAGCCCGGACCTGGCGCTCGGCGGTTTCACGCTGAAGATCGACGACGAGGAGATCCGGTTCGATCAGCCTTTCCCGCAGACGATCACCTTGAACGACGTGACGCTGTTCGAGGACGGGGCGGAGGTGCCGGGCACCATCGAGGCTTCGGTCGCGCTTGTCGGCGAGATGCTGGAGATCACCTTCCCGAGCCTGGGCGCGGTGGACAGCCCGGATCCCGGAACGCTGTCGGCCGCGGACGATGCGCTCTTGGATGTGACGACCGTCATCGAGCTGAGCTATCCGCAGCACGAGGCCGAGGACTTCGACCTGACGGCGACGGTCACGACCATCGAGCTGAACCCGGACGGCGACGTCGCGGTTTCCGAGGCGACGAACTCGGACAGCAAGTCGATCGAGATCAAGGAAGTCGCGGACAAGCCGACGGTCGAGCTGACGCACGTCTGCGTGATCGAGGATATCGGGACGCCCTTCGTCGTGGGAGGCGAGTACGCCGAGCAGACCTCGAGCGACGGCCCGCTGACGGTGAGCTCGACCCTGACGACGGGAACGGTCGACCGCGACGGCTCGGAGTCGCTGAAGAAGATCGTGCTGTCGGTCTCCAGCGTCGATCTCTCGAGCCCTGACCTGGCGCTGGGCGGTTTCACGCTGAAGATCGACGACGAGCAGATCAGGTTCGATCAGCCTTTCCCGCAGACGATCACGCTGAACGACGTGACGCTGTTCGAGGACGGGGCGGAGGTGCCGGGCGCCATCGAGGCTTCGGTCGCGCTTGTCGGCGAGACCCTGGAGATCACCTTCCCGAGCCTGGGCGCGGTGGACAGCCCGGATCCCGGGACGCTGTCGGCGGCGGACGATGCGCTGCTGGATGTTCGGACGGTCATCGAGCTGAGCTATCCGCAGCACGAGGCCGAGGACTTCGACCTGACGGCGACGGTCACGACGATCGAGCTGAACCCGGACGGCGACGTCGCG
>JANQLT010000004.1 GCA_028280455.1 Kiloniellales bacterium
AGCTCGCCCATGCCCATGTCGCGGGTCGCGTGGACCTCGGAGTTGTAGGCCGGGCGGTTGTGGATGCGGATGTTCTTCACCTTCATGCTCTCGAAGTAGAGCTTGCCGGTGCCCCAGGTGTTCTCGTAGCCGCCGGCAGCCCCGCCGTGGTCGAAAGCCGAGACGATGAGGCCGTCCTCGCCCCACTCCTCGATGACCCGCCGGGTGACGTCGGCGACCAGGGACAGCGCGTCGTCCCAGGAGGTCGGCATGTGCTGCGAGTAGCGCCAGACCATCGGATGGGTCAGGCGGTCGGTCATGGTGCCCATCTGCTCGGAGTAGCGGGTCTCGCCGAGGCGCCCGCCGCGCACCGAGTTGAGGCCGGCGTTCACCACGCAGTCCTTGTCCGGCTTGATCACCAGGTGAACCGGCCGGCCGTCCTGCTGCACGATGTTGTACATCGAGGGCTGGTACCAGGCCTCGGACTCCGGTCCCTGCTGCTCGGCGAGGTCGGCGCCGAAGGCGTTGTCGCCGGGCGCCGTGCCGCCCTGCTTGTTGAGATCCCAGGAATAGGCCTTGTAGCCGCAGCCGACGATGCAGAAGTCGCAGGTCACGTTCTGGACCTTGGCGTCCTTCGGGGGAATCGGCAGCTGATCGACACCGCGTTTGTAAGTCATGTCAGCCTCCCTCAGCCCATCACGTTGGCGGTACGGCCGTAGATCAGCTCGTCGACGCCCTCGGCGAAGATGTCGCCGTTGCCGTCCACGCGCAGATCGAACTTCGGCAGGCTCTGGTTGGCCTGGCCGAAGATCTGCTGGCCTTCCATCTCGCAGTCGAAGCGCGAGTAGTGGCCCGGGCAGTTCAGGGACTTGTCCGGCGCGTGATAGGCCAGCGGATAGCCCTTGTGGGGACAGAGCGTCGAATAGGCGACGATGTCGCCGTCCGGCCCGACGCCGCCAGGCACCCGCTTGCCGAGCTTGATCAGCACGCCCGGCGAATCGCCGTCGGGGTACTCGATCTGCAGCGGCTCGTCGACGGTCAGCTCGCTGACGTTGGCGAGCCGCGACGAGGGATAGTCGACCCGCGCCCGCGCTTCGGCGCTCTTCGCGTTGGCGACAGTGGCGGCGGCGGCCCCGGCCGCTGCCACGGCGCTGCCGCGCAGGAACTGGCGTCGACCGACGTCGACCAGGCGATCGCATCTCGGCATTCTCGTCCTCCCAGGATCGGTTGTTCTGCCCGTCCTAGGAGCAAGGCTCGTGCCACCACGGCCGATTCGATAGAGGCTGAAAAATCAGAGACTTGCAGGCGGAGGCGCCGAAGGCCGGTCGGGATTCCCGAACCCGCGGCCGAGTCGCGTTCGAGAATCCGAACGTCAGTCGGGGCCGTGCGGCGACTCGATGCCGAGCCGGCGCATCTTCTCCCAGAGCGTCGTGCGCGAGACGGCGAGCAGCGCCGCCGCCTTTGCGATCTGGCCGTCGGTGGCCTTGAGGGCGCGCAGGATCTGCCGGCGCTCGGCGGCGTCGCGCACCTCGGAGAGCGTGGCGATCTCGCCGGCCGTGCCTTCGCGGATCTGGCCGACCTCGGGGAAGAGGTCGCCGGGCGTCAGCCAGCCGCCGCCGGCCAAGGCGACCGCCCGCTCGACCCGGTTGCGCAGCTCGCGCACGTTGCCGGGCCAGTCGTGCGCCAGGGCCGCCTCCTCGGCATGGCTGCCGACGCCGCGCAGCTCGCGCCCCATCATGGCGGCAAACTCGGCCGCGAAGCGATGCAGCAGCGTGGCGATATCGGCCGTGCGCTCGCGCAAGGGCGGCACCGGCACCGGGATGACGTTGATCCGGAAGAAGAGGTCCTCGCGGAAGCTGCCGTCCTGCACGGCCGCCGCCAGGTCGCGGTTGGTCGCGCAGATCAGCCGCGCCTCGAAGCGCACGGGCCGCTCGCCGCCGACCCGGTAGAAGGCGCGGTCCTCCAGCAGGCGCAAGAGCTTGGCCTGGAGCGCGAGCGGCATGTCCGCCACCTCGTCGAGGAACAGCACGCCGCCCTTGGCGCGCTCGGCGTAGCCGTGGTGGCGGCCGTGCGCACCGGTGAAGGCGCCGCGCTCGTGGCCGAAGAGCTCGCTTTCCAGCAGCTCGTCGGGGATCGCCGCGCCGTTGACCGCCATGAAGGGCTGCTCGGCGGCCGGCGAGATGCGGTGCGCGAAGCGGGCGCAGACCTCCTTGCCGACTCCCGTCTCGCCGGTGATCAGCAGTGCCGAGTCCAGCGGCGCGACCCGGCGCAGCAGGCGCTCGACCCGCAGCATCGCCGCGCTGGCGCCGAGCGTCGCTTCCTGCGCCGACTGCAGATCGCGCCGGCTCAGCAGGGAGCGGACCCGGTCGAGGAAATCGTCCATCGCGAAGGGCTTGGTCAGGTAGTCCCCCGCACCGGCGCGCATCAGGGCGACGGCCTGGTCGATGTCGCCGTAGGCGGTGATGAAGAGGAAGGGCGGCGCGTTCTCGGCCCGCAGGGTCTCCTGGAAGATCTCGCCGCCCTCCATGTCGGGCAGGCGCATGTCGCAGATCACCAGGTCGTGCTCCAGGCGCCGCAGGCCGGCCATGGCGTCGCGGCCGGTGGTCCAGGCCTCGACGTCGCAGCCCTCCAAGGTCAGGCGCTGCAAGAGCGACTCCCGCATCACGGGATCGTCCTCGATCACGCCGATCCTGCAGCCTTCAGGCAACATCGCGCAGCCCGCTCCCTTCGCCGACCGGCAAGACTATCTCGATCGCCGTGCCGCCGGCCTCGCGCGCCCTGGCCCGCACGCGACCGCCGAGCTCGCCGACCAGGCGGCTGACCATCCAGGCGCCGAGACCCCGCCCCTCCAGCGGCGGCGTCGCCTCGCGGCCGTCGCTCTCCAGCAGGGCCGCGACGTCCGGCGGCAAGCCCGGGCCGCGGTCCTTGATCGTCAGGGCCAGGGCCGCGCCTTGCAAGGACGCGGCGAAGCGCACCTCGCCCGCCATCGGCGAGGCCGCGCAGGCGTTGAGCAGGAGGTTCAGCACGGCCTGGCGGATCGGCGGCCCGGGCAGCGCCAGCGAGGCCGGCAGCTCGTTGTGCCAGACCAGGGTCAGGCGACGCCGCTGCACCTCGTGGCGCACCAGGACCCGCAGGTCGTCGAGGTCGGCGGGCGTCAGCGGCCGGTCGGGCTCGCCGCCCTTGTAGCTGACCAGGGCCGCGCGCACGACCTCGCGGATGCCGAGCAGCCCGCGCTTGAGGATCGCCAGGGAGCCGCGCCGCACCAGGGGATCGCCGTCGTGGCGCTCGATGGTATCGATGGCGTTGAACATGCCGCCCAGCGGGTTGTTGATCTCGTGCGCCATGCCGGAAGCGAGACGGCCGAGGCTCGCCAGCTTCTCCTCCTCGGCCAGGCGGGCGGCCAGCGCCTCGCGCTCGTTCATGGCCTCGACCATGGCGTTGTAGCGCCGGAACAGGCGGCCGAACTCGCTGTGCTGCGCGCCGATCTCGGCTTCCGGGATCGGCTCCATGTCGCCGCCACGGCCCCGGTCCAGGTGCTTCGCCAGGGTGCCGATCGGCCGCAGCATGCGCTGCACCGCCAGGGTGCCGAGCCCGGCGAAGAGCAGGGTCAGCAGGACGTTGGTCAGGATCAGGGTGACCAGGACCTCGCGGCGCTCCAGCAGCAGGTCGCGGATGTCGATCTCGGCGTAGATCCAGCCCATCGGGCGGCCCTGATAGGACAGCGCCCGCCGGGTGAAGGCCTTGCCTGCGGCCTCGTCGAGCACCAGGGCGCCGCCCGCGGCGAAGCGGGCCCCGAGCGGCGGCGGCAGTTGCCCCTGGCTTGGAAAGGCGCGCGGGTCGGAGGCGGCGAGGATCCTGCCGTCGGGCCGCGTGACGATGCTGTTGACCGCGCGGGCGCCGAGCGAGCCGGAGCGGGCCCGCTCGAGCTGGTCGAAGATCTCCCAGATGTCCTCGCGCAGCACGTGGGGCTCGATCGAGGCGGAGAGGCCGTCGAGATAGGCCGCGGTCAGCTCCTCCAGGTGGCGCTGCTGGGTCTCGGACTGGCGCAGCAGAACCTTGTTCGACAGGACGACGCTGATCGCGACCATCAGCACGGCGACGATCAAGGGCACCTTGAGCGTCGTGGGCCAGGCCCCGATGCGTTGCCGCAGGCCGATCATCCCAAGGCTCTGACGAGGTCGTAGTTCCGGGCGATGCCCTCGAAGAGCGCCGGCTCGCCCGCCGTGAAGCCGTCCAGGCGCAGCATGTCGAGCACGTCGCGCCCGGCCGGGTCCGCGCCCATGGTCGCCAGGGCCCGGCGGATCGCCGCCGCCAGCGCCGTCTCGCCGAGGGCCTTGGCGCAGGCGATCGGCGGAAAGCCCAGCCACTCGGACTTCCACAGCACCCGGGTCCGGCCGGTCAGGTCCGGCTCGATCTCGGACATGACCTCCCAGACGTAGCCGTCGACGCTGCCGCTCTCGGCCAGGCCCGAGGCGACGGCGCGCACCACGTTGCGGTGCGAGTAGGTGAAGAAGGTCTTGCGGAAGAAGCCGGCGGCGGTCTCGCCCTGCTCGGCCAAGGCGGCCTGGGTCACCAGGTGGCCCGAGTTGCTGTCGGGGTCGGAGAAGGCATGGATCTGGCCGCGCAGGGCGGCGATGTCCCGCGCCTCGCCGGCCCGGTCGACGATCAGGTAGGACTGGTAGAGCGGCCGGCCGCGCCAGACCGGCACGGCCAGGAGCGACAGGCGCTCGCGGTATTGGATGTAGGGATAGCCGCAGATCCAGGCCGCATCGAGCTGGCCGGACAGCAGCAGGGCGGTGATCTCCTGGTAGGTGCGCCGCATGACCAGCGTGACCGGTCGATCGAGGGCCGCCGAGAGGTAGGTCCGGAGCTGCGTCAGGAGCTCGATGTCCGAGCTGAGGAAGACCGGCGTCAGCCCGAAGCGGACCTCGCTCGCGCCGGCGGCGAGGCGCCCCGGGCCGAGCCCGAGCGCCGCCACGGCCCCGAGGCCGCCCAAAAAGCGTCGACGGTCGAGGGGCCTGGCAATCTCGGAGCGGATCGGCCAGCCGCCCTGTGCCGATCGAGACGGCACGGCTTCCTCCCGTGGTCCGGTCCCTTGGGGACCGTTCGTTCTTGCTTTCGAGAAAGTCTACACCCGGGGCGCTCTCGGCGGCCAGCGGTCATCGGCCGCCGCCGATCACCTTGCCCTTCATTGCATCGTTCCGGGACTAGGCTATAGACAAGGCCCATGAGGGTTCGAATCAAGGTCTGCTGCATCGCCTCGCTCGAGGAGGCCAAGATGGCCGTCGAGGCCGGCGCCGACGCCATCGGCCTGGTCGGCGAGATGCCGTCGGGCCCGGGCGTGATCGCCGACGAGCTGGCCCGCGAGATCGCCGCCGCGGTGCCGCCGCCGGTCGCCACCTTCCTGCTGACCCAACGGACCCGGGCCCAGGACATCGCCGATCACGTCCGGGCCTGCGGCACCTCGGCGGTACAGATCGTCAACCACATCGACCCGGGCGAGTACCCGGCGCTGATCGAGCAGCTGCCGCCGGCCACCCGGCGCATCCAGGTGATCCACGTCCAGGGCCCCGAGGCCCTGGCCCTGATCGAGGTCTACGCCCCCTTCGTGCACGCCTTCCTGCTCGACTCGGGCACGCCCTACGAGCCGCGCCCGGAGCTGGGCGGCACCGGCCGCGTCCACGACTGGGTGATCAGCGCCGGCTTCGTCGCCAAGGCCAGCAAGCCGACCTTCCTCGCCGGCGGGCTGACCCCCGACAACGTCGCCGAAGCGATCCGCAAGGTGCAGCCCTACGGCCTCGACATCTGCTCGGGCCTGCGCACGGACGACAAGCTCTCGCCGGACAAGCTGCGGCGCTTCATGGAGAACGCGCGGAGTTAAGCGCTCCGGTAGAGCTTGGTCATGACGAACTCGCGGTGCTTCAGGGTCTCGGCCGCCGTGAGGCGGCCGTTGCAGGTCCGGATCATGACCTCGATCAGCGCGTCGCCGGCCTCGTCGAGGGTCATCTCTCCGCGCAGGATGCCCGAGCAGTCGAGGTCGATGTGCTCCGGCATCTCGCGCGCGGTGCGCGGGTTGGCGGTGAGCTTGATGACCGGTTCGATGGGGTTGCCGATGACGTTGCCCTGGCCGGTCGGGAAGAGGTGCACGACGAAGCCGGCCGCCGCCTGCAGGGTCACGCACTCGGCCGCCGCAGACGAGGTGTCCATGAAATAGAGCCCGGCGCCCTGCGCCGGCGCCTCGGCCGGGCCGAGCACGTCGATGAACCTGGTCGACTTGCCGATCTTCTGCAGGTTGCCGAAGGCCTTCTCCTCGATGGTGGTCAGGCCGCCCGCGATGTTGCCCTTGGTCGGCTGGGACTCCGACAGGTCGCTGGTCTTGTTCGGCTCGATCACCTCGTCCATGTAGGCCTGCCAGGTGTCGAGGAACTTCCGGCCGATCTCGGGCGACACGGCCCGCTCGGCGCAGACCCGCTCGGCGCCGGTCAGCTCCGAGGTCTCGCCGAAGCAGGAGGTCGCGCCCAGCGGGTCGAGCTTGTCGATCAGGTTGCCCACCGTCGGGCAGGAGGCGAGGCCCGAGGTGGTGTCCGACTCGCCGCACTTGGTGGAGACCCAGAGGTCGGAGAGCTTGCAGGGCACGCGCTGCTGCTCGCTGGCTTCCTGCACGAAGGCCTGGGCCCGGCGCGAGGCATCGGCCACGGTCTTGATCTCGCCGTTGCCCTCGATGGCGAAGCCGGCGACCGGCTTGCCGGTGGCGGCGATGCCCTCGACGACGCGCTGGGTCCAGCCCGGCTCGATGCCGATCACGATGCAGGCCGCGACGTTCGGGTTCTTGCCGGTGCCGATCAAGGTGCGGAAGTGCAGCTCCAGGTCCTCGCCGAACTGCAGGCGGCCGTAGTGGTGCGGCAGGGCCAGGCAGCCGTCGATGTTGTTGGCGACCTTCTCGCTCGCCGCGTTCGAGAGGTCGTCGAGCGGCAGGATGGCCACGTGGTTGCGGATGCCGACGCGGCCGTTCGCGCGCCTGTAGCCGAAGAACTCCCGATCCGCGAGCGCCGTCATCTCACCACCTCTTGGTCTTCATGTTGTGCACGTGGACATGGTCGCCGGCCTTCACGGCGGCGACGATCCTGCCGATGTCGTGGCCGTACTTGAGCACCGTCTCGCCCTCGGCCAGGTCCTTGAGGGCGATCTTGTGGCCGAGCGGGATGTCGGCCAGCGCGGTCATGGTGACGCTCTGTCCGGTCTCCATCGACAGGCCTTGCAAAGCCGCACCGCTGGCCACGGTCTCGACGACGACGACGCCGACCGTGTCGCCCTCGTCGTGCACGAGAAAGTCGGGCGCGCTCATGGTCTCACTCTCCGGTTCATCTTTGCGGTTCTCCGCTGCTCAGGGTGTCAGGACGATCTTCGCCGCGCGGGTCCGCTTGGCGTTCAGGTCGTGGAAGGCCTGGCCGCCCTCGGCGAGGGGCCGGCGCTCGATCCAGTCGAGGCGGCCGAGCCGGCCGCTCGCCAGGGCGGCGAGCGAGGCCCGCAGGTCGGCGTCGGTGTAGGTGTAGACGCCGATGAAGGTGATCTCGGACAGGGTCAGGGTCCGGGCATCGAAGTCGCCGGCCCAATCCTGCAAGCCGACGTGGGCGATGATGCCGCCGGGCCGGACCGCCGCGATCGCCGCCGCCCGGGTCGCCGTCGCGCCGACGGCATCGAAGACCAGGTCGAAGGCGCCGGCCTCGGCCGGCGCGTCGAGCGGGTCGAAGGCGTCGAGCCCGGCGGCCCGGGCGGTCTCCCGGCGCAGCGGGTTGGTCTCCGCCAGGCGCACGGCCGGCGCGCTCCAGGCCTGCAGGATCAAGCCCGCCAGCAAGCCGACGGAGCCGCCGCCGATGACTAGGGCGCGGCTCTCCGACAGCGGCCGCCAGGCAGCGCGCGCCGCCAGGGCCAGCGCGTGCCAGGCCGTGGCGCAGGGCTCGGTCAGCGCCGCTTCCGCCATGTCCATGCCCTCGGGCACGGGGATCAGGTTGCGCTCGGGGATCGCCACGCGCTCGGCGAAGGCGCCGGGCCGGCGCATGCCGATCAGCTCGCGCTCGGCGCAGAGGTTGGCCCGGCCGGTCCTGCAATGGCCGCAGACGCCGCAGGTGATCAGCGGGTTGAGCACGACCTTGCGGCCGGGCTCGCTGCCCGCCAGCACGGTGCCGGCGGCCTCGTGACCGAGAATCAACGGCGGCGCGCGGCGCGGGTCGTGGCCGTGCCAGGCATGCATGTCGGAGCCGCAGATGCCGACCGCCTCTACGCCGACCAAGGCCTCGCCGGGCGCGACGAGCGGCGCCGGCTCCTCGCGGAACGCCGTCTCCTCAAGATCGGTGTAGACCAGCGCCTTCATGGCTTGCCTCACTTCGCCGTAAAGCCGCCGTCGACGAACAGGACCTGACCGGTGACGTAGTCCGAGGCCGGCGAGGCGAGAAAGATCGCCGGGCCGACCAGGTCGTCGTCGCGGCCGTTGCGGCCGATGCAGGTCTGCGCCGCGTTGCGCGCGACGGCCGCTTCGTTCTCGAAGACCGGCGCGGTCAGCTCGGTCGGAAAGAAGCCCGGTGCCAGCGCGTTGCAGGCGATGCCGTCGCGCGACCAGGCTTCCGCCATGGCCCGGGTGAGCTGCGCCACGCCGCCTTTGGAGGCGCCATAGGCGATGGAATTCGGCATCGCCCGCTCGGACTGCAGCGAGGCGATGTTGATGACCCGGCCCCAGCCCCTGTCGCGCATGGCCGGCACCAGCGCCCGTGCCAGGAAGAAGGGCACGCTCAGGTTGATCTCGAGCGTCTCTTGCCAGCTCTCCGGCGTCACCGCGTCGGCCGACTCGCGCAGGTTGATGCCGGCGGCGTTGACCAGGATGTCGGGCGCGCCGAAGGGCGCCGAGAGCCGCGCCGCCGCGCCCGCCACCGCGCTGCCGTCGGCGAGATCGAGCGCACAGGCCGCCGCCCGGCCGCCCGCCGCCTCGCTCTCCGCCACCCAGTCCCGCAGTTTCGCCTCGCGGCGCGCCACGCCGACCACCGCCGCCCCGGCGCGCGCGAAGGCGCCGGCGATCGCCCGGCCGATGCCGGAGCTGGCGCCGGTGACGCAGGCGACGCGGTCCGCCAAGGCGAAGAGCGCGGCGGTCATCCCGTGCCGGTGAGATCGAAGGGCTCGTCGGGGAAGTACTTGGCGAGCCGCACGTCGGCCGAGCGCGCGTGGCCCTCCATGCCTTCGAGCCGGGAGATACGGGCGCAGGCCTGGCCGATGTCGCGGTTGGCGTCGCGGGTCGCGCGCTGCCAGGTCACGGTCTTCATGAACTTGCCGACGTAGAGCCCGCCCGAGTAGTGCGCCGCGCCCTTGGTCGGCAGCACGTGGTTCGGGCCGGAGACCTTGTCGCCGTAGGCCACGGTGGTCTCCTCGCCGAGGAACAGCGAGCCGTAGGCGGTCAGGTTGTCGAGCCACCAGTCGAGGTCCGCCGCCTGCACCTGCAGATGCTCCGAGGCGTAGTCGTCGGAGAGCGTCGCCGCCTCCTCGCGGCTGTCGCAGAGGATGATCTCGCCGTAGTCGCGCCAGGCGGCCTCGGCATTGACCCGGTTGAGCTCCGGCAGGTCGGCGATCATCGACGGCATCAGCGCGTCGACCCGCTCGGCCAGCGCCTGGTCGGTGGCCAGCAGCCAGACCGGCGAGTTGTAGCCGTGCTCGGCCTGGCCCACGAGGTCGGCGGCGACGATCGTCGGGTCGGCCGTCCCGTCGGCGATGACCATGCTCTCGGTCGGCCCGGCGAACATGTCGATGCCGACCCGGCCGTAGAGGATGCGCTTGGCCTCGGCGACGAACTGGTTGCCGGGCCCGGCCAGGACGCGCGCCGGCGGCGTGCCGAACAGGCCGAAGGCCATGGCCGCGATGCCCTGCACGCCGCCGAGGTTGAGCACCGCGTCGGCGCCGCAGATCTCCAGCGCGTAGAGCACGGCCGGGTTGATGCCGACGCCGGGGCGCGGCGGCGAGCAGGCGGTGATGTGCTTGACGCCGGCGACCTTGGCGGTGGTCACGGTCATGATCGCCGAGGCGACGTGGGCGTAGCGCCCGCCCGGCGCGTAGCAGCCGGCCGCGGAGACCGGGATCTGCTTCTGGCCGGCGACCAGGCCGGGCACGACCTCGATCTCGGTGTCGGTCAGGGTGGCGCGCTGGGCCTCGGCGAAGCGGCGCACGTTCTCATGGGCGAACCGGATGTCGTCCTTGAGCTTCTGGCTGACGTCGTCCGCCGCGGCCGCCCGCTCGTCGGCGCCGACGACGATGTCGCCCTCCCACTTGTCGAAGCGGCGGGCGAAGTCGCGCGCCTTGTCGTCGCCCCCCGCCTCGATCTCGTCGAGGATCTCCTGGACGGCGGCGCGCACGTCCTCCTCGCCGGTCGCGGCGGTCTTCTCGGCTTTCTTGAGATAACGGACGGCCATCGGTCCCTGCTCCCCACCTTTTGTAAGCGCTTACAGAGCTGCGACACTAGCCTCACGCCACCGCCGGAGTCAATTCCATCCGCCCTCTTGCTGGTGAACGTTGCGGTTGATTATCCGCGCTCGATCCGAGAGAATCGGACACCTTGATCCAGCCATGACGAGATCGGAGGCAATTCTGCAAGCGCTTGCTTCGCCATGAGCTTGATTCGCCCGACCCTGGAAGACGTGGCGCGCCGCGCCGGGGTCTCGACGGCCACCGTGTCGCGCTTCTTCAGCGCGCCGGACAAGGTCCGGCCGGGCATGCGCCATCGGGTCCGGGAGGCGGTCGAGGCGCTCGGCTACCGGCCCCACGGCGCGGCCCGGGCCCTGGCCTCGCGGCGCAGCAACACCATCGGCGCGGTGATCCCGACCCTCGGCAACGCGATCTTCGCGACCACGGTGCAGACCCTGCAGCGGGAGCTGGCGGCCCGCGGCAACGACCTGCTGCTCGCCGCCTTCGACTACGACCCGGCGCGCGAGCGCGGCCAGATCGAGAACCTGATCGTGCGCGGCGTCGACGGCCTGCTGCTGACCGGCGAGGCGCGCGACCCGGCGGTCTACAGCCTGCTGAAACGGCGCGGTATCCGCTACGCCAACACCTACGTGCACAACCCGGGCTCGCCCCACCCGACCATCGGCTTCGACAACCGGCGGGCCATGCACAAGCTGGTCGGCTACCTGCACGACCTCGGCCACCGCTCCTTCGCGATGATCGCCGGCATCGCCGAGGGCAACGACCGCGCCAGCGAGCGCATCGCCGGCAGCCGCGAGGCGCTGGCGGCCAGGGGGCTGGAGCTGGCGCCGGAACGGCTGCTCGAGCGGCCCTACAGCATGGCCGCCGGGCGCGGCGCCCTGCGCCAGCTCATGGCCCTGAGCCCGCGGCCGAGCGCCGTGCTCTGCGGCAACGACGTCCTGGCCCTGGGCGCGCTGCTCGAGGCCGGCGCCCTGGGCCTGTCGCTGCCCGAGGACCTGGCGATCACCGGCTTCGACGACCTCGACCTGGCCAAGGAGATCCCGCCCGGCCTGACCACGATCCACGCCCCTTTGGAGGAGATGGGCCGGCAGACCGCCGCCTACCTGCTCGACCCCGACGCCGACAGCGGCGTCGATGGCGACGCCAGCCCGCACATCGAGCTGCCGGCCGAGCTCGTCGTCCGCGGCTCGACCGGCCCGGCGCGCGGCGCCTGATCCGGCCCGGCAGGCCGTCCGGCGCGGGCGCCCAAGCGCTGGCGTCCGGCCCCCGGTTGGTGACAGTATCGCGGCTCCCGAGCCCGGCTAGGGCCCTTTCCCGCTTCAGCCAGACGTCCAGCAAGCGAGTGCCGCCATGTTCGAATTCTCCCCGTCGTCGCGGGTTCGCCGCTCGCCCTTCTACGAGGCCACCCTGGCCGAGGGCGTGAAGAGCTTCACGCCCTACAACCACATGATGATGCCGACCGGCTACGGCGACCCGGAGGCCGAGTACTGGCGGCTGATCGAGGGCGTGTCGCAGTGGGACGTCTCGGTCGAGCGCCAGGTCGAGCTGGTCGGCCCGGACGCCGGGCGGCTGGCCCAGGCGCTCTCGCCGCGCGACCTCTCGAGGTGCGCGGTCGACCAGGGCAAGTACGTGGCCCTCTGCAACCACGCCGGCACCCTGATCAACGATCCGATCCTGCTGAAGCTGGCCGAGGACCGCTACTGGCTGTCCATCGCCGACTCCAACATCCTGTTCTTCGCCCGGGCCATCGCCGCCGAGCGCCGACTGGACGTCGAAGTGCTGGAACCCGACGTCTCGCCCATGGCCGTCCAGGGCCCGAAGGCCGAGGACGTCATCGCCTCGATCTTCGGCGACTGGGTGCGCGGCCTGAAGTACTTCTGGTTCCGCGCCGTCGAGATCGAGGGCATCCCGCTGATGCTCGCCCGCTCGGGCTGGTCGAAGCAGGGCGGCTTCGAGCTCTACCTGATGGACGGCAGCAAGGGCACAGCGCTCTGGAACCTGGTGCGCGAAGCCGGGCAGCCCTGGGACATCGGCCCGGGCAACCCCAACACCTGCGAGCGCATCGAAAGCGGCCTGCTGTCCTGGGGCGGCGACACCGACGACCGAACCAACCCCTTCGAGGTCCGCCTCGGCCGCTACGTCGACCTGGACCTGGCGGACGACGTGGTCGGCCTCGCGGCCCTGCGCCGGATCCGCGACGAGGGGCCGGCCCGTCACCAGCTCGGCGTGATCCTCGAGGACCGGCCGCAGGCGCCGCCCCTGGTGGCCTGGCGCGACATCCTGCGCGACGGCCGCAAAGTCGGCGACATGACCAACGGAGTCCGCTCGCGCCGCCTCGAGGCCTACATCGGCTTCGCCCTGGTCTCGCGCGCGGTCGCGGCCGGCGAGACGGTCGAGGTCGCCTGGGACGGCGGCACGCTGCCGGGCCGCCTGGTCGAGCTGCCCTTCCTCTAGACCGCCAGCGCGCGGCGCTTGGGATCGAGCCCGTAGACCATGTCGCGCAGGTGATCGATCAGGGCCTGGCGGTCGCTCCAGGGCACCAGCTCGCTGAAGGGGATCGGCTGGCCGATGTGCGCGGTGACGTCGTCGCCGATCCGCTTGGCGACCTCGCGCAGCAGCAGGGCCTCGCGCAGGGCCTCGCTGAACAGGCTGACCAGGTGGAACAGCCAGCCGTTCTGACCCTCGAAGAACATCGGCACCACCGTCGCCTTGGAGCGGGCGATCAGCTTGCCGGCGAAGAGCTTCCAGGGCGCGTCGATCGCCTGGCCGAAGACATGGGGCGCCGTGGAGACGCGCCCGGCCGGGAAGATCACGATCGCGCCGCCCTCCTCCAGATGCCGGAGCGCGTCGCGCTTGGCCTGCACGTTGGTGCGCACCGCCGTCGAGGCGCCGTCGAACTCGATGGGGATCAGGAAGGGCCGCAGCACCTCGGCGCGCCCCAGGGTCGCATGGGCCAGCAGCTTGAAGTCCTTGCGGACCTGCGAGGTCAGATAGCTGACCGCGATGCCGTCCAACACGCCGAAGGGGTGATTGGCGACGACGATCAAGGGCCCCTCGGCGGGGATCGCCTGCAGCCGGCCGTCGTCGTAGTTGACCGTCAGGCGCAGCCACTCGATGGCCGTCTGCCAGAAGTCCTCGTCCTCGCGGCGCACCCGCTGGTACTCGTTGTAGAGGCGCTGCAGGCGCGGCTGACCGGTCAGGCGCTCGACGATGCGAATCAGAACCTGGCGCGAGAGCGGATCGTCGGGGTTGCAGTAGGAGACTTCGGGGGCGTGCTCCGCCCAGGTGCCGCGAAGACGCTGCAGCCGCGTATCGTTTTCCATGCCACCCCGCCAATGACCTGCCGACCCGGTTCGGGCGGCATACTGGCGAAGTTGGATGACAGTCGTTTTACGGTTGTCTTCCGACTGTAACAGTTCCATCCCGGATGTTGCCGGGGCAACCGCCGCCGGCGCGCGTCCAGCCGGGCGCGTCAGCCGCGCGCGAAGGACTTCTTCAGGCTGTCCTGCCGCTCCAGATCGACGGCGTTGATGAGCTGCACGGTCGCATCGTGCTCGCGCCGCCACTTCTGCGGGTCTGTGGCGCGCAGGATCTGGTCCTGGCGCAGGCCCTCCTGCAGCGCGACCTGCTCCGCCCGGCTGCGGGCCGCGGCCATCAGGGTCTCCCGCTCGCGGCGGAACTTGCGTTGCAGGCGACGGATCAGGCTCGGGTCGTGACCGGCGAGCTTCCGCACGGCGGCGGCGACGTTCCGGACACGGCCCTCGGCCAGCAGGTCGGCGATTTGCGCCAGGGCCGGCTGGTCGTCGATCTCGGAGCCCTTGGGCCGGCCGCGGGGGCGTCTCAAACAGTCGGTCATGGCAGACCTCCTTCCCTTGCGATCCAAGCTGGGGACGGAGCTGAAAGAAGGCAAGCGATTAGAAATCGACGACGAAAGACAAACGACGACAATAAATCCCCGGCGGCAAAACGAACGGCGACAAAAATTCGCCCGCCAAAACTATCAAGGGCTTATCTCTCGCCGCGTACGCGAAGCCTTTTGCCGGCAGCCACAGGAAATCTTCTTGCCCGCCGCGCGGCGCCCACCTGGACTTATCCACAATCTAACTGTGAATAGGCAACCGGTGGCCTATTTGCGGTACTTCGCCGGCATCTGCGGGTTGTTGGCGGGGTTGGTGTCGTGCTTGGCCAGGCGCTCGAGCAAGCCGCTCGCCAGGAGTGGCTGCAGGTCGGCGTCCAGCGCGTCCGCCTCGGCCTTGTCGTAGACCTCGCGGCCGCCGACGTAGAGCGTGAAGGACTTCAGGTATTTCGCCTTCTTGGCCGGGTCCTCGATCGTGTCCTTGGTCCAGTGGTAGAGGTGGTAGGCCTCGATGCCGTTCCTCTCGGCCTCGGCGCAGTAGTCCGCGAAGGCGTCGTACTGGCTCTTCAGCACCGCATCGTGCCGCGCGAGCACCGCCATCAGCGGCGCGATCGAGTCGTCCGCCGGGTTCTCGCGGGCCGCCGCCGCCCGCGCCTCGTCCAGGTTGATCCGGAGCTGGTACTGCCACGCCTCGCCCATGACGCCTTCGCCTCGTCCACCGACCGCCAAGCCGGCGACAGTCTAGGCGATCGCAGACGGCGGCACAGCCCTGCTAGCCGCGGTCCGGCGCGTAGAGCCCGACCAGGCGCGAGATCAGCACGGCCAGGTACATCGAGCCGCAGACGGCTTCGAGGATCGCCCAGGTCCGGGCCAGCGGCGTCAGCGGCGCGACGTCGCCGTAGCCGAGGGTGGTGATGGTCGCGAAGCTGAAATAGAGGAGCTGGCTCCAGATCGTGCCCCGCTCCGCGTCGCCCAAGGCAAAGGAGCCGGGCTGGACGCCCTCGATCAGCACGAAGACCACGGACCAGGCGATGCCCATCAGCAGATAGACCGCGATGGCGCCGCTGATGATGTCGAGGTCGACCCGCGGCGCCATGACCACGTTGGCCAGCATCACCGCCGCCATGTAGAGCGTGCAGACCGCCAGGAGGACGCCGGCGAGCTCGTCCAGCAGGCCGCCCGACCAGACCGGGTGCAGCCAGGTCAGGTAGAGCCAGGGCATCGCCAGGAGCAGCACGATGACCAGATCGCGCCGGGCGCGGCCGAGCACGAAGGCGCCGACCAGCAGCAGCAGCGAGAAGAGGGCCGACAGCAGCAAGCCGCCGGCCGCCGTGCCGTCCAACGTAGGCGACAGGACCAGCAGGAAGACCAGGGTCGCGAGCAGCAGGCTGTGCCGGTGCCGATGCAGGCGGCCGAGCTGTCCCGTGCCATCGAGGAGATCGCCGTTCGAGTCCGGTAGGCTCATGGCTCGCGCGCGCCTCATCCCGCCTTGGCCAGGGGCGTGCCGACCAGCTCGATGTCGTGGATCTCGACAGCCATGGCGAGACAGGCCCGGTAGGCCGCCTCGCCGATGATCTGCACGTAGGTCGGGTAGGCCAGGTCCAGGGCCGCGATCTGCTCGACCTTCAGGCCAGCGGCCATGGCGGTGGCGGCGAGCTGCACGACCTCGACCGCCCGCTCGCCGACCACATGGCAGCCGAGGATCGTCCGGCTCCGCCGCTCGACGATCAGCTTGCAGAAGCCGGTGGTCTTGCCGTCGATGATCGCCCTGGGGTTCTCGCTGTAGGGCACCGTGACGACCTGACAGTCGTGGGCCTCGCGCGCCCGCGCCTCGGTCAGGCCGACCGCGCCGTGCTCGGGGAAGGGATAGCCGCCGGTCGAGACCAGGCGGTGCCGCACGCGGTCGCGCGTGCCGGAGACGGCGTTGCCGGCGGCGATGTAGCCCTCCTGCATGGCGGCGGTGACCAGCATCATGCGGCCGGTGACGTCGCCGGCGGCGTAGATGTGCGGCTGGGCCGTGCGCAGGCAGTCGTCGACCTCGATGAAGCCGCGCTCGTTCAGGGTCACGCCGGCGGCCTCGAGCCCGAGCGTCGCCGTGTTGGGACTCCAGCCCTGCGAAACGACCACGGCGTCGCAGTCGATCGACTCCGCCCGGCCCTGCCGGCGGAAGCCGAAGGTCAGGGAGTCGCCCTGCTTGGCGAGGCAATGCGGCTTGTCGACGGCGGTGACGATCTCGACGCCGCGGGCCTCGAAGGCCGCCTGGATCTCCATCGCGAGGTCCTCGTCCTCGTGGGAGAGGATGCGCGGGCCGCGCTCCAGCAGGTGAACCTTGCAGCCGAAGTCGGCGAGGATCGAGGCGACCTGAACGCCGGTGTGGCCGGTGCCGAGGATCACCGCCGAGCCCGGTAGGGCCGCGCCCTCTTGCCAGAGGTCGCTCGGCACCAGGGCATGCTCGGCGCCGATGAAATCCGGGCGGCGCGCATGGCCGCCGACGCTGATGACGAAGCGCTTGGCGGTCAGCACGCGACTGTCCGCCAGCAGGATCGTGTTCGGGTTGACGAAGCGGGCCTCGCCGGCGTTTTCGAGCACGGTCAGGTTGCGGCCCTCGCCCAACTGCCTGGCCAGCGCCTCCTTCCCGGCATGCAGCTCCTCGACGACCTCGCGGCAGCGGGCCAGGGCCCGCCCGAAGTCGAGCGTCGGCGCGCCGGCCTCGATGCCGTAGCGGCCGAGCTGCTCGGCGTTGCGCTTGAGATGGGCGATTTGCGCCAAGGTGCGCGCCGGCACCACGCCGCTGACCGCGTCCGTGCCGCCGGCGCGCTTGGCGTCGACCAGGCAGACCTTCGCCCCCAGCCGGGCCGCGCGCTCCGTCGCGGCGACACCGGCCGGGCCGGCCCCGATGACGATCAGGTCGTACATGCTCTCGCTCCCTGGGCTCCCCGATTCCCGCGCCATGGGGTCCCGTGTCGTGGCGTCCCGCGTCATGTCGGCTACAAGGACCCGTCGTCCTTGATCGAGCGGTCGTCCGACATCGCCAGGAGCTGCTGAATGCGCTTCAGCTCCAGGATGACGACACCGAGCGCGATCACCACGGCACTCAGCAGGAGGCCCTCATTGAAGCCGGCGTTGACCAGGATCTCGTTGGTCTGGACGACCTCGGTCTCCTCCCAAACGAAGGTGGCGACGGTGGCGAAGAGGCTCCAGACGCCCCAGGCGATGACGCCGACACCGGTCGTCAGGCCGAGAACGCTGGTCAGCCGGTACATGGTCTTGTTGACCCGCCCGGGGCTCTCGACCTCCTTGTGGGCGGCGTTGCTCTGAACGGTCATCTCGCTCTCCTGTCTGGAACTCTTGTCGGTCAAAGGAACGCGCCGAGGCGCTCGAGATCGGCCTTGGTCGGCTCGCGGTCCTCGACGCCGTTGGTCTCGTGCCGCAGCTTCTGGCTCTCCTCGTAGATCCGCTTGCGGGCGCGCTGGATGCCGCCGATCGGCTGGTGCGCCGGCAGGCAGTGCCAGGGCGTGTAGGAGAGGTGCTCGCCGAAGGCGAACTGCGCGTCGGAGGTGAAGTCCTGCGCCGGCAGGGTCAAGCTGGCGACCTTCTCGAAGGCAGTCGGCCAGACCGAGGTGGCGTCCTCGATCGGCGTGATGCTCTGATCGACGTAGGCCTGGGCGGCGAGCGCGAAGCGGGCCGGCTTGCGGTTCTCGACGAAGTGCTCTTCCAGCGCGTCGCGCAGGCCGTCCGGCGTCGAGGCCGGGTCGCGGCCGGAGACGTTGTCGACCTCGGGGATCAAGGTGAGACGCGCCGCGCCCTCGCCCATGGCGATGGGTACCTCGCTCCAGTACTGCCGCTCCAGCTGGCTGGCGATGACCACGTTGAAGGTCAGGTTGAGGCCGAACTGCCGGGGATGCGCCTTGAAGAAGCCCGAGGCCGAGGGGTCCTTGATCGCGTCCTCGAAGAAGCCGACGTACTCGGCGATATCGGCGATGAAGAAGGTCGGCTGGTCGAGCAGGATGAAATCCTGGGTGCCACTCGGCGAGTCCGGCACGTCGACCAGCTTGATCGCGAAGGCATGGGGGTTCGGGTCGTTGTCCCTAGGCATCGGCCCGGTGGAGATCCGCACGGCCGCGTCGTAGGCGCCCGGCCGGGCGAAGATCCCGGCCTTGAGCGGCGCCGGCACGTCGTCGCCGACCTCGAAGCGGCCGCGCACCAGGGCCTGGTGCTTGGGATGCTGGCCGCGCTTCTTGGGGTTGACGCCCTTCATCATCGCGATCTGCAGGGCGACGACACGCTCGATCATGTCGGCTTCGCCGGCGGGAACCGTCTCCAGGGGGTGGCTTCGGGGTGCCATGATGTTCATTTCGTCTCTCCTGTTTGGAACCGGCCCTCGGCGATGCCTTTGAGGGCGGCGAGTCCGGGCGCGAAGAAGTACTCGCCGCCGCGAACGGTCACGAACTGCTTCAAATCGAAAAGGAAGGGCATGTCGGCGCCGGGCACCGTGAACTGCCCGCCGTCGCCGTTGGCGCCGACCAGCGGGTCCTTCTCGTCCGTCGGCAGGCCGATGAAGTCGCCCTTGCCGAGCCATTCCGCCTGGATGAACTCGAACTGAAGCTCGATGTCGGCGATCACGAAGACGCCGGCCTGGCCGCGGTCGACACCGTCGTCCGCCGCGCCTTCCGGCAGCGGCTGGCCGTACTCGAGGCCGCGGCGCAGGATCCGCTTGCGGTTGATGTCGGTCGTGGTGGTCAGCTTGGTGCCGCGCGGGTTGGTCCGCCGCAGGTGGGCACCCAAGGGGCACTTGGCGCCCTCGGCGTCGTCGCTATAGTCGAAGTCGTTGACCCGCTGGGGGTCGGCGGCGAGCGCCGGGTCATCCTGGTCCGGCGAGAGCGCCAGCGGACAGCCGGAGCGCCAGCGGCCGACGATCTTGGCGGCCAGCTTCTCCTGCTGCGCCTCCTCGTCGCTGCCCCAGAGCGTCATCGCGCCCTGCTTGAGATAGGCGCGGAAGCCGGCGACGTCCTGGTAGGCCTTGCGGAAGACCAGGAAGCTGCCGTTGTCGCCGAGGCCGGGCGGCCCCGGCGTGTCGGTGCGCTCGCCCAGCTCGTTCTCGTAGCCCAGCAGGAACTCGCCGGGCTTGATCGAGCGCCAGCCGCCGCCGCTCTGCAGCGCGCCGTCGCCCGGCCGCGCCTCGTCGTCGAAACCGGCGATGGCCGGCTGGGAGATCGGATCGACGAAGCCGAAGTGGGCGGCGGGGCAGCCGGAGCGCTGCTCGAAGACCACTTCGGCCTCGACGACATGGACTTCGGTGACGCCGCCGAAAGCTCGGGTCAGCGCCGTCAGCCGCTTGTGCTGCTCGTCGCAGGCCGCGACGCTGTCGTGCGACAGGCAGACGAAGACATGGATCTCGTCGCTGCCGAGCTTGCCTTCCCAGTGCTCGGGCGCGCTCGGCCCGACGTCGCCGAGCTTGGCGGAGCGGACCCGCATGCCGTCGCGGAAGGCCTTGGGGAAGCTGTCGATCACCGCCTGCGGCAGGCCCAGGGCCTGCAGGCCCCAGACGCTGAGCGCCACGTTGAGGCTGCCGTCCTCGAGCGGCCCCTCGTCGGCCTGCGCCTGGCTGGTGACCTTGTCCGACAGCGCCTTCAGCCAGGCCCGCCCCTTCCCGGCCTCGTCGATGCGAAAGAAGACGTAGCGGCAGGCCAAGGTGTCGTACTCCTTGAGGAGTCCGCCTTGGATGTCGCACAGGTTCTCCTTCACGTCCTGCGCGACGCGCATCGGGCTTTGCTCTGTGCTCAACATCTCGGCCTCCGCTCGTCCCCCTGAGGTCCGCGATCAGGCGATCGCCGAGACCGACTGGCCCCAAGCCACCTTGCTGGCGGGCTGGGCCAACGACTTCTGCAGATCGATGACCTTCTTGCGCCAGTCGGCGTCGCGGCGGATCTGGTTCACCGTCAGCTCGGGATAGGCGCAGAAGTAGGCGACCACGTCGGCCTGCTGCGAGGCGATGAACTCGAGCAGCGCGGTGAAGTCGGCATCCGCACCGGGCGCGCCCTCGAAGTGCGCCAGGATCTCGCGCAGCGGGCCGTCGAGGTCCTTGAAGGCCTCGAAATAGGCGACCACGTCGGAATCGAAATTGGTCTGGAAGAGCATCTGGTCGCGCCCGACCCGGGTCATGCTGAAGATGTGGATCAGCGCCATCTCGGAGACCACGTCGCCGAACTCCTCGGTGCCGATCAGCTTGGCGATGGCCTCGGCGTGACCGTCGGGATCGTCCTGCTTCAGGGTGAAGAGGGCGGCGAAAGGCGAGACGTTGTTGGCCAGCCGGACCGTGGGGCGGAGGCCGTACTTGAGGGTGCCGTTGCTGCTCATCTGTGGATTCCTCTGATTTCCGTGAAAGGCGTCGCTTGCCTTGCTGTGCCCGCTAAGGTGAGGCCTCGGGCGCCGGCGGTTGAGTTTCTAACCGTGACGTAACCCGTGAGCCGGCCCCGACCCCGGCCGCGGGCACAGCGGTGACTTGGGCGAAAGCCCCTGCCCTGGATAAGTTTCACCACCTGACGTACCCTGTTAGCGGCTTGAAAAGCCCCAGTAACGGCATGGACTCTGAGGCGTCATGGCCAGCGATCCGGGCACCGCAGAGATCGCAGCGAGCGCGGGAGACCCAGGCGAGGAGGACATTCGCCAGGCCCTGGAACGTGCGACCGGCAAGCCGCCGCTGTCCCGCTCGAAGCGCCTGTCCCGCTTCCTGCGCTACGTGGTGGACGAGACGCTGGCCGGGCGCGCCGAGACGATCAGCGGCTATGCCATCGCGGTCGACGTCTTCCGCAAGCCCGAGAGCTTCGATCCGGCGATCGATTCCATCGTCCGCGTCGAGGCCGGCCGGCTGCGCCAGCGCCTGGCCGAGTACTACCGCGAGGCCGGCGCCGAGGACCCGGTCGAAATCTCCCTGCCCAAGGGCAACTACATCCCGGCCTTCAGCCACCGCGCGTCGGAGCCGAAGGCCGAGACGCGCCGCGCCGCACCGCCGAGCCACGGGCCGTCGCTGGTCGTGCTGCCCTTCGACAACTACGGCGGCAACCCCGAGGACCAGTTCTTCGCCGACGGCCTGACGGAGGAGATCATCGCCAACCTGGCGCGCTTCAAGGACCTCTTCGTCTTCTCGCGCTCGACCAGCACCAAGCTGGCCCGTGACGGTGCCGACATCGGCCAGCTCCACGACAAGCTCGGCGCGGACTTCGTCATCGAGGGCTCGATCCGCAAGTCGAGCCAGGTGGTGCGGGTGACGGTGCAGCTCATCGATGCCGCGACGGAAGGCCACCTCTTCGCCGAGCAGTTCGAGATGGCCTGCACGCCGGAGGCGATCTTCGAGATCCAGGACCAGGTCGCCCGCCTGGTCGCCGGCCGCATCGCCAACCGCTACGGCCCGATCGGCCGCCACGTCGCGCGGGCGGCCCGCTCCGGCCGGCCGCAGCGCTGGGAGACCTATATCTGGATCGCCCGCTTCTACGAGTACTACGCCTGTCACGATCCGGCGCTGCACGGCGAGGTGCGCAAGGGCTTGGAGAGCGCCCTGGAGCAGGACAGCGAGTCCTCGGACGCCCTGGCCGCCCTGGCTGCCGTCTATCTCGACGAGCACCGCCTGCACCTCAACGAGCAGGCACACCCGCCGGCGCTGGACCGGGCGCTGGAGACGGCCTTGCGGGCGGTGGCCTGCGATCCCGAGAACGCGATGGCCTATCAGTTCCTGGCCTGCACCTACTACCACCGCGGCGAGCTGACCGACTTCGAGATCGCGGCCCAGCGGGCAATCGAGCTCAACCCCGGTCATGCCGACGTGCTCGCCGATGTCGGCTTCTGCTTCGCCTGCGGCGGGCAATGGGAGCGGGGACTGGAGCTGGTCGAGCGGGCGATGGAGATCAGTCCCGTGCACCCGGGCTGGTACCACACGCCGCGCGCCCTTCGCCTGGCCCTGGACGGCGATCCGGAGGCCGCGGTCCTGGAGATGAAGCAAGGCCCGATGACCGGCGTCTTCATGCACCACGCCTTGCTCTGCTGTTTCCTGCATTGGGCCGGCCGCGACGAGGAAGCGAAGCAGGAAGCGGAGACCTTGCTGGCCATCAACGGCGACTTCGCGGCTTCGGCCGAGCGGGAATGCCGGATCTGGCTGCAGGACGAAGCGGCCATCGGCGCCCTCCTGAAAGGCTGGAAGGAGGCCGGGATCGCGGCTGCGTGACGCGATGGGGGATGACGTCGCGAAGCAGCGCCCGGCCTCTTCCTCCGAGCCCAGTCCGGCTCGGGTCTTGGGAGCTCAGAGCTTGGAGGCCTGCACGCCGGCCGGGCCGCTGACCCGGGCGACCATGGCACGCAGGCTCTCGAGCAGGCCCTCGAAGTCGCCGCTCTGCCGCAGCACGGTGTCGATCTCGCTGCGATGGGTCATGATCAGGCTGACGCCCTCGACGACGATGTCGAAGATCCGCCAGCTCTCGCCGTCGCGGCGCAGCCGCCAGACCACGGCCATGGGCGCGCCTTGCCGACTGTTCAGGGCACTCAGGACCATGACGCCCTGGCGCCCCTTGTCCTGGGCGTGGCTGACCGACAGGGTCTCGCCGGCGTAGCTCTCCAGCCGGCGGCTGTAGGTCGCCAAAACGTACGCCTCGAAGGTCTGCAGGAAGGCCGTCCGCTCGCTCGGCGTCGCGGCACGCCAATGGCGGCCGAGCACGAAACGGCCGATCAGCGAGACGTCGAAGTAGCTGTGCAGCATCTGCTGAAAGGCGCGCTGCCGGTCGCCCCGCGACATCCTGGTGTCGGTGACGATCGCCGTGGCGTCTTGCGCCAGGCGCGAAACGAAGGTGGTCGGCTGCTCGGCCGCGCGCGCCGTGCTGGCGAGGACGAGGCTCAAGAGCAGGAACAACACGAGGCCGGTCGCCTGGATGAAAAGGTGGGCGCTCGAGTGACTCAATCGGTTCTTGTACATGACGTGTCCTCCCAGGTCGGGGCGCTCTTGCTCGGCTACCCGCCGCGCCCGGCGCCCGTGGCGTCACATCGCGACGCCACGGAAGCGCTGCGGCCACCTCAGCGGCCGCCGTGATGCGGATGGAAGTGCGTGTGATTGAAGATGAAGGCGCGGTTGAAGGCGGTCGCGTTGGTGCCCTTGACCGAGATCTTCTTGGCTTCGACGGCCATGCAGTCGCCGCTGTCGACCGAGGCGCTGCTGGCGTCGTAGCTGACGTTCAGGCTGTGGCTGCCATGGTTGCAGACGCTGTAGTGGCCGCTGTTGGCTTTGTGCAGGAGCATCTTCTCCTGGGTGCCGGTGACGCTGGCCGTGGCATGGGGGGTGCCCCAGGAGCGATAGTCGGCGTTGACGTTCTGCATGGCGCCGCGGGCGAAGGCCGGCGCGCTCACCGCGATGGCGGCGACACAGGCGGCGACGGCGATGAAGTTCCGGTTCATGGCTCAATTCCTTCTGACAAGCGAATGGCGCTCCGCTGGGGGCCCGATCCCTTGTCGGATCGCATCGGAAGTTGACGCCCGGCCACTTGGGGTGATGAACGGCCGAAGGCCCCCTGCGGGACGCGCTAGAGGTATGGCCTGAGCCTCATGGCCGGGAGTTTGTAACTGTGAGTTACGGCGCCGGCGCGGCGCCCAATGGGCGCTTTATCGGCGGAAATGCGCCGTTTTCGGGCCGAGCCGGATCGCCGCCGCGAGGCGGCCGCGGGCCGTCTCGGGCGTCGATTCCACTCAATCTCCAGTGAGCCCGCGGCGCGCCGCGGGCGGCCAATCAGTCCCTGGGCAGCTCGTAGCTGACCATCCAGCTTATGCCGAACTTGTCGGTCCAGTTGCCGAAATAGGCCCCCCAGAAGGTATCGGCCATGGGCAACTTGACCGTGCCGCCCTCCGAGAGCTTGGCGAAGAGATCGTCGCACTGCTCGCGGCTCTGGACGTCGATCGAGACGGCGAAGTTGTCGCCGGCATTGGGCGGACCGGACATCCAGGAGCAGCTATCGCTGCCCATCAGCATGCTCGTGCCCACCGGCAGCGAGATATGCATGATTCGGTCCTTCTCGTCGTCGGGGACGGACATGTCCTCCGGGGCCTCGGCATAGGTCATGACCATGGCGAAGTCGCCGCCGAAAGCCGCCTTGTAGAACTCGAAGGCCTCGCGGCAGTTGCCGTCGAAGAAGAGGTAGGTATTGAGCGCCATGGCCGCCTCCCGGTCCGATTGTCATCCCTGCCAATCGGAGGCGAGCCTAAGCCAGTCTGGATCGCTTGTCATCGGCCGCCACGCTCCGGGCGGCGGGCGGCGGCTAAGCTTCAGATTTCTGTAACGCGACGTAGATGCCGTCCTCGCGGGCCTCGGCCGGAAAGGTCTCGACCGTCTCGGTGGTGGTCGCGCATTCGCCGGTGAAGGGGTCGAACTCGCGGCCGTGCCAGGGGCAGACCAGGAGGCCGGCCTCGATCGAGCCCTGGCCCAAGGGGCCGCCCATATGGGGACAGCGGTTGTCGAGCGCCGCGTAGCGCCCCTCGTGGCACACCACCGCCACCATGCGCCCGGCCAGGGCGCACATCTTGACGCCGCCCTCGGCCAGCTCCTCCGGCTCGGCGGCCTTGTGCCACTGCTGATCGCCCGCGTCGCTCATCTCACGCTCTCCCTTGCACCGGACCGAGCCGAGGTTAGCGCGCCGCGCCCGGGCAGGCTATGCGAGGGCCCTATGGGGGCAATGCGCCGGCCGTGCCTTGCGGATCGCCCGGCCGCGCCCCAGCCGGGCGCGGCGGCTCGGCGTCGAAGTCGAAGGTGCTGACCTCGCGGGCGAAACGGGTCACGGCCGCCGGCAAGGGCGAGACCGGCCGCCGCGGATAGACCGCCCAGAACTCGATCGGCGGCAGCGCCGGCTCCGTCTCGAGCACGACCAGGCTGCCGCTGTCGATCTCGTCGCGGTAGATCAGCGGCGGCAGCAGGCTGATCCCGAGGCCCGCCTTGGTCAGCGCGGCGACGACGGCCAGCGAGTTGCAGATGTCCCTACTGCGCGGCTGGGCATCCTGGCCCTGAAACCAGCCCGCGCTGACGTCGTGCACGGTCGAGGCCGCACCGAGGGTGATGACCGGCTGGGCCTTCATGTCGGCCGGCGTGATCGGCGCGCTCGGCAGGCCGGGCTTGGGCGCGCTCATCCAGACGTAGGGCGTGGCGCCGAGGTACTCCCGGATCAGGTCGGGACGGCTGACCGGCCCGGACAGCAGCAGCAGCTCCAGGTTGCCGCGCTCGAACTTCTCCCAGAGGTTCCTCATCAGGTCGACGTCGAGCTGCAGGGTGACGTTCGGCAGCGCCTGGTTGACCCGCTGGACCAGCGCCGGCAGCCAGGTCAGGGCTATGGTCTCGGTCACCCCGGCGCGGACCAGGCCGTAGAGCCGGCCCGACTTGGCGACCCGCTCCTGCAGCTCGGCCGCCATCGACAGCAGCCGCTCGGCGCCGGCGGCGACCTCGTGGCCCTGCGGCGTAAGGACGGCGCGGCGCCGGCTGCGGTCGAACAGCGACACCCCGAGGCTGCGCTCGAGATCGCGGATCCGCTGCGAGATCGCCGGCTGGCTGGTGTTCAGCTTGCGCGCCGCCGCCGCGAAGCTGCCCAGCCGAGTGATCCAATAGAGCGCCTCGAGCTGCCGGTGGTCCATGGCCCTGCCGATCGATTGATAAGAAAATGTTATCGGAACAGATAGTGAATTGACATCTTCTAATATCGACCGGGCTTTGGCAGTCTTTTTCCAAGCTGTCCCGCAGGCCGATCCGCGGGGCTAACGAGGCGCGGACCCCAAGCCGCGCGAAACGGGAGGATTACGATGAAAGTTCTCGAGACGAGGCCCGTCAGGGCCGGCCTAATCGGCGTGGCGCTCTTGTGCGCCGGCCTGATGGCCAGCCAGGCCGCCCTGGCCAAGGTGACCCTGCGGGCCAACAGCCAGTGGCCGGAGACCCACGCCGGCTCCAAGGTCGACCAGTGGTGGGCCGACGAGATCCGCAAGCGGACCAACGGCGAGGTCGACATTCAGTTGTTCTACGGCGGCGCCCTCGGCAAAGCCAATGAGAACCTGGAGCTGCTGCGCACCAACGCCATCGACATCGGCATGATGTCGCCGGGCTATTTCCCCGCACAGCTACCGATGCACGCCGCGCCCAACTCCATCCCGATGACCATGGAGAAGGTCGAGCACGCCACCGAGCTGATCGAACGCTTGCTGGACGAGGTGCCGGCGATGGAGGAAGAGGCCAAGGCGAACGGCGTCAAGACGCTCTTCTTCCACCATCTCAATCCCTACCATCTCGTCTGCAAGGAGCCGGTCACCGACGTCGCGGGCATGGCCGGCAAGAAGATGCGGACCTGGGGCAAGGCCCTGCCGAGGGCTGTCGAAGCCGTCGGCGCGACGCCGGTGACCCTGTTCCTGCCGGAGATCTACGAGGGTCTCGCGCGCGGCACGGTCGACTGCATCCCCTTCTCGGTGGACCTGATGCTCAGCTACAAGATCCACGAGGTCGCCAAGCACATGTCCGACGTCACGGTCTGGCTCGGCCCAAGCAACGGGGCCTGGATCTCGCTTGCGGCTTGGGACCGGCTCTCCGCCGAGCAGCAGAAGATCGTCGAGGAGGTGTCCCGCGAGGCCATGCGCAAGGACCGCGACGTCACGATCGCCTCCGGCAGCAAGTCCCGCGAGAAGCTGAAGGAACTGGGCGTGCAGTTCCATTCCTTCCCGGACTCCGAGAAGCAGAAGTGGAAGGACGCCAACCCCGACTTCTTCGCGGACTTCATCAAGGACATGGAAGCCCAGGGTAAGGGCGACGCCGCCAGGAAGATGATCAAGATCTGGCGGGAAGTGACTTCCTCTACTTCCTGACCGTAGCTTCGGCCTGCCGTTTCCCTCCCATCGGACCAGCTCCCTGCGTTCGGTGGGAGGGAGCGGCGGCCCTGCGTCGGGGCTTTCCCCATGACTGCGCCAGATTACCTCGATGACGAGCGGGTTCGACGCCTGAACCTGCGCGCCGGCCCGGACGGCCGCCAGCAGATCGTCATCCCCGAACATGCCAACTTCGCCGCCGACAGCGTCGGCCGCCACGCCGCGGGCGAGCGCGCGGCCGCGACGGCGCTGATCTACGAGGCCGAGGACGGCAGGCAGGAGCGCTACAGCTTCGCCGAGCTGGACGCCCGCGCCGCCGCCTTCGCCGCCGGTCTCAAGGGCCTGGGCGTCGAGGCCGGCACCCGTGTCGCTGTGCAGACCGGCCAGCGGCCGGCCACGGCGATCGCCCACCTGGCCGCCTACAAGCTCGGCGCCATCGCGGTGACGGTCTCCGAGCTCTACGGGCCCGACACGGTCTCGCACATCCTGACCGACTCCGGCGCGGCCTGCATCGTCACCACAGAGCGCTCCTGGACGCCCTACCGGGGCGAGCGCGCGCGCTTCCCCGCGCTGCGCCAGGTGATCCTGCAGGGCGAGACAAAAGACGACGAGATCGCCTTCGAGAGCCTGCTCGAGGGCAACGGCGAGGCGATCGAGCCGGTCAACAGCAAGGCCGAGGACCCGGCCCTGCTGATCTACACCTCGGGCTCGACCGGCGCGCCCAAGGGCATTCTGCATGCCCACCGGGCCCTGCACGCCTACAACATCTCGACGTCGCTGTTCTACAACCTCGAGGTCTTCGAGCCGGACCAGGTGTTCTGGACCCCGGCCGACTGGGCCTGGGTCGGCGGGCTCAACGACACCGTCTTCCCGGCCTGGTTCCACGGCCATTGCATCGTCGCCTGCCAGCACCGCTTCGAGGCCGAGTGGGCCCTCGACTTCATGGTGCGCCACGGCGTCACCCACGGCTTCTTCACGCCGACTGCGCTGAAGCGCCTGTCGCAGGTGAGCGAGCCGCGCGAGCGCTTCGACCTCAAGCTGCGCAGCGTCTTCACCGGCGGCGAGTCGCTGCCGGCCGAGACCCTGCGCTGGCTCTCCAAGGAGCTGCGGATCGTCTGCAATGAGGGCTACGGGCTCACCGAGTTCAACCACATGATCGGCAACTGCCAGGCGCTGCGGCCGGCCAAGGAAGGCTCCATGGGCTTCGAGCTGCCCGGCCACGTCGCCATGCTGGTCGACGAGAGCGGCGAGCCCGTCGCCGACGGCGAGGTCGGCGAGATCGTCACCGCCGCCGACAACGCGACGCGCTTCCTCGGCTACTGGAACCAGCCCGAGCTGACCGAGTCGATGCGGCTCGGCCCCTGGTGGCGTACCCGCGACCTCGCCCTGCGCGACGACGAGGGCTACTTCCACTACCGCGGCCGCAGCGACGACCTGATCAAGAGCGGCGGCTACCGCATCGGACCGGCCGAAATCGAGCACGTGCTGCTCGAGCACCCGGCGGTGGCCGACTGCGGCGCCATCGGCGTGCCCGACAAGGAGCGCGGCGAGCTGGTCAAGGCCTTCATCCTGCTGCGTGAGGGCCAGCAAGCCAGCGACAGCCTGGCCGACGAGCTGAAGGCGCTGGTCAAGACCAGGATCGGCGGCTTCAAGGCGCCGCGCCTGATCGAGTTCGTCGGCGACCTGCCGATCACCTCCTCCGGCAAGGTCTCGCGCAAGGAGCTGCGCTTGCGCGAAGCGGGCAGAAGCCCGTCGTGACCGACTGGCGGACGATCCGCCTGGAGGTCGCCGCCGGGGTCGCGCAGATCACCTTGAATCGGCCCGAGGCCATGAACGCGATCGACGCCGTCATGATCGGGGAGCTGCGCGGGCTGCTCGATCGCCTGGCGAGCGACGACGAGGTCCGGGCCATCGTGGTCTGCGGCGCCGGCCGGGCCTTCTGCTCGGGCATGGACCTCAAGGAGGACGCCGCGGCGGGCGAGCGCAGCCTCGGCGAATGGCGCGCGCTGCTCGGCGAGCACCTGGCCTTCCTCGAGTCCTTCTGGGACCATCCCAAGCCGACCGTCGCGGCGGTGCACGGCCATTGCCTGGCCGCCGGCTGCGAGCTGGCCATGTGTTGCGACATGACCATCGCCGAGGAGGGCACCTTGCTCGGCGAGCCCGAGCTGCTGTTCGGCAGCGTGATCACGGCCATGATGATGCCCTGGCTGACCGGCCCGAAGGTCGCCAAGGAGATTCTCCTGTCCGGCGAGGACCAGGTGACCGCCGAGCGCGCCGAGCGGATCGGCCTGGTCAACCGGGTCGCGCCGGCCGGCCGGCACCTCGAGGAGGCCATGGCCCTGGCACGCCGGCTGGCGGCGCTCGACCCGGCGGCGGTGACCATGACCAAGGAGGCGATCAACCGGACCTACGAGATCATGGGCCTGAAGGCCGCCCTGCGCGCCAACCTCGACCTGGCGATCCAGATCGAGGGGCTGAACACGCCCTCTCGGCGCGCCTTCCGCGAGCGGGTCCGGCGCGAGGGCATGGCCGCGGCCCTGAAATGGCGGGCCGAGCGGCTCGGCGACTCGGGCTAGGCTGGAGCCGGCATGACCGAGACCGACCGCAAGATCAGCGCGCCGCCGCCGCGCGGCACGCCGCCCGGGCGGGCGCTGGGGCAGCTACGCCGGGCCGCGGCGCTCTTCGCCGGCATCGCGATGCTGATGATGATGCTGATCGGCGCGCTCGACGTGATCGGCACCAACGTCTTGCTGCAACCGATCCCGGCCGCCTTCGAGTTCATGGCCACGGCGATGGTCGTGGTGATCTTCTTCTCGATCGCCCTGGCCCAGGCGAACCGCGCCCACATCCGCGTTGAGATCCTGACCAGCCGCCTGCCCCGCCCGCTGCGGTGGCTGGCCGACTTTCTGCAATATGCCGCCAGCCTGACCCTCTTCCTGCTGATCGCCTGGTTCGGCTGGAAGTCCGGCATCCGCTCGGTCGAGGTCAACGAGTACGCCTCGGGCCTGATCAACTTCCCGACCTGGCCGGCCCGCCTCGCGCTCGCCATCGGCGCCAGCCTGATGGTGCTGCAGTGTCTCTACGACCTGATCAGCCACGTCTTCGGCCTCGGCGACGCCGAGGAGCGCCGCGCCGCCGAAGAGCGGCCGAAGCCCTAGGGACCGGCCATGGAACCCCTCACCATCGCCTTCCTGGCCGGCGGCTGCCTGTTCCTCTTCCTGGCCCTGGGCATCCCGGTCGGCGTCGCCATGGGCCTGGTCGGCGTCGGCGGCATGCTGCTGTCGCTCGGTCCGCGCCTGGCCTTCGGCCAGCTTCAGACCCTGCCCTTCGCGGTGGTCAACGACTACTCGCTGGCCGTGCTGCCGATGTTCGTGTTGATGGGCGTGCTGGCCGAGGCTGCGGGCGTCACGACCGAGGTCTTTCGAGTCGCCGAGCTCTGGCTGCGCCGCCTCAAGGGCGGACTCTATCAGGCGGTGATCGTCGGCTCGGCGGTCTTCGCGGCGATTTCCGGCTCGACCGCGGTCAACGCCGTGGTCTTCACCCGCATCGCCTTCCCGGAGATGCTGCGCTACGGCTACTCGCGCAGCCTGTCGCTCGGCGCCATCGCCGGCGCCGGCAGCTTCGCCGCCATGATCCCGCCCTCGATCACCATGGTGATCTACGCCGTGATGACCGAGCAGTCGGTCGGCCAGCTCCTGATCGCCGGCGTGATCCCGGGCGTCATCACCGCCGCCGTCTACCTCTTCGGCGTGCGCATCCTGGTCGGCGTCATGCCGAGCCTGGCGCCGCCCATCCACGAGGCCGCCAGCCGGCGCGAGAAGGTCCGCGCCCTGGGCCGCATCTGGCCGATCCCGGTCCTGCTGATGCTGGTGCTCGGCGGCATCTACGCCGGCACCTTCCCGCCCTCGGCGGCCGGCGCGGTCGGCGCCTTCGGCACCCTGCTCTACGCCCTGGTGCGCATGAAGGGCGCGCGCGGCTGGCTGATCCCGGCGCTGCAGGACGCCGCCTTCATAAGCTGCATCCTCTTCATCGTGCTGATCGGCGGCCTGCTGCTGTCGCGCATGCTGGTCATCGTCGGCGTGATCGACGACATCGTGCTCGGCGTCACGGCCATCGCCGACACGCCGCTCAAGTTCATGATCATGGCCTCGATCGTCTACCTGATCCTCGGCTGCTTCCTCGACACCACCTCGATGATGGTGGTCACCCTGCCCTTCTTCTTCCCGGTCGTGGTCGAGCTCGGCATCGACCCGATCTGGTTCGGCATCGTCCTGGTCAAGCTGATCGAGATCTCGGTGGTGACGCCGCCCGTCGGGATAAACCTCTTCGCCGTCATGGGCGCGGTCGGCGACCGCGCCAGCTTCGGCGACATCTACAAGGGCGTCATGCCCTTCATCCTCTTCGACCTGGTCGTGCTGGCCCTGCTGGTCTTCATCCCCGGCCTGGCCACCTGGCTGCCGCAACAGATGCTCGCGAACTAGGTTTCGCCGATGGCTAGCCTCGATAAGGTTCTCGACCTGCACTCAACCCCGGTCATGCTCGGGCTTGACCCGAGCATCCATCCATCCGGTGGCACGGACGGCGGCCAAATGGACCCTCGGGCCTTCGCCCGCCGAAGGGCTTCGGCCCGCAGGCGGGTCAAGCCCGAGGGTGACAAGAGGTGATGACCGGCCCTTCCAAAGCGCAGCCCATCCATGCCTGACCCGGACATCGTCCTGCTCGGCGGCGGCATCTCGCGTTTCGCGCGGGAGCGGGCGGACGGCACGCCGGTGGACTGGATGACCGAAGCGACCCGCGACGCGCTGGCCGACGCCGGCGTCGATCACGGCGACCTCGACATGTCGGTGGTCAGCTACGAGAGCGAGATCCTGGCCCGCCAGGTGACCATGGGCCAGGTGGTGCAGGACGCGCTCGGGCTCTGCCCCAAGCCGAGCGTCCGCGTCGAGGCCGGCGGCGGCACCGCGGGCGCGGCGCTGCGCACGGCCTTCGCCTATCTGAAGGGCGGCCTGGCGGGCTCGGTCCTGGTGGTCGGCGCCGAGGCGGTCGGCCGCCTGGTCTCCTCGGCGACGGTGCGCGAGGTCTACGCGCTCTCCGGCGACGTCGAGTTCGAGATGGCCGCCGGCGGCTTCTTCATGGCCTACTACGCCCTGATGATGAAGGAGCACATGCGGCTCTACGGCACGACCGAAGAGCAGATGGCCCTGGTCTCGGTGAAGAACCACCGCAACGCCCTGTCGAACCCCATGGCCGCCATGCCCATGAGCATCACGGTCCAAGACGTGCTCGAGTCGCCGCCGGTCGTCGCGCCCTACAAGCGCCTGGACTGCTCGGTCCTGGCCGACGGCGCGGCGGCGGTGATCCTCGCCACCGCCGACTGGGCCGCGGCCCACGCGAGCGCCTGGCGGGACAAGCCGCGCGTCTTCATGACCGGCAGCGGCTGTGGCACCGAGCGCGTGCGCCTCGGCGACCGGCCCCGCCCGGACCCCGGCTTCGCCCATATGCGCGCCAAGCGCGAGGCGGCGCGCAAGGCCTACGCCATGGCCGGCATCGAAGACCCGCGCGCGGAGATCGACCTGGCCGAGGTCGCCGACGCCTACACCGGCGCCGAGCTGCAGTCCATCGAGGCGCTCGGCTTCTGCGCCCCCGGCGAGAGCGGACCGCTGCTGGAGCAAGGCGTCTTCGACCTCGGCGGCGCGCTGCCGGTCAACACCTCCGGCGGCCTGCTCGGCATGGGCGGCCCGCCCGGCGCCATCGGCCTGGCCCAGGCCATCGAGGTCCTGCGCCAGCTCCGCGGCGAGTGCCCCGCCGAGCGCCGGGTCCCCGGCGCCCGCCGCGGCCTCACCGACATCCACGGCGGCACCGCGAGCTACGCCGTGGTCTCGATCTTCGACCGGCGGGATTGACATGACGGAGCTGGTGAAGCGCAAGCTGGAGGCCCGCCCCGCGCCGGAGCCCGATCCCGGCGATCCCTTCGCGGCCTTCCGCGAGGTCGAGATCCTCGACATGCAGATGGCCTTCGGCTTCCGCCACAGCCTGGGCAAGCTCTCGCGCTTCTTCCTGGCGCTGGAAGAGCGCAAGCTGCTCGGCACCGTCTGCCCGACCTGCGGCAAGGTCTGGCTGCCGCCGCGCCCGGTCTGTCCCGACGACCTGGCCGTCACCGAATGGCGGGAGCTGGCGCAGCGCGGCCGCCTCGCCGTCGGCAGCCTCAGCGCCTACAGCCTGAAGACCGCGGGCGGCGATCGCCAGCTCATGCTCGGCTACGTCGAGGTCGAGGGCGCCAGCACGCTGATCCTGCAGCAGATCCGCAACCTCGGGGCACACGCCCTGGAGCCGGGCCTGCCGCTCAAGATCGTCTGGAGCGAGGAGGCGGTCGAGCACCCGATGGAGCTTTTCTGGTTCGAGCCGGCATGAGGACGCCATGACGATCAAACGCCTGCCCGGCGG
Source organism: Kiloniellales bacterium (assembly GCA_028280455.1). Lineage (GTDB taxonomy): Bacteria > Pseudomonadota > Alphaproteobacteria > Kiloniellales > JAKSDN01 > JANQLT01. Next base: position 33,602 of record JANQLT010000004.1, read on the forward strand.
CGCCCGGGGCCGCAGCCGCGCCACGGTCCACGGCGGCCTGGTCTATGCCGTCGCCACCGACCCCGAGGAGGCCGAGGGCATCGCCGCGCAGACCCGCAACACCCTGGCGGCGCTCGAAGCGACCCTGGTGGAAGCCGGCAGCGACAAGACCCGCATCCTGCAGGCGACGGTCTACCTGCGCGACATGGCCGCGAAGCCGGAGATGGACGAAGTCTGGTGCGACTGGATCGGCCCCGAGGCGAACTGGCCGCAGCGGGCCTGCATCGGCACCGACCTGGCCGGCAAGGACCTGATCGAGGTCGTCGTGACCGCCACCCTCCCGTGACGTGAATCCTGCAAGGTTGATCGCATGACCAAGCCTCGACAAATCCCCTATCTCTCGGAAGACGACCTCGTCGCCCTGAACATCACCACCGCCGAGGTCATCGACAGCATCGAAAACATGATCCGCGGCGCCGCCGAGTCCAAGGTCTGGGGCGCGCCGAAGGCGGTGATCCTGCCGTCCGACGGCCGCTACATGATGGCCGCCCTGGCCGCCGCCGACGACCCGGCCCTGCTGGCGGTCAAGACGGTGGTGCTCAACCCGCGCAACCCCGAGCGGGGCCTGCCGCAGATCAACGGCCTGGTGACCATGCTCGACAGCCGCAGCGGCCTGCCGGCGGCGATCCTCGACGGCAACTGGATCACCGCCGTGCGCACCGCCGGCCTCAGCGCGACGGCGGCCAAGCACCTGGCCCGCCCGGACTCCGCGGTGGCCGCCTTCATCGGCTGCGGCGTCCAGGCGCAAAGCCACCTGGCCGCCTTCGCCGATCTCTATCCCCTGAAGGAGGCCCGCCTGTTCGGCCGCGGCCGCGCGAACATCGACAAGCTCGGCCAATCCGCCGAGCGCCTCGGCCTCGCCGCGACGCGCTGCGAGTCGGCTAGGGACGCCGTGGCCGGCGCCGACCTGATCGTCACCTCGGTCACCGTCACCGGCGTCGCCGAGCCCTTCCTCGATGCCGATTGGCTCGCGCCGGGCGCCTTCGCGGCGGTGACCGACCTCGCCGTGCCCTGGAACCGGGACAGCTTCGCCGCGCTCGACCGGGTGGTCATCGACGACCTGGAGCAGGAGAAGGCCCTGCCCAACAAGCTGGTCTCCCTCGACCTCGTCGCCGGCGACCTCTCCGACCTGGTGCTCGGCAAGATCCAAGGCCGCAGCGGCGACGCGCAGCGCACCGCCTTCGTCTTCCGCGGCCACGCCCTCGGCGACCTGGCCCTCGCCGCCCTGGCCTATGGCAAGGCGCGCGCGGCGTAGCCCCTAGGGCACAGCCTGCTTGGGCGGAATCGTCACCGCCCCGCTCATCCGGTGACGTTGTGGCGATCGTTGTTCGTGGCAATCGCGGTCGACAACCGAACGAACTGCCCCCCTCACCCAGCGCAGGCTTGGTGAGGCGCAGCCGAGCCTAGCCGGAGCTGGGTGAGGGGGCAGTTCGTTTCCCTCCGGCAATGCAAACTATTACCAGCCTGCGATGAGTGGAACTCATCGCAGGCTGTATGGCGTTCAAACGCCACGCGGGCTTGTCCTCGCTTCGCTGCGGACGCGCGGTCGCGCTTGCCAAAACTCGATGAGTCGAGCTCATCGAGCTTTGGTATAAGCAAGCAACGCTCTAAACAGTCGCCTTCGGCTTGCGCCGCTTCTTCGCCTCGGCGGCCGCGTCGATGCCGCGTGCCAGCTTGGAGACGTCGCCGAGCTTTTCCATCACGGTCTCGATCGTCGGCGCCGGTCCGGGCTCATGGCTGTCCAGGGCCTCGCGCATGGAGCGCAGGTGCTCGGGCGTGGTGCCGCAGCAGCCGCCGATGATGCGGGCGCCGGCGTCGCGGGCCAAGCGGGCGTAGTCGGCCATCAGGGAGGGCGTGCCGCTGTACTGGATCTCGCCGTCGACCATCTCCGGCACGCCGCAGTTGCCCTTGGCGACGACGATGGCGTCGTCGGGGGCGGCGCGGCCGATGCCGAGCACGGTCGCCACCAGCTCGGCGGCGCCGACGCCGCAGTTGGCGCCGAAGCCGGCGACGGGCGCCGGCAGGCGCGCGGCGACAGCCGGCCAATCCTCGGGCTTGATGCCCATCATGGTCCGCCCGCCGGAATCGAAGCTGAGGGTGACGATGGCCGGCAGGCCGGTCTCGGCGGCGGCGCGCACGGCCGCGCCGGACTCCTCCTCGGACGACAGGGTCTCGATCCAGAGCAGGTCGGCGCCGCCCGCCTTCAAGGCCCGGGCCTGCTCGGCGAAGGCCTCGTAGGCCGTCTCGACGGTCACCTCGCCCAAGGGCTCCAGGAGGTCGCCGGTCGGGCCCATGGAGCCGGCGACCAGCACCGGCCGCTCGGCCGCCTCGGCCTCCTCGCGGGCCAGCCGCGCGGCCTGGGTGTTGTACTCGACGGCCTTGTCGGCGGCGCCGTGCAGCATCAGGCGCCGGCGGCTGCCACCGAAGCTGTTGGTCAGAATGATGTCGGCGCCGGCCTCGATGAACTGCCGGTGCAGCTCGCGCACGCGGCCCGGCTTGTCGAGGTTCCAGTTCTCCGGCGGCTCGCCCGGCTTGAGGCCCATGCGCATGTAGTTGGAGCCGGTGGCGCCGTCGGCCAGCAGCCAGCCGCGGTCGGCGAGACGTTCTGTCAGGACAGTCGTCACGGGGCCTCCAGGTTTTCGCGTGCAAGTCGGCTTGGGAGAGCGAGTTTATAGCAAAGCGTCGTGAGGGAAACGTTTCAGGGATTGATGAACGGGGGGTTTCATCCTACCGCCTCTCTCACGGTCAAGCCCCAACGACGCTGGTCCGTGCGAGCCGATGCATGGATCCTCGGGTCAAGCCCGAGGATGACTCTATGCGGGAAATGGGGCGGCTGGGCTACCCCCGCGGCGCCATGCGGGCCAGCAGGCGCTGCAGGCCGCCGCCGATCAGGGCGCCGACGCAGGGGCCGAGGACGTAGACGGTGAGCCAGCCGCCGCGCGGGCCGGGGATGGCGATCTCGCCCCAGCCGAGGGCGTAGGCGACCAGGCGCGGCCCGAGATCGCGCGCCGGGTTGAGGGCGGCCTGGGTCAGGGGCGCGACCACCGAGATGATCGCCGCCACCGTCAGGCCGATCATCACCGCGGTCATGCCGGCCGGCGGCCGGGCCATGTTGCGCTCGCTGGTCAGGGCGCCGACCATGAAGGCGAGGAAGGCGGTGCCGATCATCTCGGCGACGAAGGCGGTGGGCAGGCTGACGATGCGCCAGGCCCGCTCGTCGCTGCCGAAGACCGCCGGGTTCGGGAAGTACTCGCCGAACATCATGGCCGAGAGCTCGCTGCCCGGCCCGCCGCGCAGCAGGCCGTGCTGGCGCTCCAGCTCGAGGATCGCCTCGTGGAACATGGCGTAGAGCAGCAGGGCCGCGACGATGGCGCCGGCGAGCTGCGAGACCCAGTAGACCAGCACCCGGCCGATCGGCATGCGGTCGTAGACCGCGGCGACCAGGGTGATGGCCGGGTTGATGTGGGCGCCGGAGTAGGCGGCGGTAGCGTAGATCGCCAGGCTGACGCCGATCGCCCAGACCACCGCGACCTGCCAGAGGCCGGCCTGGGCGCCGGCCGCGACGGCGGCCTGCACGGCGCCGACGCCGAAGAAGACCAGGATCATGGTGCCGACGAACTCGCCCGCCGCCGCGGTCAGGATCGAGGGCTCGTCGCTCGCGGTCTCGCCGCTCTCGGCGGCGGCCGCGCTGTCCGGCTCGTCCAAAGTCGCCACCCCTAATCCCCCTCGCCCTGCGGCAGGCCGACGGCGCCGCCGCTGTTGAGGCCGCTCAGGTCCGCGTCCTGCAGACGCGCGTCGGCCAAGCGCGCCAAGGTCACGTCGGCGCCGATCAGCGAGGCGCCCGTGAGATCGACTCCCTCGAGCCGCGCGCCGGCGGCGCGCGCCAGATCCAAGGTCGCGCCCCGAAAGACGGCACCGCGCAAGTCGGCGGCGCGCAGCCGCGCCAAGGTCATGACCGCCTCGGTGAAATCGGCGCCGGCCGCCTCGCTCCAGCTCAGGTTGGCATCGGCCAGCTCGGCGCCCTTGAAGCTGGCGCCGGCGAGATGTGCCTCGGTCAGGTCGACGGAATTGAGATCGGCGCCGTCGGCGATGGCGGTCTCCAGCTTGGCGCCGCGCAGCGAGGCCGGCAGCGGGCCGTCCTGCCCGGTGTCTCGGGCGCCGAGCCGCGCCTCGCGCAGATCGACGCCGGTCAGGTCGGCCTGGTCGAGCCGGGCGCCTTGCAGCAAGGCGCCGCGCAGGTGCGCGCCCGGCAAGGCGGCGCGCCGCAGGTCGGCGCCGCCGAGGAAGGCGCCGTCCAGGTTGGCCTCGCCGAGCCGCGCCTGGAACAGCCGCGCCCGCGCCAGCAGGGCGCCGGTCAGGGTCGCGCCCTCGAGCCGGGCCAGAGTCAGGTCGGCGCCGCCGAGATTGGCGCCGGTCAGGTCGGCGCCGGTCAGGTCGGCGCCGCGCAGATAGACCTCGCGCAGGTCGGCGCCGCGCAGGCTGGCGCCCGAGAGGTCGGCGCCGCTGAAGTTGGCGCCCTGCAGCGAGGCCTCGTCGAGCAGGCGCCCGGAGAGATCCTGGCCGATCAGCTCGACGCCGGGATAGAGGTCCTGCGCCCAGGCGGCCGGCGCCGCAGCGACGAGCAGCAGGAGCAGCGGAAGCCGATGGAGCCAGGGGCGCACGGCGCTCACCCCGCCACGTTCTGCGGCTTGAAGGTGACGCTCTGCGCCAGCTCCGGCGCCGCGCCGATGCGCTTCACGTCGGCCCAGACGCCCTTGTACCAGGGGATCGTCGTGTCCGGGTCGACGTGGTCGGAGACCAGGTCGCCGGCCGCGCCGCGCGGCTGGCCGAACAGCAGGAAGCAGTGGTCGCGCTTCACGGCATCCGTCGGGTAGGCCATGGCCTGCACGCTGCCCATGTCGTTGGCGATCTCGACCAGGTCGCCCGCCGCGATGCCGAGCTCCTCGGCGTCGGCCGGGTGCATCTCCAAGTAGGGGACCGGCGCCCGCTCCCGATAGAACTCGAGATAGCGGTGGTGGAAGGAGGTCTGCCAGATGTGGTTGGAGCGGCCGTTGTTGATCCAGAAGCGGAACTGCTCCTTCTGACGCATCACCTTGGCCGCGTAGCCGGGCCAGGGCGGCGAGGCGGCGATGAACTTGGCCTTGCCCGAGGGCGTGCCGAAGCGGCGGTCCTCGAACAGCCGCTCGGTGCCGACCGGCGTGCCGCGCACCAGGCGCACCGGCGTCTGGATGCCGTTGACGCCGAGCTCTCGGAGCACCGCGTAGTCGATGCCGGCGTAGCCTTCCATCGGGTCGCCCGGCCCGCCGGTGAAGGAATAGCGCGCGTCGATGAAGACCGCCTCGTCGTCCTGCCAGTCGAAGTCGAGGAAGCGGTTGGCCATCTCGGGATTGCTCTCGGCGCGGTAGAGCGACTCCAGGCGGCGCGCGACGCGGGCCAGGATCGCCCAATCCGGGATCGCCTCGCCGGGCGGGTCCATGAACTTCTCGTAGAGCCTGAGGCGCCGCTCGCCGTTGATCGAGGTCAGGTTCATCTCGCCCCAGCCGGCCGCCGGCAGCACCAGGTGCGCGCGGTCCGTCGTCGCGGTCGGGTAGATGTCCTGGGCCAGGATGAAGATGCCGCCGGCCTTCATGGCCTCGACCACGGCGACGACGCGGCGCTCGATCGGCTGGCCCTTGCTCTCGGCCAGGGCCTGGGCGACCGGCGCGCCGCGCTCCTCCAGCGCCCGCGCCATGGCCGCGGAGCGCAGGGTCGTCAGGACCGGGTTGCAGCCGCCGACCCAGAAGACCTTGGTCTCGCCGCGCCGCACCGCCTCGTCGACGTTGAGCGCCGGCCGGCCGCCGAGCGGCGCCGGCCGCACGTAGGCCTCCTGGTGGCCGCCGAGCCGGGTGCAGCCGGCACCGGGCTTGCCGATATTGCCGGTCAGCAGCGCCAGGCCGACGACCGAGGCGATGTTCTCGTAGTTCTTGATGCCCCAGATCAGGCCCTTCTCGTAGTGCAGCAGCGTGCGGCGCCGGGCGCCGCCGGCTTTCGGCCGGGCGATCCAATCGGCCGCCTTGTGCAGCAGCGCGGGATCGAGGCCGGCGCGCTCGGCCGCCTCGCCGACCACGTCGTCCAGCGGCCGGTCGCGCATCAGGGTCGAGCGCTGGTAGGCGTCGAAGGTCTGGGTCTCGGTGTGGTGGCGGATGAAGGGCACGTCGTGCCACTGGCGCTCGATGACGATGCGCGCGATGGCGTTCATCACCCAAAGGTCGGCGCCGGGCTCGATCTGCAGGTGCAGCACGTTCTCCGCGCCGGCGACCTGCTCGGCGACGGCCACCGACATGGTCCGGCGCGGATCGACGATGATGATCCGGCCGCTGTCGACCTCTTCGTCCGGGAAGGCCGCCTCTTTCAGCGGCAGCGACTCGCCGCTGAGGTTCTTGACCATGTGGTTGAGGAAGTAGTTGGTCTGCGTCTCGTAGGGGTTGGCCCCGACGATCAGCAGGGTGTCGGCGAGCTGGCCGTCGACGTAGGCGTTGGTCAGCGGCGCCAGGCCGGCGTCGGCCGCGGCATGGACCTCGCTGTTGTAGGCCGGGCGATTGTGGATCGAGCAGGTCTTGGTCCGCACGCCCTCGAAGAAGAAGCGGCCGATCGCCCAGTTGTTCTCGAAGCCGCCGCCGCCGCCGCCGTGATCGAAGAACTTCATGCCGACGGCATTCGGCCCCCAGCGGTCGATCACCGCCTTGGTGACCCGCGCCGCCAGCTCCGTCGCCTCGTCCCAGCTCGCCGCGTCGAGCGTCTTGCCCGAGCGGATCGCCGGCACGGCCAGGCGGGTCTTGGTCGGGCCGTCCGGCCGGAACAGCGACATCGCGAGGCCGCCGCCGCGCGCCGAGGCCATGCCCGAGTTCACCTGGCAATCGTCGTCCGGGATGATGGCCACGTTGTAGCGCTTGCCATCGTGCTCGGTGACGACGCTGTGCATGGCCGGCGCGATCCAGGTGCCGAGCGGCGGTTGCTGCTCGTTGAGGTCGAGGCCGAGGGCGTTGTCGCCCGGGGCCGGGCCGCCGTCCGCGCCGACCGGCCATTTCAGCACCCGATAGCCGCAGCCGACGATGCAGAACTGACAGACGGTGCTGAAACGCTCGGCGTCGCGCGGCGGGATCGGCGTCTGGCTCAAGGCTTCCGCCCCTTCAGAGGATGTTGGTGTGGCGCCCGTAGATCAGACCGTCGATGCCGACCGCCTCGATCATGCCCGCCTCCACCCGCAAGGTGATCTGCGGCAGGCTCTGGCTCGCCTGGCCGATGATCATGCGGCCGCGCTTGGCGGGGTCGAAGCTCGACCAGTGGCAGGGGCAGATCAGCATCTTCTGGTCGGCGTGGTAGGCGACCGGACAGCCCTTGTGGGTGCAGAGCATGGAGTAGGCGACGATGCTCTGGTCCGGGCCGACCCCGCCCTCGACCGGACCGTCGAGACGCAGCAGGACGCAGGGCGCGTTCTCGTCGGGATACTCGAAGCTGAGCTCGGCGCCCGGCTCGAGATCGCCCAGGGCCGCGATCGGCAGAGTCGGAAAGCTTGCCGCGCTCTGGGCGGCGGCCGGCGGCGAAGCGCCCGCACCCGCGCCGGCAGCCAGACCCGCCGCGGCGCCGAGCGACAGCAGCTCGCGCCGATTGATCCCGTCGCCGGAGTTCTTCTTGTCGTCAGACATGATGCTCGACTCTGCGCTCCCGTCGCCGTCCCGATATCCTCTCGCTGCGCCAGTTTCCCGCCGTGCGGCTAGCCTTGCCAGGAAAACATGAAGCAGGAGTCGTGGAAGTTGTCGTCGCCTTCGTTGCAGGCGGCGATCACCCGGAAGCCGGCGCCGCCCTCGCCCGCCGTCCAGTCGTTGTCGACCATCACCCGGTTGCCCCGGGTGTAGTCGGCGACGATCCGGCCGCTCAGCAGGTAGACGTGGGACTGCTCGAGCCTCACGCCCTGCTCCGGGCCGAAGCGCGTGTTCATCGGCCGCGGCGTGCGCCAGGTGTAGATCGGCTCGGCATCGGCGCTGTTGTCGGCCAGGATGAAGGCGCGCTGGTTGAACCAGGCATTGGAGCGGCCCAGCAAGTGGGCGCCCGGGCCCGGCAGGGCGCAGAGCACCATGGTCTGGAAATCGCCGCGGAAGTCCAAGCGCTCGAGCAGCGCCGGGTCGGGCTCGACCGCGACGGCGCCGACCGCGGCCGAATCGCCGCCGGCCGCGGCCGCGGCGCGCTGCACCGCTTCATCGCGGGAGATCGGCGGCGGCGCCGCGTAGCTCAGCCCCTTGAGCGGCCTGTAGTCGAACTCCGGCAACGGAAAACGCTTCCAAGACATGCAGTCGCCCTCCCTTCCTTTCTTCCGTTCTCTTCTCTTAGCGTGCGCTCGACCGGCCCCCGGCGGCGGCGCGGCTTTGTCCCCCAGTTTCCCCCTAACGCGCGCCGGGCGCTCCAGCGCAGCCCTCATAATAGGAATGCGCGGGCGGAATGCTAAGGCCCAAGCTCGAAGACCCGGCACTCGACCCGCCGGGCGCGCTCGAAGGCCTCGGAGGCCTCGACCCGGTAGCGGGCGCGCTCGACCAGGCCCTTGCGCGGCGCCGAGGGCCGGCCCGGGTCGCCGCAGAGCACGCGGTGGCCGGCCGCCGCCAAGCGGCGCAGCGCCGCCGTCGCGCGCCGCGCCAGGGGCCGCTCGTACCAGAGGTCGCCGGCGCAGACGAGGCTGCCGGCCGGCGGCTCGAAGCTCTCCAGGGCGCCGAGCCGGGCCTCGATGGTCACCCCGTTGAGGCGCCCGGTCTCGGCCACGGCGGCCAGCGCGTTGGGGTCGCAATCCAGGGCCAGGGCGGCGCTCGCCCCGGCGCGCAGGGCCGCTGCGGCGACCAGGCCGGCGCCGGCGCCGAGGTCGACCACGGCCTGCCCCCGCACGGATTCCGGCCGGTCCAGCAGGTAGCGCGCCAGGCCCTGGCCGCCCGGCCAGGCGAGCGCCCAGTAGGGCACGGCGGCGCCGACAAGCCCGGCGTGGTCGCTGCGGAAGGCATCGAAATCCTTGGAGTCGGGCAGGCTCGGCAGCAGGATCTCGGGGCAGAGCGGCGGCGCGGCGGGCCGGGTCAGGGCCCGGACCTCGGCCGGCGTCAGGCCGGCGGTCTCCGCGCGCGTCGTTTGACCGCCATCGAAATATATCATATTTATACAATCCCACGCTGGCGTGGCGACAACAAGGGGAAGCCGAGAGTGACCAAAGTGACCATCGTGTGCTGGCAGGAGATCCCCTCGCTGGTCGAGGCGAAGGATGCCTCGGGCACCGAGAAGATCGAGCTCAGCACGAAATTCCAGGAGCTGATCGACCTGATCGCCATGCGTCGCGGTCTCGGGGGTACCGACGAGTACCTCATGCAGTGGCGCAAGGAGAAGCGCCCGGACGGCGAGGGCGATCCCAAGTCCGTCGCCGAGGCCGTGGCCGCCGAGATCGAGGCGAGCTACGAGCAGATCAAGGCCGACGCCCTGGCCAAGAGCTCGACAGAGAGCTGAGACGAGTCCGGGGCGGAGCGTCGAGACGATGACGGGGAACGGCAGGGTGAAGACCTGGTCCTGCCCGCCACCGCCGCTCGACAGCACCCGCCTGCTGCGCATCCACAAGTACACCGATCCGAGTCAGGTCCGGCCGATCATTCTCGAGGCCGCCGAGCGCACGATCCAGGAGGCCGCCCGGCTTTCGGCGCCGACCGCGCGCTATGTGACCAGCCGGATATTATCGTTGAAAAACGGGGAGTTAGAGCTCGAGAACGGGGTCGCTTTCTCCTGCCCGGCCTTCGACGAGCGGCTCGCCGGCTGCGAGCGCCTGATCGCCTTCGTGATGACCCTGGGACCCGATCTCGACGCCAAGACCATCTCCTTGATCGAGGACGAGTTCGAGCCGCTCGACGCCCTGTTCCTCGAGACCGCGGGCTGGCTGACCATCGAGGCGGCGACCCGGCAGATGGCGGCCTTTCTGCGCCGCGAGACGGCCGAAGAGGGCTGGCGCATGTCGCTGCGCATGGGGCCCGGCTACGACTACCCGCAAAGCAACGGCGACGGCCGCGTGCGCTGGGATCTCGCGCAGCAACAGGCCCTGTTCCGGCTGTTCGACGGCAACCCGCTGCCGGTCACCTTGATGTCGAGCTGCGCCATGATGCCGAAGATGTCCCGCTCCGGTGTCTTCGGCCTGAGCCCGGCCGACTGACGGACTGCGCCCCCCCTATTCTCCGACAGCATAGCCATTGCGTAGCCGGCCGTCGCGCGGCCGCGCACAGTCGCTCTGGAGGCCGAAGAGCGCTTGCGCCCGGGCCGTCGCCCACCTAGAATATATCGCGGATATACAAACTTGGGATGACGCCATGAAGGAACTCCTGCCCCGCGACCGCATCATCCGCGCCCTGCGGCATGAACCGCTCGACCGGGTGCCGCTGCTCTACCGCATGAAGCACGAGGCCAAGGAAAAGCTGGCGCGGATCTACGGCATCGAGGACGCCGCCACGGGCCGCAAGCACAACCCGGAGCTGGAGCTGAGGCTCGGCAACGATGCGATCATCTATCAGATCGGCATCAACGCGGACTTCTCGCACCGGCACATCGAGATCGGCGAGACCTGGTACAACCACTTCGGCGTCGGCTACGGCAAGTCCGGTCTCGCGGGGCGAACGCCCGAGGAAGAGGTCGTGTTCGCCAAGACCCAGGAGTTTTGGGGGCCGGCCAAGGTGGTGCCGGAGAACTTCCCGAGTTCCCACCCGATCACCTCCAAAGAGGCCTTGGACAACTACACCTGGCCGGATCCCAACGATCGAGCGATCCTCGATCCGATCCAGGATCTCTGCGACAGGTACCAGGACGACTACTTCATCATCGTCGACCTTTCCTCGACGCTGATCGAGGCGGCCTACGCCCACATCGTCGGCACGCAGAACTTCTTCCTGATGATGTTCGACCAGCCGGAGCTGATCAACGGGGTGCTCGACGGCCTGGCCGAGTACTACGCGGCGCTCGGCAGGAATGCGATCAAGATGGGCGTCGACATGATCCGCGTCGGCGACGACGTCGGCGCACAGCAGGCCATGATGATCTCGCCCGACCAGTGGCGGGAGCTGGCCAAGCCGCGCTTCGACTACATGTTCAAGGAGTTCCGCAAGGAGAACCCGGACATCTTCATCAAGCTGCACTCCTGCGGCGACTACTCGCCGATCCTCGGCGATCAGGTCGAGCTGGGCGTCGATCTCTCCGGCCTGATGCAGCCGACCGGCGGCAACAAGGACCAGGCCGGCCTGAAGAAGAAGTACGGCGAAGACATCACCCTGATCGGCGGCTTCGACGTGCAGCGCCTCTTGCCGCGCGGCCAGGTCGAGGAGGTCCGCAACGGCGTGCTGGAGGTCATGAAGAACCTGGCCACGGGCGGCGGCTACATCTTCTCGCCCTCGCACTACATCCTGGCCGACGTGCCGGTACAGAACATCTACACCATGCTGGAGGCCCAGCGCGACTTCGGCACCTACGGCAAATATCCTTTGAATTGAGGACCTTATGACTGAACCGATATTGCAGATCCCGGAGGGCTGGGAAGGCCGCGCTCCGGAAGGCTGGGAGTGGGCGACGCTCTGGACGGCCGTCGAAGAAGGCGACCACACCTACACGCACGAGCGCGTCGAGCAGGCCATCGAGGTCGGCATCGACCCGCGCATCATCCTCGACGACGGCCTCTTTCCGGGCTTCAACCTGCAGGGCGACCGCTTCTCCGAGCAGATCATCTTCATCCCGGAGATGCTGATCACCGCCCGGGCCATGAAGGCCGGCCTGGCGCTGATCCGCCCGCTGCTCGCGGCGGCGGCGGAGAAGCCGCTCGGCACCTTCGTCATGGGCACGGTGCTCGGCGACATGCACGATATCGGCCAGTCGATCGTGACGATCATGCTCGAGAACGCCGGCTTCAACGTCATCAACCTCGGCACCGACGTGCATCCGGACAAGTTCATCGAGACCGCCGTCGCCGAGCAGGCGGACCTGGTCGGCTTCTCGGCCTTGCTCTCGACCACGGTCTACTATCAGAAGGTCACGATCGAGGAGTTCGAGAAGGCCGGCCACCGCGATAAGGTGCATATCCTGATCGGCGGCGCGCCGACGTCGCAGGAGTGGGCCGACGAATGCGGCGCCGACGGCTGGGGCAAGGACGCCATGGAGGCGGTCAAGCTGGCGCGGCGCCTGGTCGCCGAACAGCGCGCGACCTGGGACCAGGCTTCGAACTAGGCCACGAAAGGGCGGCGATAGGGTGACCGACCGGCTCGAGCTGAGAATCGACGGCGAGGACGGCCGCGAGACGACGGTCGGCGCGGCTCGCGACACGACGATCCTCGACGCCGCCCATGCGGCCGGCTACGAGATCACCGCGACCTGCGGCGCGCGCGGCCGTTGCCGCTCCTGCCGGGTCAAGGTGCTCGAGGGCACGGTGCCGCCGCCGACCGTGCAAGACAACGTGCAGCTCGGCCCCGAGGCGGTCCGCGAGCGCTTCCGCCTGGCCTGCCAGACCAAGCTGCTGGAGGACACGCGGGTCCGGCCCATGCCGCCCAAGGCGGAGTCGGGCTACCAGATCCTCGGCGGCCAGGCAGCGACCACCGCCATGGCCCTCGATTCGGGCGTCGAGAAGCGCCTGATCACGGTCGAGCCGCCGAAGAGCGAGCACCACCAGACCAGCGATCTCGACGAGGTCTTCAATGCGCTGGGCGAGTCGCTGACCAGCCGCCGCGTGGCGCCGGAGCTGGTCCGCGACCTGCCGGCCCGCCTGCGGCAGTACAAGGGCACGCTGACCGCGACCCTGTTCCGCGGCCAGCTCGTAGACATCGAGGCCGGCAACACCAGCGAGCAGGCCTACGGCATGGCCTTCGACATCGGCACGACCTCGATCGTCGGCTCCCTGCTCGATCTCGCGACCGGCGAGGAGCTGGCCGCCGTCGGCATGATCAACCCGCAGGCGCCCTTCGGCGCCGACCTCATGTCGCGCATCGCCTTCGCTCAGTTCAACACCAAGAACCTGCAGACCTTGCGCGGCAAGGCGCTCAACGCGCTGAACGACCTGATCAAGGAGGCCTGCGGCAAGGCCGAGGTCGAAGCCTCGCAGATCTACAAGATCGTCGTGGTCGGCAACACCTGCATGCACCACATCTTGCTCGGCATCGACGTCAGCTACCTAGGCCTGGCGCCCTACGCGCCGGTCCTGCGCGACGCCCAGACGATCCCGGCCGCCGAGCTGCCGCTCAAGGCCGCGCCGCGCGCCCACATCTGCACCCTGCCGATCCTGGCCGGCTTCGTCGGCGCCGACGCCCTGGCCTGCGTGCTCTCGACCCGGCTCTACGACAGCGAGGAGATCCGGGTGCTGGTCGACATCGGCACCAACGGCGAGATGGTGATCGGCTCGCGCGAGCGCCTGGTGGCCTGCTCGGCACCGGCCGGCCCGGCCTTCGAAGGCGCCCAGATCCGCCACGGCATGCGCGGCGCGCTCGGCGCCATCGAGCGCATCGCCATCGACGAGGACGTGACCTGCGGCGTGATCGGCGGCGAGGCCGCGATCGGCATCTGCGGCTCGGGCCTGATAGAAGCCTGCGCGCGCATGTCCGAGGCCGGCGTCATGAACGCCTCCGGCGCCCTGACCCGCAAGACCGAGGACCTGCCCCCGGCGATCGGCAAGCGCCTGGTCAAGAGCGACCACGGCGCCGAGTTCGTGCTGGTCTGGGGCGCGGAGTCCGGCAAGGGCGAGGACGTCACCCTGACCCAGGGCGACATTCGCCAGCTCCAGCTCGCCAAGAGCGCCATCTACTCCGGCGTGGCGATGCTGCAGAAGGAGATGGAGGTCGGCGCCGACGACATCGCCGAGCTGCTGCTCTGCGGCGGCTTCGGCAACTATGTCGACGTGGCCAGCGCCGTGCAGATCCGCCTGCTGCCGGAGATGCCGGCGGAGCGCATCACCTACTTCGGCAATGCCGCGCAGATGGGCGCCCAGATGGTGCTGCTCTCGGAACGCGAATGGCAGCGCGCCGGCGAGCTGCTCGAGAGCATAGAACATGTCGCGCTGGCGGCGCGGCCCGACTTTCAGGAACTTTTCATCGATGGCATGAACTTCGGCGCGCCGAAGCGGCGCGACGAAACGGAGGAAAGGACGGCGGTGGCGGTATGACCGACAAGACTCGCATCGACCTGCTTTTCGGATTCCTCGGCTCGGGCAAGACCACCTTGGCCCGGCGGATCCTCGAGGACTACGGCTCGAAACGGCGCTTGGCCCTGATCGTCAACGAGTTCGGCGACGTCGGGGTCGACGGCGAGATCCTCGAAGGCAACAGCATCGACCTGATCCAGCTCTCGTCGGGTTGTCTCTGCTGCACGCTCAAGGGCTCGCTGATGGCGGCGGTCGACGAGCTGGCCTCGAAGCAGAAGCTCGACCATATCGTCATCGAGGCCACCGGCGTGGCCGAGCCCGAGGAGATGCTGTCCTCCTTCTCGGAGCCAGGCTTCCTCGAGCGTCACGACGTCGGCCCGGTGGTGACCGTGGTCGACACCCCCAAGTATCTCAAGATCCGCCAGATGCTCGGCCCCTTCTACGAGGCGCAGGTCGAGAAGGCCGACATGATCATCCTCAACAAGCTCGACCTGGCCGACGCCGCCCTGACGGACGACGTGCAGGGAGAGATCGAAGAGCTGAACGAATACGCCGTGATCCGGCACGCCGAGCGCTGCGACGTCGACATGTTGGAGTTGCTCGACGGCCCCTCCAGCGGCGCGCTGCTGCGCTACGGCGACGTCGAGACCGCGCGCGAGGATGACGCGCACCACGATCACGACCACAGCCACGACCACGATCATGACCACCAGGGCGGCGGCATGCATGCGCCGGCCGAGTCCTTTGTTCTCGATGTCCCGGCACCGCTGGACCAGGCGGCGCTGACCGCCCTCTTCGCCAAGGCGCCGGAGGGGCTGTGGCGCGCCAAGGGCTTCGTGCGCATCGACGGGCAGGACCGCCTGGTGCAGTTCGCCATGGGCGAGCTTGAGATCACCGAGAGCGCGCCCCGCGACCGGCACTATCTGGTCTTCATCGGCGACGAGCTCGAGCGCGACTGGTTCGAGCGGGAGATCGCCGCCACCCAGGCCACGGAGGGCGCGGCATGAGTGCGGCGGCCGTGGCCATGCGACAGCCGGCACCAGCCCGCTCCCAGGCCGAACTGGCCTACAGCATGCTGGTCGACCGGATCATTCGCCTCGAGCTGGAGCCGGGCCGCATGCTGCTCGACCGCGAGCTGACGGAGGCGCTCGGCGTCGGCCGCACGCCGATCCGCGAGGCCCTGCAGCGCCTGGCCGGCGAAGGCCTGGTGGTGCACTTCCCGCACCGCGGCATGGTGGTCGCCGAGATCACCGCCGTGGGCACCCGCGACATCTACGAGTTCCGCAGCCTGATCGACGGCGAGGCGGCGCGCCTGGCGGCCACGCGGGCCTCCGAGGAGGAGAGCGAGGAGCTGCAGCGGCTGGCGCAAGCGCTGGCCGATCACGCCGAAGGCGACGATGTCTCGGCCTACGTCGAGCTGGACCGCGCCTTCTACAGCCTGCTGGGCGAGGCCAGCCGCAACCTCTACATCGCCGAGACCATTCCGCGGATCTTCAACCTGCACCTGCGGCTGTGGTTCTACATCTCCAAGATGAAGGGCGATTGGCGCGCGCTGGCCCGGGCGCACTCGGCCATGGCCGTGGAGGCTTCCGAAGCGATCGCCCGGCGTGACGCCGCGGCCGCCGAAGTTGCCGTTCGGGCCTACGTCCTGCGGCGACAGAAGGACATGCACGTGCTAATGTGATGCCGCGGGCCGTGCAGCGGCGAGCGAGCGAACAAGAAGGCAAACGAGCAAAGGCAGGAGGGACGGCATGAGCCGCGATCTGACCCCCGAGGAACGGCAGAACTTCATCGGCCTCTACGGCATCGGCGAGGCCTGCGAGAAGTGCGGCAACAAGGACGTCCTGGTGAAGATCTGGGAGAAGCACGGCTCGAACGCCTACGAGGTCGGCGGCGACCTCGGCGCGAGCGGCATCGTCGGCGCGATCGTCGCCTGCGAGTCTTGCGGTCACGCGCAGACCTTGCCGCGCAGCCGAATCCTCGAAGTCGCCGCTTAGCGCGTTTCCTGCTTGGGCGGAACTGTCACCGCTCCGCTCGTCCGATAGACGCTCCGGCGATCGCCGCTCGTCGCGGCAGACTCCGACATCGAAACGACCCGCCCCCTCACCAAGCCTGCACGTCCCTCTCCCCCGACGGGGGAGAGGGCTGTGGAGGCTTAGCGAAGCCGAAGGCTGAGCTTAGCCGGAGCCGGGTGAGGGGGCGGTT
>JANQLT010000008.1 GCA_028280455.1 Kiloniellales bacterium
GCGATGGCGAAGGCGAAATTCGAGCGTAACAAGCCGCACTGCAACGTTGGCACGATTGGTCATGTCGATCACGGCAAGACGACCCTGACGGCGGCGATCACGAAGGTCCTGGCCGAGAAGGGCGGGGCCGACTTCACGCCCTTCGATCAGATCGACAAGGCGCCTGAGGAGAAGGCGCGCGGCATTACGATCGCGACGGCGCACGTCGAGTACGAGACGGAGAACCGGCACTACGCGCACGTCGACTGCCCGGGCCACGCGGACTACGTGAAGAACATGATCACCGGCGCGGCGCAGATGGACGGCGCGATCCTGGTGGTCTCGGCGGCGGACGGCCCGATGCCGCAGACCCGCGAGCACATCCTCTTGGCCCGCCAGGTGGGCGTGCCGGCGATCGTGGTGTTCATGAACAAGGTGGACATGGTCGACGACGAGGAGCTGCTGGACCTGGTGGAGCTGGAGATCCGCGAGCTGCTGTCGTCCTACGAGTTCCCGGGCGACGACATCCCGATCATCCGGGGCTCTGCGCTCTGCGGGCTGGAGGCGCGGGAGCAGGCGATCGGCGAGGACGCGATCATGGCGCTGATGGCGGCGGTGGACGAGTACGTGCCGCAGCCTGAGCGGCCGAAGGACAAGCCCTTCCTGATGCCGATCGAGGACGTCTTCTCGATCTCGGGCCGCGGCACGGTTGTGACGGGTCGCGTCGAGCGCGGCGTGATCAAGGTCGGCGACGAGATCGAGATCGTCGGCATCAAGGACACGCAGAAGACGGTCTGCACGGGCGTGGAGATGTTCCGCAAGCTGCTCGACCAGGGCGAGGCGGGCGACAACATCGGCGCGCTGCTGCGCGGCGTCGGGCGCGACGACGTGGAGCGGGGCCAGGTCCTGGCCAAGCCCGGGTCGATCACGCCGCACACCAAGTTCAAGGCGGAGGCCTACATCCTGACCAAGGAGGAGGGCGGGCGTCACACGCCGTTCTTCACGAACTACCGCCCGCAGTTCTACTTCCGGACGACGGACGTGACGGGCGTGGTGGAGCTGCCGGAAGGCACGGAGATGGTGATGCCGGGCGACAACACGAACATGACGGTTGAGCTGATCGCGCCGATCGCCATGGACGAGGGCCTGCGCTTCGCGATCCGCGAAGGCGGGCGCACCGTCGGCGCCGGCGTCGTCGCCTCCATCATCGAGTGATCTAACCGGGGGCGTAAAGGCCGCGAGGTCCTAGGAAAGCCGAAATGGACAGTCAAAACATACGCATACGCCTCAAGGCCTTCGACCACCGGGTGCTCGACCAGTCGACCTCGGAGATCGTCAGCACGGCCAAGCGAACCGGTGCGAGCGTGCGCGGGCCGATCCCGCTGCCGACCCGCCTGGAGCGTTTCACCGTGCTGCGCTCGCCGCACATCGACAAGAAGAGCCGCGAGCAGTTCGAGATCCGCACCCACAAGCGTCTGCTCGACATCGTCGACCCGACGCCGCAGACGGTCGATGCCCTGATGAAGCTCGACCTGGCGGCCGGCGTCGACGTCGAGATCAAGCTGAAGGGCTGAAGCCATGCGCACGGGCGTCATAGCGCGAAAGCTCGGCATGACCCGCGTCTTCACCGACGCGGGCGAGCACATCCCGGTCACCGTCCTGGAGATGGGCGGCTGCCAGGTGGTCGGCGTTCGCCGTCAGGAGACCGACGGCTACGACGCCCTGCAGCTCGGCCTGGGCGAGGCCAAGGTCAAGAACGTCGGCAAGGCCATGCGCGGCCACTTCGCCAAGGCCAAGGTCAAGCCGAAGAAGAAGCTGGTCGAGTTCCGGGTCTCCGCCGAGAACCTGGTCGACGTCGGCGCGGAGATCTCGCCCAAGCACTTCGTCGACGGCCAGTTCGTCGACGTGGTCGGCACCTCGATCGGCAAGGGCTTCGCCGGCGCCATGAAGCGGCACAACTTCGCCGGCCTGCGCGCCAGCCACGGCGTCTCGGTCAGCCACCGCGCCCACGGCTCGACCGGCCAGTGCCAGGACCCCGGCCGGGTCTTCAAGGGCAAGAAGATGGCCGGCCAGATGGGCAACAAGCAGGTCACCACGCAGAACCTCAGGGTCGTCTCGACCGACGAGGCGCGCGGCCTGATCCTGGTCCGCGGCGCGGTGCCGGGGGCCGAGGGCGGCTGGGTCCTGGTCAAGGACGCGGTCAAGCGGCCGCTGCCCGAGGCGGCGCCCTTCCCGGCCGCGCTGATCGAGTCCGAGGCGGAAGCCGCGCCCGAGGCCGAGGCCGCGCCGGAAGCGGCGGAGCCGGAGGTGACGGAGACCGAGGCGCCGGCGGAAGAGACGCCGCCGGAGACCGCCGAGGCCGAGACCGCCCCTGAGTCCGACGGCGACGAGAAGAAGGACGGCTGAGCATGCAGTGCCCGGTCACGACGCTCGAGAACGAAAGCGCCGGCGAGATCACGCTGGACGACACGATCTTCGGCCTGCCCGCGCGCCGGGACATCCTGGCGCGCATGGTCAACTGGCAGCTCGCCAAGCGGCGCCAGGGCACCCACAAGGCCAAGGGACGCAGCGAGGTCGCCGGCTCGACCCGCAAGCTGTTCCGCCAGAAGGGCACCGGCCGCGCCCGCGCCGGCAACATCCGGGTCTCGCAGCGGCGCGGCGGCGGCGTGGTCTTCGGGCCGCAGCCCCGCGACCACAGCCACGACCTGCCCAAGAAGGTCCGGCGCCTGGCGCTCAAGACGGCGCTCTCGGCCAAGGCCTCCGAGGGCAAGCTGGTGGTCCTTGAGGCCGCCAAGCTGGAGAGCGGCAAGACCCGCGAGCTGGCCAAGCGCTTCCAGGCGCTGGGCTGGCGCTCGGTCCTGCTGATCGACGGCGTCGATCTCGACGAGGGCCTGGTGCGGGCCGCCCGCAACATCCCCGAGGTCGACGTGCTGCCGCAGCAGGGCGCCAACGTCTACGACATCCTGCGGCGCGACACGCTGGTGCTGACCCGCGACGCCGTGCAAGCCCTGGAGGCCCGCCTGAAATGAGCAGCAGACGTCCCCGCCGTCCGGCCGAGGCGACGCTGTCCCAGCAGCGCCTCTACGAGGTGATCCGGCGCCCGGTGGTGACCGAGAAGTCGACCCAGGGCTCCGAGCATGGCCAGGTCGTCTTCCAGGTCGCGCTGGACGCCAACAAGTTCGAGATCAAGGAAGCGGTCGAGACGCTCTTCAAGGTCAAGGTGCGCAAGGTCAACACCCTGCGCCTGAAGGGCAAGACCAAGCGCTTCCGTGGCCAGCCGGGCCGCCGGCCGGACATCAAGAAGGCCTACGTGACCCTCGAAGAGGGTCACAGCATCGACGTGACCACGGGGATCTAGGGCGATGGCTCTCAAATCCTTCAAGCCGACGACGCCGAGCCGCCGCAGCTTGGTCCTGGTCGACCGCTCCGAGCTCTGGAAGGGCAAGCCGGTCAAGAGCCTGACCAAGGGCCTGAGCAAGAAGGGCGGGCGCAACAACTACGGCCGAATCACCGCGCGCCGGCGCGGCGGCGGCCACAAGCGCAGCTACCGCCTGGTCGACTTCAAGCGGCGCGACAAGTTCGACGTGCCCGCCAAGGTCGTGCGCCTGGAGTACGACCCGAACCGCACGGCCTTCATCGCCCTGCTGGAGTACGAGGACGGCGACCAGAGCTACATCCTGGCGCCCCAGCGGCTCGCCCCCGGCGACAGCGTGATCGCCGGCGAGCGCGCGGACATCAAGCCGGGCAACGCGATGTCCCTGGCCTCGATCCCGATTGGCACGATCGTCCACAACGTCGAGCTGAAGGCCGGCCGGGGCGGCCAGATCGCCCGGGCCGCCGGCACCTATGTGCAGCTCGTCGGCCGCGACGCCGGCTACGCCCTGCTGCGCCTCTCCTCCGGCGAGGTGCGCATGGTGCGGGCCGAGTGCATGGCCACCATCGGCGCGGTGTCCAACCCGGACCAGGCCAACGTCAAGCTGGGCAAGGCCGGCCGCAAGCGCTGGCTGGGCAAGCGCCCCTCGGTGCGCGGCGTGGCCATGAACCCGATCGACCACCCCCACGGCGGCGGCGAGGGCCGCTCCTCGGGCGGCCGCCATCCGGTCACGCCCTGGGGCAAGCCGACCAAGGGTGCGCGGACCCGCAAGGGCAAGAAGTCCGACGACCTGATCGTGCGCCGCCGTCACCGGAAGCGCTGAGGAGGATAGAGCTTTGGCGCGTTCAACCTGGAAAGGCCCCTTCGTCGACGGCTATCTGCTGAAAAAGGCGGATAAGGCGCGCGGTTCGGGCCGCAACGACATCATCAAGACCTGGTCGCGGCGCTCGACCATCATGCCGCAGTTCGTCGGCCTCACCTTCGGGGTCTACAACGGGCACAAGTTTCTGCCGGTCCTGGTCACCGAGAACATGGTCGGCCACAAGTTCGGCGAGTTCGCGCCGACCCGGACCTTCCACGGCCATGCCGCCGACAAGAAGGCGAGGAGGGGCTAGTCATGGGCAAGCCCAGTCATCCGGGCAACATGGCCGAGAACGAGGCCCGCGCCGTGGTCCGCAACCTGCGCACCAGCCCGCGCAAGCTGAACCTGGTCTGCCAGTCGATCCGCGGCCTCAAGGCCGAGGCGGCGCTGGCCGAGCTGGCCTTCTCCAAGCGGCGCATCGCCGGCGAGGTCAAGAAGGCCCTGGAGTCGGCCATTGCCAATGCCGAGAACAACCACCAGCTCGACGTCGATCGCCTCTTCGTCGCCGAGGCCTCGGTCGGCAAGGCCTTCGTCATGAAGCGCTTCCGGCCCCGGGCGCGCGGCCGGGTCGGGCGCATCATGAAGCCCTGGAGCCGCCTCACCGTGGTGGTCCGCGAACGCGAGGAGGCCGCCTGATGGGCCAGAAAGTCAATCCGATCGGCCTGCGGGTCGGGGTCAACCGGACCTGGGACTCGCGCTGGTTCGCCGGCGACGACTACAGCAAGATGCTGCACGAGGACCTGACCCTGCGGCGCTTCCTGCGCAAGCGCCTGAGCCAGGCCGGCGTCTCGCGCATCGTCATCGAGCGGCCGGCCAAGAAGGCGCGGGTGACCATCCACACGGCCCGCCCGGGCGTGGTGATCGGCAAGAAGGGCGCCGACATCGAGAAGCTGCGCCAGGAGCTGCAGAAGCTGACCGGCAACGAGGTGCAGCTCAACATCGTCGAGATCCGCAAGCCGGAGATCGACGCGCGGCTGGTCGCCGAGAACATCGCCCAGCAGCTCGAGCGCCGGGTCGCCTTCCGCCGGGCCATGAAGCGTGCGGTGCAGAACGCCATGCGCCTGGGCGCCGAGGGCATCCGGATCAACTGCGCGGGCCGCCTGGCGGGCGCCGAGATCGCGCGCACGGAATGGTATCGCGAGGGCCGGGTGCCGCTGCACACGCTGCGCGCCGACGTCGACTACGGCGAGGCCACCGCGATGACGACCTACGGCACCTGCGGCGTCAAGGTCTGGGTCTACAAGGGCGACATCATGGCCCACGACCCCATGGCCCAGGACAAGCGCCTGCAGGAGAGCCAGGTCGGGCGCTGAGGCGCGGGCCTAGGGTCGAGGAAGGGCAACAGGAACCATGCTGCAGCCGAAGCGAACCAAATTCCGGAAGGCGCACAAGGGCCGCATCCACGGCCTGGCCAAGGGCGGCACGGCGCTCAATTTCGGCGCCTACGGCCTCAAGGCGACGCAGCCCGGCCGGGTCTCGGCGCGCCAGATCGAGGCCGCGCGGCGGGCCATCACGCGCCACATGAAGCGCGCCGGCAAGCTCTGGATCCGGATCTTCCCCGACGTGCCGGTGTCGCAGAAGCCGGCCGAGGTGCGCCAGGGCAAGGGCAAGGGCACGCCGGAGTGGTGGGCGGCCCGGGTCAAGCCCGGCCGCATCATGTTCGAGTTGGACGGCGTGCCGCGCAACGTCGCGGAGGAGGCCTTCACCCTGGCCTCCGCGAAGCTGCCGATCGGCACGCGCTTCGTCAGCCGCCTCGGCGAGGAGGGTTAGGCAATGAAGGCCGGCGATTTGCGCGCCAAGACGCCAGACGAGCTGAGCGAGAGCCTCGTGCAGCTCAAGAAGGAGCAGTTCAACCTGCGCTTCCAGAAGGCGAGCGGGCAGCTCGAGAACACGGCGCGGGTGCGCCAGGTCCGGCGCGACATCGCGCGTATCAAAACGATCCTGCAGCAGAAGCAGCAGGCGTCCTGAGGAGTTAGAGAGACATGCCGCGGCGGGTCATGCAGGGTTTGGTGGTGAGCGACAAGCGCGACAAGACGGTCACCGTCTTGGTCGAGCGGCGCGTCACCCATCCCGTCTACAAGAAGATCATCAAGCGCTCCAAGCGCTATCAGGCCCACGATGCCGAGAACAACTACAAGGTGGGCGACAACGTGCGCATCCAAGAGTGCCGGCCGATCTCCAAGACCAAGACTTGGGAGGTCGTCGGTACCGTGGTTGCCGGCGAAAGCTGAGTTAAGAGGAGCCGCGAGCGATGATCCAGATGCAGAGCAAGCTGGACGTGGCCGACAACTCCGGCGCGCGCAGCGTTCAGTGCATCAAGGTGCTGGGCGGCTCGAAGCGCAAGTCCGCCGGCGTGGGCGACATCATCGTGGTCTCCGTCAAGGAGGCCATCCCGCGCGGCCGCGTCAAGAAGGGCGACATCCATCGCGCGGTGATCGTGCGCACGGCCAAGGAGATCCGCCGCGAGGACGGCAGCGCGATCCGCTTCGACCGCAACGCGGCCGTGCTGGTCAACAACCAGAACGAGCCGATCGGCACGCGCATCTTCGGCCCGGTGACCCGCGAGCTGCGGGCCCGGCGCTTCATGAAGATCATTTCGCTGGCCCCCGAGGTGTTGTGATGGCCGAGAAGCTGAAGATCAGGAAGGGCGACAAGGTGATCGTCACCACCGGGCGCGAGCGCGGCAAGAGCGGCGAAGTGATCCGCGTCATGCCGAAGGAGGACCGCGTCCTGGTGCAGGGCATCAACATGGTCAAGCGCCACACCCGGCCGAGCCAGATGAACCCGGGCGGCATCGTCGACAAGGAAGCCTCGATCCACATCTCCAACGTCGCCCACGCCGACCCCAAGGACGACAAGCCGACGCGGGTCGGCTACCGCACCACCGACGACGGCCGCAAGCTGCGCTACGCCAAGCGCTCCGGCGAGCCGATCGATACTTGAGCCAGAGGCCTGAGACGATGAAAGCGCGTTTGCAGGAGCACTTCGAGGGCGTGATCTTGCCGAACCTGATGGAGGAGTTCGGCTACAAGAACCGCCACGAGGTACCGAAGATCGAGAAGGTCGTCGTCAACATGGGCGTCGGCGAGGCGGTCCAGGACTCCAAGAAGGTTCAGGCCGCGGCCGGCGACTTGGCCCTGATCACCGGCCAGAAGCCGATCGTGACCAAGGCCCGGCGCTCGATCTCGAACTTCAAGGTCCGCGAGGGCATGCCGCTGGGCTGCAAGGTGACCCTGCGCCGGACGCGGATGTACGAGTTCCTCGACCGCCTGATCACCGTGGCCCTGCCGCGCGTGCGCGACTTCCGCGGCGTTTCGCCGAAGGCCTTCGACGGCCGCGGCAACTTCTCGATGGGCCTGAAGGAGCAGATCGTCTTTCCGGAGATCGAGTACGACAAGGTCGACGAGATTCGCGGCATGGACGTGGTGATCGTCACCAGCGCCAAGACCGACGATGAGGCCCGGGCGTTGCTGCGCGGCTTCGATATGCCGTTCCGCAACTGAGCCGGACAGCGAGCGAGAGAGTGAGAGCAGATGGCCAAGAAAAGCGCGATTGAGAAGAACCGGCGCCGCCGCCGCATGGTCAAGAGCCATGCCAACAAGCGGGCCAACCTCAAGGCGATCGCACGCGACCGGAACCTGCCGCCGGAGGAGCGTTTCCAGGCCTATTTGAAGCTGGCCAAGGTGCCGCGCAACAGCGCGCCCTCGCGCCTGCGCAACCGCTGCGAGCTGACCGGCCGACCGCGCGGCTTCTACCGAAAGTTCCGACTGTCCCGGATCGCCCTTAGGGATCTCGCCTCGATCGGCCAGATCCCGGGCATGGTCAAGGCCAGCTGGTAAGTCACGAAGGGGTAGCCTGAGATGGCGATGAGCGATCCGCTCGGCGATATGCTGACCCGCATCCGCAACGGGCAAAGGGGCGGAAAGAGCAAGGTCCGTTCGCCGGCCTCACGCTTTCGGAGCAACGTGCTCGATGTCCTGAAGCGCGAGGGTTACATTCGCGATTACCGCAGCGTGGATGCCCAGCCCGGCATCCCGCAGCTTGAGATCGAGCTGAAGTACGCCGACGGCGAGCCGGCGATCCGCGAGATCTCGCGGGTCTCCAAGCCCGGCCGACGCGTCTACTCGAAGATCAAGGACCTGCCGCGCTACTACAACGGGCTCGGCATCCAGATCCTCTCGACGCCGCGCGGCGTGATGTCCGACAACGAAGCCCGCGCCGCCAACGTCGGCGGCGAGGTGCTCTGCCGCGTGTTCTAGGACCGAGACGATGTCACGCATAGGCCAACAGCCGATCGAGATCCCCGCCGGCGTCGACCTGTCGATCGACGGCCAGACCGTCAAGGCCAAGGGCAAGCTGGGCGAGCTCAGCTTCGTCCACTTGGAGGACGTCTCGGTCAGGCTCGACGACGGCAAGGTGACCGTCACCCCGGCGAACGACAGCAAGCGGGCGCGCTCGCTCTGGGGCACGACGCGGGCGCAGATCCAGTCGCTGGTAACCGGCGTCTCCGAGGGCTTCAAGAAGGAGCTGGAGATCAACGGCGTCGGCTATCGCGCCTCGGTCCAGGGCCAGGACCTGGTCCTGCAGCTCGGCTACAGCCACGAGATCAACTACCCGATCCCCGAGGGCATCACGATCGTCTGCGAGAAGCCGACCAGCGTCGCGATCAGCGGCGGCGACAAGCAGCGCGTCGGCCAGGTGGCCGCGGAGATCCGCGGGTTCCGGCCGCCGGAGCCCTACAAGGGCAAAGGCATCAAGTACGTCGAAGAGACCATCCTGCGCAAGGAAGGCAAGAAGAAGTAAGCGCCATGGCGAAGCCCATCTCGACATTCCAGCAGCGCAGGAACCGCGTCCGGCGGCACCTGCTGCGGCACAACAAGGGGCGGCCGAGGCTCTCGGTGTTCCGCTCGAGCCGGCACATCTACGCCCAGGTGATCGACGACAGCAAAGGCGTCACCTTGGCCGCCGCCTCGACGCTCGACGCCGCCCTGCG
This sequence comes from Kiloniellales bacterium, assembly GCA_028280455.1. Taxonomy (GTDB): domain Bacteria; phylum Pseudomonadota; class Alphaproteobacteria; order Kiloniellales; family JAKSDN01; genus JANQLT01. Next base: position 9,208 of record JANQLT010000008.1, read on the forward strand.
CGGCGGCAAGAGCGGCGACAAGGAGGCTGCCGCCAAGGTCGGCAACCTGCTCGCCGAGCGGGCCGTGGCGGCCGGCGTCAAGGAGGTCGTCTTCGACCGCGGCGGCTATCTCTATCACGGCCGGGTCAAGGCCCTGGCCGAGGCCGCGCGCGAAGCCGGCCTCTCGTTCTAAGAAGGACCGAAGACGATGGCACGCTCTCCCCAGCGCTCCCAACGCGATCGCCGCAATCCGCGCAGCGATCGCGACCAGGAAGAGTCGGAGCTGCGCGAAAAGCTGGTCGGCATCAACCGCGTGGCCAAGGTGGTCAAGGGCGGCCGGCGCTTCGGTTTCGCCGCCCTGGTGGTGGTCGGCGACGGCCGCGGCCGGGCCGGCTACGGCCACGGCAAGGCCCGCGAGGTGCCCGAGGCGATCCGCAAGGCGACCGAGCAGGCCAAGCGCAGCATGGTGCGCGTGCCGCTGCGCGAGGGCCGCACCCTGCACCACGACGTCACCGGCCACTACGGCGCCGGGCGGGTGGTGCTGCGCGCCGCCGAGCCGGGCACCGGCATCATCGCCGGCGGCCCGATGCGCGCCATCTTCGAGTCCCTGGGCATGCAGGACGTGGTCGCCAAGTCGGTCGGCAGCGCCAACCCGCACAACATGATCAAGGCCACCTTCAACGCCCTGTCGCGCTGCGCCAGCCCGCGCATGGTGGCCCAGCGCCGCGGCCGCAAGGTCTCCGACATTCTCGGCCGGCGCGAGGCTTCCGGCGAGGGCGCCGGCGAGGCTGCGGCCGCCGAAGGCGCCGAGGCCTGAGGCGAGGCGGAGTAGGAACCATGGCGAAGGACAGGAAGACGGTCACCGTGCGCCAGATCGGCAGCCCCATCGGCCGGCCGAAGGATCAGCGCGCGACCCTGGTCGGGCTCGGCCTGAACCGGATGCACCGGGTGCGCGAGCTGGAGGACACGCCGGCCGTGCGCGGCATGATCGACAAGGTCAGCCACCTGGTCGAGGTCGTCGACGAGCAGTAACGGGTTGCCGGCCCGCTGCGCCGGGCCCCTCGAGGAATCGGATCGATGAAGCTGAACGAACTGTCAGACAACCCAGGCGCCCGGCCGCGCAAGAAGCGGGTCGGCCGCGGCATCGGCTCGGGTAGCGGCAAGACGTCGGGCCGTGGCCACAAGGGTCAGAAGTCGCGCAGCGGCGTCTCGATCAAGGGCTTCGAAGGCGGCCAGATGCCGCTGCATCGGCGCCTGCCGAAGCGCGGCTTCACCAACATCTTCCGCAAGCGCTACGTGGCGCTCAACCTCGACCGCCTGCAGCGGGCGATCGACGAGGGCAAGCTCGACGCCGGCAAGCCGATCGACGAGGCGGCCATCGTCGCCGCGGGCCTGGTCAAGAACCCGAGAGACGGCATCCGGCTCCTTGCAAAGGGCGAGCTGAAGGCCAAAGTCTCGATCAGCGTCGCCGGTGCTTCGAAGGCCGCCCAGGCCGCGGTCGAGAAGGCCGGCGGCTCCGTCGTGCTGGCCGGGGTCCGGTCCGAGGGGAAGGCGGCCGAGGGCAAAGCCGCCGAGAAGCCGGCGAAGGCGAAAGGCGCGGCGGCCGAGCAGGAGGGTGAAGCCGAGTCGGGCGGCGACTGAGGGGGCCTGGCCGTAACGGGCCGCGAGGATCGAGGGCGATATGGCATCTGCCGCCGAGCAACTTGCACAGAGCATCAACTTCGGAGCGCTGTCCAAGGCCACCGAGCTGAAGCAGCGCATCTGGTTCACCCTTGGCGCCCTGGTGATCTACCGCCTCGGCACCTACATCCCGGCCCCCGGCATCGACCCGGTGGTGCTCGAGCAGATCTTCTCGCAGCACTCCGGCGGCATCCTCGGCATCTTCGACATGTTCGCGGGCGGCGCCCTGGGGCGCATGACCATCTTCGCCCTCAACATCATGCCCTACATCTCGGCGGCCATCATCATGCAGCTGATGGCCGCCGTCTCGCCGACTCTCGAGGCGCTCAAGAAGGAAGGCGAGGCCGGGCGCAAGAAGATCAACCAGTACACCCGCTACGGCACGGTCCTGCTCGCCGCCTTCCAGTCCTACGGCATCGCGGTGGGCCTGGAGAACACCACCGGGCCGAGCGGCTCGGCGGTGATCGAGCCGGGCCTGTTCTTCCGCTTCACCATGGTCATCACCCTGACCGGCGGCACCATCTTCCTGATGTGGCTGGGCGAGCAGATCACCCAGCGCGGCGTCGGCAACGGCATCTCGCTGATCATCTTCTCCGGCATCGTCGCCAACCTGCCCCTGGCCCTGGTCAGCACCCTGGAGCTCGGCCGCACGGGCGCGCTCTCGGCCGGTTTCATCGTCTTCCTGCTGCTGATGTCCGTGCTCGTGATCGCCTTCATCGTGTTCATGGAGCGGGCCCAGCGGCGCCTGGTGGTGCAGTACCCGAAGCGCCAGGTCGGCAACAAGATGTTCGGCGGCGAGGCCAGCCACCTGCCGCTGAAGCTCAACTCGGCCGGCGTCATCCCGCCGATCTTCGCCTCCTCGCTGCTGCTGATGCCGCTGACCGTCACCGGCTTCGCCGGCGGTGGCGGGCCGGACTGGCTGAACACCGTCTCGGCCCTGCTGGGACACGGCCAGCCACTCTACCTGGCGCTCTACATCGGCCTGATCGTGTTCTTCGCCTTTTTCTACACCTCGATCGTGTTCAATCCCGCGGACACGGCCGACAACTTGAAGAAGCACGGCGGCTTCATCCCGGGCATCCGGCCCGGCAAGAACACGGCCGACTACATCAGCCACATCATGACCCGCCTGACGGTGGTCGGCGCCGCCTACCTGGCGCTGGTCTGCCTGCTGCCCGAGATCCTGATCTCGCAGTACGCGGTGCCCTTCTACTTCGGCGGCACGAGCCTGCTGATCGTGGTCTCGGTGACCATGGACACGGTGGCCCAGGTCCATTCGCACCTGCTGGCGCACCAGTACGAGGGGCTGATCAAGAAGTCGAAACTGCGGGGGGCGCGGCGGCGATGAACATCATCCTTCTGGGTCCGCCGGGGGCCGGCAAGGGGACCCAGGCCAAGCGCATCGAAGAGGCGCACAGCATCGTCCAGCTCTCGACCGGCGAGATGCTGCGGGCAGCGGTGGCCTCGGGCAGCGAGCTCGGCAAGGAGGCCAAGGCCATCATGGACAAGGGCCAGCTCATGCCCGACGACCTGATGGTCCAGATGATCTCCGAGCGGATCGACGAGCCGGACTGCAAGAACGGCTTCATCCTGGACGGCTTCCCGCGCACCGTGCCCCAGGCCGAGGCCCTAGACCGGATGCTGGGCGACAAGGGCCTGAAGCTCGATGCGGTGATCGAGCTGCGGGTCGCCGACGAGGTGCTGGTCGAGCGGATCGAGACCCGGATCGCCGAGTCGGTCGACGGCGCCCGCTCGGACGACAACGTCGAGACCCTGAAGCGGCGCCTCGAGGTCTACCACCAGCAGACGGCCCCGATCCTGCCCTACTACAGCGACAAGGGTATCCTCAAGGTGGTCGACGGCATGGACTCGATCGACGGCGTCAGCGGCCAGATCCAAGGGATTCTGGGCCCCAACGGCGCCGGCGGGGGGGCTTGACTTGCAAGGGCCAAGACCTATACTCCGCGCCCTCCGGCAGAGCGGCGCGCGGACCGATTCGTGTGCCCCAGGTTCGGCGCATTGGCGTTTCTGACATCTAGGTTCGAGGAGCTCACGGCGTGGCACGAATTGCTGGCGTCAACATTCCAACGCAGAAGCGTGTCGAGATCGCGCTGACCTACATCCACGGCATCGGCCGGACCAAGGCGAGCGAGATCTGCCAGAAGGTCGGCATCCCGCGCGAGCGCCGGGTCAACGAGCTGACCGACGACGAGGTCGTGCGGATCCGCGAGAGCATCGACCGCGAGTACCTGGTCGAAGGCGACCTGCGCCGCGAAGTGGCGATGAACATCAAGCGCTTGATGGACCTGGGCTGCTACCGCGGCCTGCGCCATCGCAAGGGCCTGCCGGTACGCGGCCAGCGGACCCATACCAATGCCCGGACGCGGAAGGGGCCGGCGCGCCCGATCGCGGGCAAGAAGAAGTAGCACGCGCCGGGGCCTGGGGTCCGAGCGTTGGATTAGGAGCGAAGGCTAAGTAATGGCAAAGCCACAGGCACGCTTGCGCCGCCGCGAGCGAAAGAACATTACCTCGGGGGTCGCCCACGTCAGCGCGACCTTCAACAACACGCAGATCACCATCACCGACGTCCAGGGCAACGCGATCTCCTGGTCTTCGGCCGGCAGCCAGGGTTTCAAGGGCTCGCGCAAGTCGACGCCCTATGCCGCCCAGCTCGCCGCCGAGGACGCCGGACGCAAGGCGATGGACCACGGCATGAAGACCTTGGAAGTGAACGTGAAGGGTCCCGGCTCGGGTCGTGAGTCGGCGCTGCGCGCGCTGCAGGCCTGTGGCTTCACGATCACCGCGATCAGGGACGTTACCCCGATCCCCCACAACGGATGCCGGCCGCCCAAGAAGCGGCGGGTCTAGCGTCCGGCGGGAGTCCTCAAGGGCCGTGGCGGCGCCGCAGGGCGGCCGCTCGGCGATCGGGCAGGAGACCGAAAGGGCCCTTGTACGGGCCTGGGGTCTGAGATTTGGGACCGTTAGGGGCCGAGGACGGCCCAGAGGTCCGAGACGACGGCATTGGCCGGTGAGCCGAGAGCATCGGCCGCGAGCCGAATACACGTGAGGGCAATACCTTGCTTCAGAAAAACTGGACCGAACTGATCAAGCCCAACAAGCTGGAGATTATCCCCGGCGACGACGCGCAGCGCTTTGCGCGGGTGGTGGCGGAGCCGCTGGAGCGCGGCTTCGGCCTGACGCTGGGCAACGCCCTGCGCCGGGTGCTGCTGTCCTCGCTGCAGGGCGCGGCGGTCACCAGCATCCACATCGACAGCGTGCTGCACGAGTTCTCCTCGATCCCGGGCGTGCGCGAGGACGTCACGGACATCGTCTTGAACGTCAAGATGATCGCGCTGCGGATGCACGGCGACGGCCCGAAGCGGATGCGCCTGCGGGCCGACGGCCCGGGCGAGGTCACGGCCGGGCAGATCGAGACCGGCCACGACATCGACGTCATGAACCCGGGGCTGCTGATCTGCACCCTGGACGACGGCGCGCACATCGACATGGAGCTGACCGTCGAGACCGGCAAGGGCTACGTCCCGGGCTCGCAGAACCGGCCCGAGGACGCGCCGATCGGCCTGATCCCGGTCGACGCGGTCTTCTCGCCGGTGCGCAAGGTCGCCTACAAGGTCGACAACACCCGCGTCGGCCAGGTCACCGACTACAACAAGCTGACCATGGAGATCGAGACCAACGGCGCGGTGACGCCGGAGGACGCGGTCGCCCTGGCGGCGCGCATCCTGCAGGACCAGCTCCAGCTCTTCATCAACTTCGAGGAGCCGCAGTCCGGCGTGTCGGAGGAGCAGCCGAGCGAGCCGCCCTTCAACAAGAACCTGCTGCGCAAGGTCGACGAGCTCGAGCTGTCGGTGCGCTCGGCGAACTGCCTGAAGAACGACAACATCGTCTACATCGGCGACCTGGTCCAGAAGACCGAGGCGGAGATGCTGCGGACGCCGAACTTCGGGCGCAAGTCGCTGAACGAGATCAAGGAAGTGCTCGCCCAGATGGGCCTCCACCTGGGCATGGAGATCACCAACTGGCCGCCCGAGAACATCGAGGAGCTGGCCAAGCGACTGGACGAGCCTTTCTGAGGCTAGCCGAAACCCGGGCCGGGCGGTCTTGACCGCTCGGCCCTTGCTTTTGCGACCTTTGTTTTGTGACCGGGGCCATGCCGGCCCAAGCCGCCGTACCGGGCCGAAAGCGGCAAGAGGGCGAGCGGTCGGTGAAATCGGTCTCGCGCGCGAGGCCAGGACCTGGAGGAGAGCGAGATGCGGCACGGCAACGCCCTGCGCAAATTCAATCGGACGTCGGAGCACCGCAAGGCGATGTTCGCCAACATGGCGGCGGCGCTGATCAAGCACGAGCAGATCAAGACGACGCTGCCCAAGGCGAAGGACCTCAGGGCCGTGGTCGAGCGGCTGATCACCCTCGGCAAGCGCGGCGACCTGCATGCCCGCCGCCAGGCGCTCGCCGTTCTGCGCGACCGGGACCTGGCCGAGAAGCTCTTCGGCGTGCTGGCCGAGCGCTACGGCGAGCGCAAGGGCGGCTACACCCGGGTCCTCAAGGCCGGCTTCCGCTACGGCGACATGGCGCCGATGGCGATCATCGAGCTGGTCGACCGCGACCCGGATGCCAAGGGACAGGATTCCGGTCCGACGCAGGACCGCGACGAGGACGAGGAAGAGGGCGAAGAGAACTGAGTGTCTCGGCCCAAGTCTGGGAGAAGCCTAGGGGGGCAGCCGATGAGGCTGCCCTCTTTTCGTCGTGAGGGGGACGCTATTGGACGGGGGTGAAGACGGTTAGGATGGCGTTACGGAGGTCTTGATGGCGCGTTTATCGATGACGGCACTGTTGGTGGCGGGGCTGCTCGCCGTGGCGGGCTGGCAGTCCGCCTGGGCCCAGAGCGAGACCGTGGGCGAGACCGTGAGCAAGGCCGTGCCGAGCTCGCGCGAGCAGGTCACGCTGTCCTTCGCGCCCCTGGTCAAGGCCGTCGACCCGGCGGTGGTCAACATCTACACCCGCAAGCGGGTCAGCCAGCGGCCGATGTTCTCGCCGCTGTTCAACGATCCGCTGTTCAAGCGCTTCTTCGGCGAGGGCTTCGGCATGTTCGGCATGCCGCGCGAGCGGATCCAGAACTCGCTGGGCTCCGGCGTGATCGTCTCCGAGGACGGCCTGATCGTCACCAACTACCACGTCATCAAGGGCGCCGACGAGATCACGGTGGTCCTCTCGGACCGCCGCGAGTTCCCGGCCCGGGTCGTGCTGCACGAGCAGCGCACCGATCTCAGCGTGCTGATGATCGAGGCCGGCCCGGAGCGCCTGCCGGCCCTGACCTTCGGCGACTCCGACGCCATCGAGGTCGGCGACCTGGTCCTGGCGATCGGCAATCCCTTCGGCGTCGGCCGCACCGTGACCAGCGGCATCGTCTCGGCCCTGGCCCGGACCAACACCGGCATCAGCGACTTCAGCTTCTTCATCCAGACCGACGCGGCGATCAACCCGGGCAACTCCGGCGGCGCGCTGGTGACCATGGACGGCAAGCTGGTCGGCATCAACACGGCGATCTTCTCGAAGTCGGGCGGCTCGATCGGCATCGGCTTCGCCATCCCCTCGAACATGGTCAACACCGTGGTCGCCAGCGCGCGCGCCGGCGGCCGGGTCATGCGGCCCTGGCCGGGCTTCCTCGGCCAGACGGTGACCAGCGACCTGGCCGAGGGCTTCGGGCTGGACCGGCCGGGCGGCGTCGTGGTGACCCGGGTCTTCCCGGGCGGACCCGCGGACCGCGCCGGCCTGCGGCAGGGCGACGTCATCACCAGCTTGGAGAGGCGGCCGGTCGAGGATCTCTCGGCCCTGCGCTATCGCGTCGCGACCCGGCCGGTCGGCGAGCAGACCGCCCTCGGCGTCTGGCGCGACCGGCGGGAGATCGGCGTGTCGCTGCCTCTCGAGCTGCCGCCGGAGTCGCCGGCGCGCGACGAGAGCCGCCTCGACGGGCGCCACCCGCTGCGCGGCGCGGTCGTGGCCAACCTCTCGCCGGCCCTGGCCGAGGAGATGGAGCTGGACGGCGCCTGGGAAGGCACGATCATCGTCTCCCTCGACCGCGACGACACGGCCTACCGCCTCGGCTTCCGGCGCGGCGACATCATCGTCGCGGTCAACCGCAAGGAGGTCTCCAGCGTGTCCGAGCTCAAGGCCGCCGTGCAGGGCCAGCGCGAGCGCTGGGCGATCAGCTTCAGCCGCGACGGCCGGGTCCGCACCGTCGAGTTCTCCGCCTGATGGCCTCAGAGGCCCAGAGCGGCCTCTTCGAGTCGCAGGCGCCGCGGCCGCTGGCCGACCGGCTGCGGCCGTCGTCCCTGGCCGAGGTCGTCGGCCAGGATCACCTTCTGCAAGACGGCGGGCCGATCGCCCGCATGGTCGCCGCCCGGCGCATCACCTCGATGGTGCTCTGGGGGCCGCCCGGCAGCGGCAAGACCACCATCGCCCGGCTCCTGGCCGACGCGACCGACTCGACCTTCGAGCCGCTGTCCGCCGTCTTCGCCGGGGTCGCCGACCTGCGCAAGGTCTTCGAGCGGGCCAAGCAGCGGCGCCTGGCGGGGCAGGGCACGCTGCTCTTCATCGACGAGATCCACCGCTTCAACCGGGCGCAGCAGGACGGCCTGCTGCCCTATGTCGAGGACGGCACGGTGACGCTGGTCGGTGCCACCACCGAGAATCCCTCCTTCGAGCTGAACCCGGCCCTGCTGTCGCGCCTGCAGGTCCAGGTGCTGCACCGGCTCGACCCGGCCGCGCTGGCGATCGTCGTGGCGCGCGCCGAGGCCGAGACCGGCCGCGCCCTGCCGCTCACCGAGGAGGCACGCCAGGCCCTGATCGCCATGGCCGACGGCGACGGCCGCTACCTGCTGAACCTGGTCGAGGAGCTGGACGCCCTGGCGCCCGCCGAGGCGCTCGATCCGGCGGGCCTGGCCCAGGCGGTGCAGAAGCGCGCGCCGCTCTACGACAAGGGCCAGGAGAGCCACTACAACCTGATCAGCGCGCTGCACAAGTCGTTGCGCGGCTCGGACTGCGACGCCGCGCTCTACTGGCTGGCGCGCATGCTGGCCGGCGGCGAGGACCCGCACTACATCGCCCGGCGCCTGGTGCGCTTCGCGGTGGAGGACGTCGGCCTGGCCGACCCCCAGGCCCTGACCCAGAGCGTCGCGGCCTGGCAGGCCTTCGAGCGCATCGGCAGCCCGGAAGGCGAGCTGGCGCTGGCCCAGTCGGTGATCTACCTGGCCACGGCGCCGAAGTCGAACGCCGCCTACAAGGCCTTCGGCGCGGCCGGCGAGGCGGCGCGCGGCAGCGGCTCCCTGGCCCCGCCGAAGCACATCCTCAACGCGCCGACCCGGCTGATGAAGGACCTGGGCTACGGCAAGGACTACGCCTACGACCACGCCGCGCCCGAGGCCTTCTCGGGCCAGGACTACTTTCCCGAGGAGATGGGCCGGCGCCGCTTCTACGCGCCGGTCGAGCGCGGCTTCGAACGGGAGCTGCGCAAGCGCCTGGACTACTGGGACAAGCTGCGCACCCGCCGGCAGGCGGAGGGCGGCGACCTATCGGGCGAGGAGACTTAGAGCGTTGCCGGACTAGGCGGCATCGCGGACCCGCCGCCCGAGGGAAACGAACCGCCCCCTCACCCGGCTCCGGCTAAGCTCAGCCTTCGGCTTCGCTAAGCCTCCACAGCCCTCTCCCCCGTCGGGGGAGAGGGATGCG